>JBCCSJ010000096.1:0-16335 GCA_039200505.1 Planctomycetota bacterium | reverse complement strand
GTTTGGAGATCTCAATCCAAGAACGGGCCCTGCCATTTCCAGAAGAATTCCAAGCAGGGATCCGACTCGATGACCCATCTCTTTTATCTAGTCCCATCGTGATTTCAGACTATCGTAACAACGAGGTCCAAATTCGCTACGAAGCTCCGATCGAGGAGATCGCGAGTGAATAATATCTCCCATTCGCCATATCAAATCGCTGCTTGGTTTCAATCGTGTAACCGGTCCTGGAATCAATTCTGGTTTTCAAATCGAGATTCGCTCACGTTAGCGATCATTCGAATTCTAACGGGCACCATCGTGATTTATTCTCATCTCATCTGGTGTACTGGCGGATTGATATTCTTATCAGGCGATGGATTGATACCGTCCGAATATCGTAACCAACTGTTCGGAACTGCATTTGCGTGGAGTCTTTTTGACTGGGTCGATCCCGTTCAATTTTGGTGGATTCACTGGGTAGGAATCGCAATCGTTATCATGTTCACGATCGGTCTATGGACCCGGTGGACCGCGATTCTGACCGCGATTTTAGTGATTTCTTACGCGAATCGTGGGATGGGAGCCCTGTTCGGGCTCGACCAAATCGCAAGCTTTCTTTGTCTTTATTTGGCCATTAGCAATAGCGGTGATTCTTGTTCAATCGATTGTTACAAACAGAATGGAAATTGGATTCGAGGATCTCATCGAGGTACTGTCTGGAACAACATCGCAACGCGATTCATCCAAATCCATATGTGTGTCGTTTACCTGTTTGCAGGCGTCGGAAAGCTACAGGGAGAAACCTGGATTACAGGGGAAGCGATCTGGGGAGCCATGGCAAGCTACGAATACCAAACGATCGATATGACCTGGCTGTCTGGTGCGATGTGGCTGGTTGCGGTCCTGACGCTGGGTACTTTGGTTTGGGAAGTCGGCTACCCCGCTTTGATATGGTCGCCATTGACACGCCCCGTCATGCTGGCTTTGGCAATTCCGATTCATTTGGGAATTGGGCTGACTATGGGAATGATGACTTTTGGATTGATCATGTTGGTCGGAAACCTGGCATTTGTTGAACCGGAGTGGTTCCGATCATGGTGGTCCAGCAAACAGTCTGAATCGTTGGTTCAATCCACCGGCTTGACCCAAAGCAATTCAAACTCATGCGATTGATTGCCAATTCACCGCGGGTGCGTGCACTGATGGATGGTTATTTCGGTCGCCACAGATCCGACCTATACTGTGGGTCTAAAAGCTGCACCCGATTCGAAACCAAACACTCGAATTCCAAACAGATTAGAGAAATCAAAAGAATCCTACTCGCTAATTTGCGGTAAGGGTTCGACGGTCGGAATCGAGCTTTTCATTTTAAGTTTTTTAAAGTTCCAATCAGATCGGAATCGAAAGACATCCGATCCACTTAAGAAAGTAGAGGCTGCCGTGGCAGCAAGAATTGCTATCGCAGGAGCGACGGGAGCCGTCGGAAGACTGGTTCGACAATTGCTCGAACAGCGAAATTTTCCTTACGAAACTATCACTTTTCTTGCTTCGGAACGATCGGCTGGCAAAAAACTTTCGTTTAAAGGAGAAGAACACACGATCCAGTTGCTTGAACCGAATGTATTCGAAGACATTGATTTGGTGATCGGCAGCACGCCTGATGACGTGGCTGCTCAGTTTGTTCCTTGGGCGGTCGAACGAGATGCAGTGGTAATTGATGAAAGTGGTTACCACCGAATGCTGGACCATGTCCCATTGGTTGTCCCCGAAGTCAATCCAGAAGCGATCGAAGGCCATCAGGGAATTATTGCCAGTCCCAATTGCAGCACGACTCAAATGGTGGTCGCAATGAAACCGCTTTACGATGTTTCAAAGATCAAAAGAGTGGTCGTGTCAACTTATCAGGCAACCAGCGGATCCGGTGTGGCTGGACAAGAAGACTTGGTCGAAGGTACTCGAAGCTCGTTAGCTGGCAAGGATTGGAATTACCAAGCCTTTGCCCACCCTATTGCTTTCAACGTGATCCCTCAAATCGGTTCTCCCAAGCACGAAGGCTACACTTCGGAAGAGATGAAAATGGTTTGGGAAACGCGAAAAATTTTCGGTGACGAATCGATTCAGGTTTGTCCCACCTGCGTGCGGGTGCCGGTTTCCAACTGTCACAGCGAATCCATTTTGATTGAAACAGAAACACCTATTTCCGTCGAACAGGCCAAACAGCTATTCGAATCGACCGAAGGAATCATCGTGATGGATGACTTGCCCAGCGGAGTTTATCCGATGCCGAGCAACAGCGATGATCGTGACGAAGTTTTCATCGGTCGAATTCGCAAAGATCTGAGCTGCGAAAACGGCCTAGCTTTCTGGTGCGTCAGTGACAATCTTCGAAAGGGTGCCGCAACCAACGCGGTCCAAATTGCCGAACTGCTGGTAGCGGGCAAATTTGCAAAATGCGGCACCTAAAGTTGACTGTCGCCTACGACGGTACCGAATATTGTGGATGGCAGATTCAAAACAACGGGGTCTCGATTCAACAAAAACTGGAAGAAGGTTGGACGCGATTTACTTCTGAAAAGATTCGGATCACTGCCAGTGGTCGGACCGACGCTGGTGTCCACGCATTGGCTCAGGTTTGCAGCCTGAAAACGGAAAATCAACTGCCGCCCGAGCGAATTTTACGGGCTCTCAACACTTACACCCCTTACGACATCGCGGTCACTCGGGTCCAAGAAGCGCCCAATGGATTTCATGCTATCCGCGATGCTGTCGAAAAAACTTATTGTTATCACTTGCAATATGGAAGGATTCAGGATCCCCTACGATTACGAACTTGTTGGTTCTTGCCGGGAGACCTCCATGTTACGGCGATGGCCGAGGCAGCGGTTTTGCTAACAGGGAAACAGGATTTCGCCAGTTTTCAAAGTGCTGGATCCGATGTCAACTCGACCGTTCGCACTATTTTCAGGCTTCATGTCGAATCGCAAGTGGACAATGGATTCCCTACGGTTCAGATCACGGTGTCGGCAAACGGATTTTTGTACAACATGGTTCGCAATATTGTTGGATGTTTGGTCGAAGTAGGAAAAGAACGTCAGCAGCCCGAATGGGTCCGCTGGTTGATTGAACAAAAAAACCGAAGCTTGGGAGGCCAAACCGCCCCGGCGAATGGTCTGTTTCTTGATCACGTGATTTATGATGAATGAAATCAGTGAAAATGGCGAAAGTGATTCTTCGGTGATTCCGGGCTGGCTGACATCGGTCAGAATTTTTTTATGCAGCGTTTTCGCAACGACCGGATTATACTTTTTTCGCGATGGCAACTTTTGGATCGAAGTTGCCTTTATCCTCTCGGCGGCCACTTCGATTTCGGTTCTGATTTCAGAGGCATGTGATCCATTTGCCGACGCTGCTCAGTGGGTCGGCATTCAATTAAGATGGCCTTCTTCGGTTCGTGGAGCCACGCTCGATGCGATCGCCAGCAGCATGCCGGAATTGTTTACCGGACTTTTCTTTGTCAGCGTTGCATTGACCAGCAGTCAAGATTCAGCCCAGCAGGCACTTGATAGTGCCGAAGGTTACGGTTCCACGATCGCCACGTGTGCCGGTAGTTCGATTTATAACCTGATTTTGATTCCGGCGGTTTGCGCAATTGCCGTTTCTTATTGCCGCCGGGAAAAACCCTACATTGAAATTTCAAAAGAAGTCGTCAATCGAGACGGCATGTGGGTCATCGTGACTCAGTTTGGGCTACTGGCATTTTTGTTTCAACCCAAGCTTCACTGGTGGATGGGACTTGTCGCCCTAATGGCCTATGCGGTTTATGTGGGGCACCTGTATCTGGCAACGCGAAAATATCGAGTCCAATTGAATCAGGGGCAGATTACTACAGCGGAAGCAGGTGGGACGGCGAGTCTATTTTTTGGCAGGTTCGAAATTGGGCTAACTTCGTTCACAGCGACTATGATCATTATTGTTGCCACGCTGGTAGCTGCATTTGCCTGTTACTTGTTAGTCGAACTGACCAACGAATCGGCTAAAACGCTTGGCGTAGCACCTTTTTTTGTGGCTGTCATTTTAACCGCTGCGGTGTCGTCAATTCCCGATACATTCATGTCGCTCGGAAGTGCCACCCGCGGCGACGACTCCGGTGCAGTTTCCAACGTTTTTGGATCCAACATATTTGATATCTGCATCGGTATGTCGATCCCCTTGATCGTCAGTTGCTATTTGAACGACTGGCAACCGGTGCAATTGACCGAAGAAAACGGGGAAACATTTCGGGGCGTTTTTGGCCTGCGTATTTTTCTTTTCGGCTTGACCGTCACAGCAATGTTAATGATGTGGAAAATGGGCCGAATCACTCGCAAAACCGGTTGGTTTTTCTGCTTCTTGTACGCCATCTTTTTTGGGTATGCCATTTTTGGTGCTCTCGGATTCGACGTTTAACCTCCGTCGCCTAAGTCGACGGCTCGACACGTCAATTTCATGAGAGTCCGATCAAAACAACAAAATCGAAAGCGGGGCAGGGGAGTTGATGCGCTTTTTTCGGCATTTTGGTTACCTAGTTGCACTTTCACTCGGGCCCAGCAATGTCCTCCTGTATCTCAGGCAAAAATCGGACTAAAATGAAGAAAGCCAATTCGGTTGGCTGAATTCGGCTCACCAACCATCATTCGGTTTGCGACGTCGAAATCCAAATATTTGCACTGCTTTACATTGAGTTGCCTGTGTCGGTCGGCAGAGATTTTATTGGACCCTTCCAGTTGTTGAGGCTGATTCGAGCCGGATCAACCACACAGGTTTGGGAAGCGTCTCGAACTGGAGAAAATGCGCGAATTGCTTTGAAGGTTTTGTTGCAAGACTATCGAACCGACAAAGACCAGATTGCTGCGTTAAAGCACGAAGCCAACGTCGGTGCTACTCTAAAACATGCCAACGTGATTGAAATTTTTGGTTATCACGATGATGCCGGGATTCCATTAATCGCAATGGAGTTATTTCATGCCCGGAACTTGAAAATTGCGATGCGAGAAAGCCACGATCTTCTTTACCCAAATCTTTCACCCATCATTCGAAAATGTGCCCTCGGTTTAAAGCATATGCATGATCAGGGTTGGATTCATTGCGATGTAAAACCAGATAACTTTCTTGCTGACGAAGAAGCCAACGTTAAATTAATCGACTTTTCGATCGGTGTAAAAGCCCGGAAAGGTGGCTTGTCGGCTTTATTGGGGGGCCGCCCAAAAACGATCCGGGGCACTCGAAGCTACATGGCTCCGGAACAAATCCGAAGAAAACACCCCGATATTCGATCCGATGTTTATGGTTTTGGTTGCGTCATTTTTGAGTTGTTAGCAGGGAAGACTCCGTTTTCAGCCAACTCGCCTGATGAATTACTGCAAAAGCACCTGTCTGCTTCCATCCCAAATCTCGAAGCCTTCAGCGATTGTTCCTCCGATATGGCCGAGGTCGTTCGAAAGATGCTTTCTAAAAAGCCAGACGACCGTTACCAATCTATGCACGAATTTCTCCACGAATTTAAGAAGATCCAAATCTTTAAACCAGGAAAACGCCCGGAAGGTTTCAAGCGATAACGTTGGCAGGCAACGTTGGGAGACAACCTTAGGCAATTACCGGATATTCGTTACTCTATCCTCCCCAACGGGAGAGTCGGACAGGGTATCGGCCGGGGAGGGCTTTCGGCTTTCTTCCAGTCACGACTCGTGGTTGAAAGTCTAAACAGCGATTTTTCAATCGCCTTTAGAGTTGCTGGATTACTCTAAAAGGCGGCAGCATCAACCCGCTTCGATGCATAATCGAAGTGTAAATTTGCTTTCGGTAATTGCGGATTTGACTTCAACAGATTCTCAAACGCAAATATACTGAGGCGGTCCCGAACAAATTTCTACAGGCGATCCCATGGATTTTCTCGATTTTGAGCAACCGATGTCAGACCTTGAAGCCAAGGTACTGGAACTGGAAAAAGCGAATGACCAATCGGCGGAATCGGCGGAAAAAATCCGCGAATTGAAACGCCAATTAACGGAACTGACACGAGAAATTTACAGCGATTTATCTCCGTGGCAGACGGTTCAGGTTGCCCGCCACAAAGATCGCCCCCACACGACCGATTACCTATCGCTGGTGTTTGATGAATTCGTCGAACTCCACGGCGATAAATTATTTGGTGACGACCGAGCCATTCGAGTCGGTTTCGCAACGCTCGACGGAACCAAAGTGTTGGTTCTTGGGCATCAAAAAGGCCGAACCTTTAAAGATCGGACCAAAAACTTTTTTGGCTGTGCCCACCCCGAAGGCTATCGCAAAGCGATGTCAAAAATGCGATTGGCGGCCAAATATAATCTTCCAGTGATTTGCCTAATTGATACGCCCGGTGCCTATCCTGGAATCGGAGCCGAAGAAAGAGGACAGGCCCAGGTGATCGCGGAAAACATATACGAAATGTCCCGTCTGGAAACACCCATCATTTGCGTGGTGATCGGCGAAGGCGGAAGTGGCGGAGCACTTGGAATCGGAGTAGGGGACCGAGTCGCAGTTCTCCAAAACGCCTATTATTCTGTGATCAGCCCTGAGGGATGTGCCGGCATCCTATGGAAGGGTGCCGAGCATGCTGAAAAAGCAGCGACTGCCCTCAAGTTTACATCCGGCCATTTGTTAAAACTTGGCATCGTTGATGATGTGATCGAAGAACCACTCGGCGGAGCTCACCGCGACCATCACCGAATGGCTGCCCTGATGAAATCTTACCTGAAAAAGAATCTTGTCGAATTGGCAGACAAATCAACCGAAGATCTGTTGAACGAACGATACGAAAGGTTTCGAAAGATTGGCGTCTTTTTGGAAGGAGAACTTTCACCGGCCGATGCCAACGTTTCTTGAAAACGCCAGAAAAAAACAAGCGTAAAATCCGGCCGCTGTTTCAAGGCCCAAGTCTTACGACAACGGTTCCCACTCAAGTACGTCCCGCTTGCCGAGCGGGACATCACAGCCACCATTGCTCACACCTCGATTCAGCCATCCGTTTTGAATTGATTGACGAAACTCCAATCAATATCGTCGACCGTTTTGGATTTTAGATTTTTGAGTTGTTCTTTCCACTGTTTGACTTTCTTTTCCAAGCCGGCGGAGTCCAAAAAGTCATTCACTGGGGAGTGAATCTGGTCGAGCGACTCGTAGGCACAAATCTTCACTCGGTCCGTTCTGTGAAGGTCGTTGACAACCGATGAAAGAAACTGGCTCAATTCAGTTTCATAGGAACCTGCGTTGAGCTTTCCAAGCGTCCGCAGCGCGAGAATCACAATCTGTTCGTGTGGATCTTTTTCAGCCAAAATTCGAGCGATTCCCACCAGCTCCGGTTTGTCTAGTTTCCAGACCTCTTTAAGCGCAGTGAATCCAATGTAGCGGCATTTCCAGTTTTCGTCGGAAAGGAGTTTCCACGAAAATTTTGGGTCCGACCAAACTTTGGCCGCGGAGTCTCCCAACGTTTCCGCAGCGATGTGTTTGAGAAAGTGAATTCGGTGGTCCATGAGATCGCAGGCTCTTTTGGCATCATCGGAAGTCCAACATTGTCTTGACCAAACGAACGATTGACAACCTGTTCCAAACTGCAATCTTGGTTCGATCCATGAATTCAATTTGCCAAAACGCGGCGTCCCATTTTCGCTGCGGTAGCAATAGCCGAGAGCCTGAAAGTCCGATGCACAGATGACGGATATCGACACAATATCGACGCCTGAACGGGGTCCAAAATGGAGGCCAACTCAAACAAAAACTCCCCACCACTAACGTCCGATAATGTTTCTTATGTTCGGTTAGGCCCCTCAGAATCCTTTGGAAATCGTAATTTTAGGAATCTCGGATCTTCAAACACGTCTCGAGTTCGTTGGGCTCCGAATGGCACCACCTCCGCCCCCGATAAATCCATCGAATCCTGGCCACGAAGTGGCGACATCATAAAGCCATTGGGCGTGAGCCCATGGGCCCAATCACAACACCGCGTCCCTAGTTCCGAAGGGACGGCGGAAACACGTCAAACAATCAATTCACAACCTCTTCAAGACTTTTGCGATTGGTTCGAACTAAAATCCATGAATCGACACCAGAACTGCGGCCTATTGTCACTACGAGAATTACCTACTAAAGCCCCGGTCGGTTTAAGAACGATTTTTCGTTATATTCACTGACAAAGTACCTGTTCAAGGATTCGTTACTGATGGCTTATCATAATCAAGAAGCAACACTTAATGCCCGCCACCGCGTTTTGCAAACGATTTGGAGTGCTGGATTTTTCAGCGTCGCTTCAGCGGGGATTCTGTTTTACGTGCTGGCTAAACAGCCGAAATTCACTCAGGAATTGGGCACTTTTCAATTGATTGGTCTGGCGTTCTGTGTCAGTTACCTGATGTCATTCGTGATTCCGCCTATGATTCGAAAGTCAAACATGGTCGGGTTGAAAAACAGCTTCGACAAAACAAACCTCCAAGGTCCTGATGACGAAGGAATAAGTCAGAAAGTTTTTAACGTGATTCAGACATCGACAATTATCGCAATCGCACTTACCGAAGGGGCTGCATTTGCCAATTTAACTTTGTATTTGGTGGGCAATAGCATCTACAGTTTTGCCGCCGGAGGATTCGGTTTAGCAGTGCTGTTGTTACACTATCCGTCCTCAACGAAGGTTACCGCCCTGGTCGACGAAGTCGTAGCAGACCTAAAATCAGTTTCTAATTGAGTGGGACTTAGTTACCCCTAACTCTAATATTCGAATTCACCGACGTTCGGTTTGTAGGTCATCGGTCTGGCGAATTGTTTCAGAGTCGACTCCCGAGTCGAAAAGACTTTTTCAACGGCTTTCATGACGGAAGCGAAATTCAAATTCTGTCCGCTTGGGTGCGTCCAACTGTTAACACCCACCAATTCACCTCGCATATTGACCAGCGGCCCGCCGCTATTTCCGCCTGAAATCGCTGCCGTGTGCTGGATCCAATCCAGCTTCAAATCATTGCCGTACGTGCGATCCCCCATTCGGCTCAATTCTTCAAGAGTCTGTTTGATTTCAAGTCCCGATCGAATCGCGCTGACAATTCCTTCTGTTTGAGAGAAACTGAATCCCAAGGGCGCTCCGAACGCTACAACTTTTTCTCCTTTTTCAGGAAAATCATCGGCGATCGCGATTGGAACCATGTCCATCTTGTCGGGCTCAATTTGGATGATAGCAAGGTCTTTGGACCGGTCGCTAACAATATAACCTAACGCTTCACATTTTTTTCCATCCGCGGACTCCACTTGAATGCTTGTCGCACCGTCGATGACGTGCATGTTGGTGATGATTTTCCCTTCTGTGTCGATAAAAAATCCGCTCCCGACCCCTTCGCCGTCAATGGATTCAACTTTCAGCCGCACGATCGAAGGTTCCACTTTTTTGATCAATTCAGACATGCTGAGATCAGCATTACTTCCTTGGGAAGAAACCTCTTTCAGGTTTTTCGTCCCTTTATCGTAGGCATTGGCTTCCGGAACGACCGGTTTAGCCGGTTGACGCTTGGAACGAGGAGCCGAATTATTGAAAGTGTTGAGTCCCCTGCCCGACCCGTCGTTAAACGTGATCCCACCGCCAGCCATTTCCGCCTTCTCAGTCATGAAGAACCATGTCAGACCACCTGCGAACGCCAGAATCAGAATGCCCGCAATTACCGCAAGGGCGACCCAGGAAGTATTCCGTTTCGGCTTTTGATTTTTAGAATTCTTTCGAATTTGATTTTGGGTACGTGGTCGAGGAGTCGCAGCCACTGGGGATGGACTGGAAGACATCCCAAAAACGTCATCGTCGTCGATCACTTCTAACTGAGCCGGTTGAGCCACTTGAGCGACTTGCGGTTGAGGCACAATTAACATCGACGAGCACTTGGGACACGACAATTGCCGACCCGCCATATTTGCGGGGGCTTTCAATTTCGCGGAACAGCTAGGGCATTGGATAAGAATATGCACGACTCACTCCATGAGAAAGAATCTGGTTATCAGATGCGATCTAAACGGTCCGGGATTGTTGACGACCATCCAATTAGTTTACATCTATCTTCCCATTCTAATGTGTGGCGTGCAAATTTGTCAGAAAACGTTAACTTCTTTGATTGCAAATTTTGAAAAATAAAAAACAACCACTCTGAAGCCACACTGCATTCGTAGTTGCCAAACTTGGCCTAAGAAACCGGACGATTTAAAAAACGACTGAGAACTAGCTATATGCCTGATGAATCCAGCCAACCATTAGCCAAAACGTCGCGGGAAAGATATTCGCGATTTCTGGAAAAATTCAGACAGGGTACGCTCGAAAGCCATCGGAAAAACGAAGACGCAGAAACCAGAAAAAAGTCGCCTCGAGACAAGCAAAAACGTCGTGGCTACCTACGTTCCTACATCCGTCAGTTGTGGCCGCACTGGAAAATGGTGAGCCTTCTGAGTGCCTTGGCCGTCGCCGTTTCCATATTCGAACTGATTCAGCCCCTGTTCGCCCGTCACATTATAGACAAAGTATTGTTGGGAGAACTGTCCCCAGATGACAGGTTCCTCCAGCTCAATTTGGTGGGTGGAATATTCCTCGCCGTTGTCATTTTGACACGAGTTCTCGGTGTTGCCCGATCGTGGAATCAACGCCTGTTGAACGTCCGAGTCATTCTTTCGCTTCGCAGGGCGTTGTTTGATCGCCTTATCAAGCTTCCCCTTGATCAGCTTTCAGACATGAAAGTTGGCGGAATTATCTCACGATTGACCGACGACATCAATAAGACGACTGGATTGTTACAAATGGCGGTGATCTCACCCGGCGTCGCCCTGCTCCGTTTGCTGCTGGCCGTCATTATTCTGTTTTCGCTAAATTGGAAACTTGCACTAACGGCACTGGGGATCATCCCTCCAATCATGATTCTCAGCCTGATTGCAATTCGGCGAATTCGCCCCATTTATCGAGCAATCCGTAAAGACGTTTCCTATGTCGATGGCCGAGTTGGCGAAGCGTTTCAGGGAATTCGCGCGGTCCGAGCTTTTGGAGGGGAGCATCGAGAATCTGGAGAGTACACGGTCGGCCACCATCTAATTACCCGTATGCGCATGTTTGCGGCCAAGCGCGAAATCATCCTTTGGAGCACCTGGGGATTCTTGATGGCGTTGATTGGTGTAGTGATCACTTGGGCCGGCGGCTACTGGTACCTTTCAGATATCGCAGCCAATGTCCCCATGGATCAACGAACCACGATTGGAGACATTTCTGCTTTTCAATTTTACACATTGTTGCTCTTAAATCCGGTTTGGCAAATCGTTGAGTCGTTAACCGAATTGCAACGCTCTCTGGCAGCTACCGAAAGAGTCTTTGAAGTTCTGGAAAGCCCGATCGACAAACCGGACCGGCAAAATGCACGCGAGGCACCAGCAGTCATCGAAGAATTGAATTTTCGATCCGTCTATTTCGCCTATCAGAATTCTGATGATTCACAAACAGATGAACCTTCTCATTTGACCAATTCCTCAACAAGTCAACCTGACTCAGATCCTAGTCGAGATGTCATTGAAGATTTTTCTCTTACAGTGCCGGGAGGATCAGTCGTCGCATTGGTCGGGCGAAGTGGAGCCGGAAAAACCACCATTACGGATTTGGTAGCCCGATTCTACGACCCCAGAGCCGGGCAAATCACGCTCAATGGGGTCGACCTTCGAGACTACCAACTCGATTCTTACCGTAGCTTGATCGGGGTCGTGCAGCAGGAAGTCTTCCTGTTCGATGGAACCGTGTTTGAAAACATCGCCTACGCCAATCGAGATGCAACCCTCGAACAGGTGATCGCTGCAGCCCAGCAGGCCAATGCCGCCGAATTCATCGAAGAATTACCCGGCGGATATCAAGCGATCATTGGCGAACGTGGCGTTAAACTCTCTGGCGGACAGCGACAACGTCTTTCGATTGCCAGAGCTTTGTTAGCCGATCCTCAAATTTTAATACTCGATGAAGCGACCAGCAATTTGGACACCGAAAGCGAACAACTGATTCAACAATCAATGACGACCCTCCTTCAAGACAGAACAACGTTCATAATCGCACACAGGCTTTCGACCATCACCCACGCCGACCAGATCGTTGTCCTCGAAGATGGTCGAATTACCGAAAAAGGAACTCACCAACAGTTGATGCGGAAAGATGGGCACTATGCAAAAATGGTGCATCGACAGCACGACGCCGTGAGTCTCATTTGAAAAATCCGAGCGTGCAATGTAGCGTGTAAGCTTTTGACTTCCGATTCCTAAACACCAATCAATTTATTGGAGCCATTGATGATGCTTCGATTCATTTCCGTCGGCCTCTTGTTTTTGGCCTTGGTCTACGCGTCCAACCGTACACTCACCTACTCTTCCGATACCTCGGTCAGTCGTTCGCTGAATCCCGTCGTATTTGTTGATAATGAGGAAGAAGCCAAATCCGCATTTGACCAATTGAATCAGGAATTCCAATCAGCCATCGAAGACTTGAGACGCGAAATCGATCAGTTGGACACCGAACAGGAAAGAGCCACGTTGTTCGCCAATTCGAATCCAGCTGGCAAGTACGCGGCAAAGTTTTTGGACCTGGCTCGAAAATACCCGAACACCAAGTCGGCTGTGAGTGCGGTTCTATTCGCCGTCGGGCAAAGCTCGGGCGGTCAAAAAGTCGAAGCGATTGACTACCTGTTAGATAACTACGCTGACCGGGTTCGGCTGGATAAAATCGCTGAATCATTCAAAAGAGAAATCCCGAGCGAACAAGTCGAAGGTTGGTACCAACTGATGATCGAAAAAGCGACCAAGGATTCGATTCGGGCTAGTGTGATGTACGACTACGCAAAATACGTAGCTCAGCTGCCTACGTTTCAGTCGACCCTGAAAATGAATCCACAAGTGGCTGATCGGATTCCCCCAAAACAACTCGAATACATATATGCTGAACGAACCAACCAGCAAACTGAAAAACTGGCTGAAATCTTGCAGGAAGTTATCGATAAATACGGCGACTTGAAAAAAGGGAAATCGACTTACCGACAACTGGCGCAACGAGAACGATTTGATTTGCTTCACCTTCAGGTAGGCCAAACAGCTCCCGATATCGAAGGGAAAGACCTTGATGATATTCCATTCAAGTTAAGCGATTACCGCGGAAAAGTAGTCATGCTCGATTTCTGGGGACACTGGTGCCCTCCTTGTCGAGCCATGTACGCCCATGAACAAGATATTGTACGCGAGTTAGCTGACAAACCTTTTGTACTGATTGGAGTCAATAGCGACGCTGAAAAGGAAACCGCCATCGAAGCGGTCAACGAAGAAGCCCTGCACTGGCGGCATTTTTGGAATGGCCCCAACGGAACCAAGGGACCAATCGCAGATAAATGGAATGTCGAAGGTTGGCCCACCGTTTACTTGATCGATGGCGACGGAGTCATCCGTTACAAAGAAGTACTTGGCGTTAACATCGACCGAGGCATCGAAAAACTTTTGGCAGAAATGGGCCACGAAGTGACTATTCCCAGTGAGTAACGATCAACGTGACTCTCAACGATGCCTAAATGGAACATGTTGATTTTTCACGACACCAAGAATCGCCGGTGAATCCAATTTGCAACGGTCGTGAATCCAAAAAACATCGACTAAAAAATTTGGATTTGTGATCCGAGGCGTCCCATTCACTTGGCTTTTCCCAGAATTCTGGAATTTCCAAGCGTGAAAGGTATCGGAAAAATCAAGATTCCCGTTTTGGTACAACGATTGCGATCCGGTAAGACATCGAGATTCCTACCGGAGATACAAATGACTTACCATAACTTGAGCACAGCCACTTACTGGAACGAAAAAGTAAAAAAGGAAAATCGCAGCTACCGGAACCAACGAAGCCGAAATGCGATCGTGCTATTTTTCCAATTCCTGTTTTGCCTCGCAATGATTCGGGGATGTTTCTGGGCCTATGAAAATCAGGACCAATGGATTCCCATGGCTCAAACGTTTTTCAACTCGCTGCTTGACCGTTACACCGCAAGCTAATCGCCACCCACTTAAATGCATCCGCATTAAGCCGGGAACTAAGCTCAAACCTAGCTTAATAGGTGACTGCAACCTGCCGCAGTTCACCTTGCGATTGCAGGTAAACTGTCGTTGAGCACCAACGCGATAACTGGAAATGGCTCGTAGAATTTGACCCACCTTCAGCTTGTTTTATACTGCGGTCTTGCCATGATCTCACTTAGATTTAGTTTGCCCTTTTTGAATGTACTAGAGTAAGTTGAAAGACGAAGCGAATCAGAAAAAATCCAATGTGAGCCAGGGTAAACTTGCCGTCATCACGCTTTAGCGGCTGTGTCCTCCACCGGGCATGGCACCCAGGCAGGCGATTTTACCAAGTGAATACCGTGGGCAATTTTTCAGTCTTCCCTATCGAGACCGCCATGACCAGATTTTTTCCAATTTTAGTTTTCCTCTGCTTTTGTCCCGCCGTTTTGTTTTCCCAGGAAGGATTTTCCCAGGAAAGAATTTCCCAGGAAAACGAATGGGTTGAACTGTTTAACGGAAAAGACTTTACAGGCTGGATTCAAAAAAATGGAACGGCCAAATACACGATTGAAGAAGGCGGAATAATATGCGGGACGACTCAGGAAGGTAGCCCCAATTCATTCCTTTGCACAAAAAAAGAGTACGGCAATTTTGAATTAGAATTCCAGGTCAAAGTCGCTAACGAACTCAATTCTGGTGTTCAGATTCGGTCCCAAACTCGCCAGCCCACGCCAAAGGAAATTCAACGTGGCGATAAATTTGGAAGGGTCAACGGTCCCCAAGTAGAAATCGAAGCCAGCGGCAGCAAAGGGGCTGAAGCGGGATACATTTACGGTGAAGCGGCAGGCGGCTGGTTGACGTCGCCGGAAGACTTGATTCCCATTCAACACTTTAAGGACGGCCAATGGAATTCGTATCGCATTTTAGCCAATGGTCCATCAATCAAAACTTGGATTAACGATCAACCCGTCGCGAGCCTTAACCACGAAGGCAGCTACGCATCTCACCCCAGCGGTTTTATCGGATTGCAAGTGCACTCGATCAAGAAAGGGCTTGGTCCCTTCGAAGTGCGGTGGAAAGACATTCGCATCCGGGAACTCCCCCCTACCCCGCCGGCTCAAATCAAACACGCCTTTGTCGGTGCGGGCCGAAAAACAGGCATTGTGATGGTCGATGAGAATGGCGTTGTTCAATGGCAAATGAATCTTCCCGCCAGCGACGTCTGGATGCTATCCAACGGAAATTTCTTGGCAGCCATTTATCCTTGCAATGAATTTCCCAGGGGTGGAGTTGCTGAAATCGAGCAGGCCAGCAAAAAACTGATCTGGCAATACCAGGGTCAACAAAAAGAAATCAGCACCGTCGAACAAATCGGCGAAAACGAATATCTGGTCGCCGAACTTGGTGACGCACCTCGGGCAATCGTAATCAACCGAGCCGGCGAAGTTCTTTCCGAGATGCCATTCCAATGTCAGTCCAAAAATGCTCATATGCAAACCCGGATGTTACGGCGGCTTCCCAATGGAAACTACATCGCACCCCATCTTCTTGATTTTGCGGTCAAGGAATACAAACCGAAAACTGGCAAAGTGGTAAAAGTGATCAAAACCGATGACCGTGGCCGAGAGAAAAAGGACTGGCCATTTACGGCGATTCGTTTGAAGGGGAATCGAACCTTAGTTGGTTGCACCAATGGCAACCGCGTCATCGAGGTGGATCGCAAGGGCGAAATCGTTTGGAGCATCAGTAACGAAGACCTCCCCGAACCACTCATCGATGATGCCTGCGGAGTCCAACGGCTTCCCAATGGAAATACCGTAATCACCAGTTACCACGCTTCGGGCGACCGGGTCAAATTGTTGGAAGTGACACCGGACAAAAAAGTGGTTTGGAAATTTGACGGACTCGATTCAGGCTTTCATCACTTTCAAATTCTGACGTCCAATGGCATCCCAATCACCAAGGTGATGAAGTAAACCTGCAGGTTACACTGGAGCCAACGCTTCTGAAAAAGGTAAGTCATTCAATGTGCGGCAAGTAGCACGACCTTTGCCCCCCGCACCATCGGCCGTTTGAGCGTCAGCCACGGTTTGCTTTCTTGCAGTCTCCTACCCGCACGATTATTTTTTTTTGGCGTTATTAGTAGCCCCCATTTGTTATTCGCACAATCAGCCGTTTTGGCGTTAGTTGAACTGAACATCGCGCATTTTATCGGCCTATAGATCTGTGTTTTCAATGGCGTGCGACGTTGGCCAACAAGTACGTCCC
>JBCCSJ010000095.1:0-16419 GCA_039200505.1 Planctomycetota bacterium | reverse complement strand
TCGTGACCGGTATGCTCTTTCCATTAACGTTGCCGCCAACCATCCCTCTTTGGCAAGTCGCCGTCGGAATTATTTTTGGGGTCGTGATCGGGAAAGAAATTTTTGGTGGGACCGGGCGTAACTTCTTAAATCCGGCTCTTACCGCGAGAGCATTTTTGTACTTCGCCTACCCGACCCGAATCAGCGGCGACGCAGTTTGGACCGCAGTCGACGGCTATACCGGGGCAACCGTGCTCGGGGCCGCTGCACTACCAGAAGCCCCAATGGTTGGCGAAGTGGCGGCCGGAATGGGGACCAGTTGGCTGGACTTTTTTATTGGTAACTGCCACGGTTCCATGGGTGAAACTTCCGCTCTTTGTGCGATCATCGGAGCGGTTGTCTTGATTCTGGCTAAAGTCGGTTCTTGGCGAATTATGGCTGGTTCTGTTGCCGGAATGTCCGCATTTTCGTTGGCGCTGTACGGTCTTCCGACCGGAGATTGGGGTAATGTTTCCAACATTTTACCTTGGTGGCACTTGGTGATCGGTGGTTTTGCCTTCGGAACCGTGTTTATGGCCACCGACCCAGTTTCCGCCTCGATGACCCGGGCTGGAAAATGGTGGTATGGCGGCCTAATTGGTTTCATGACCGTTCTAGTCCGTTGTATCAACCCAGCGTTTCCCGAAGGAATCATGTTAGCCATTCTGTTTGCTAACGTCTTTGCACCGTTTATTGACTGGTGCGTTGTGCAGTCCAACATCAAAAGGAGAACGGCACGCTATGTCACCGCAGGATAAAGATTCACTATTTAACACCTTCTTTATCGCAACGTCGCTTTGCCTGCTTTGCTCATTATTGGTTTCGGCATCGGCTGTCGTTCTTAAGCCGTTCCGAATCCAGAATGCGAAGTTGGACAAATTGAACAACATTGTCCGAGTATCTGGATTTGGCGACGAAGAAATCGAAGCTGCCGGGGGAGTCGAGAAGCTGTTCGAGCAACGATTTGTTTCTCAAATCATCGATCTTGACACTGGTTTAGAAGCTATCGAAGAGTGCGAACAAGCCATGTCCGAAGCTGGCAAGGAATACAAGAATATTCTCTCTGAATACGATCAATTTTGGGCTTCCAAATCAAAGAAAGATAAAGATTGGGCTGACAGGAACGATGCCCAGGCGATCTGTAAAGAACTGGGAGAGAATGATCCAGCCGGTGTCAAATACCGCGAAAAATTCTCGCATGTCTTTATGCTAAAGTCTGAGGATGGATCTCAAGTCGAAAAATACGTTTTTCCTGTTCGAGGTATGGGACTATGGTCTTTGATGCAAGGATATCTAGCCGTAGAACCTGATTTCAAAACGGTAGCCGGACTCACTTTTTACGAACAAGCCGAAACACCTGGCTTGGGCGGAGAAGTGATGAATCCGAAATGGAAAGAAAAATGGGATGGGAAAAAAATCTACGAAGACGATCAAGTTGCACTCGAGGTCATCAAAGGCGATCAGAGTTCAAACCCCTACGGCGTGGATGCTCTCTCGGGGGCAACGATCACTTCCAACGGCGTGACTTACATGCTGGAATACTGGATGGGTGATGATGGCTTCGGTCCATTCATAGAAAACAAAAAATCGCAAGATTCTGGGGAAACTCGGATTACTCTTAGCGAGATGCCGGGAACAGGTGTGGACAATGGCTAAAGGAACAAACCCCAAAGAGCTCATTTGGGATCCGGTATTCAACAACAATCCGATCGCTCTCCAGGTGCTCGGTATTTGTTCGGCACTCGCCGTAACGACTAAGCTCTCGACGTCCGTTACGATGTCGCTTGCCGTCATCGTGGTGACAGCCTGTTCTAATGCTGCCGTTGCATTTATTCGTGATCGAATTCCAGGTAGCATTCGAATTATCGTGCAAATGACGATCATTGCTTCGCTGGTGATTATGGTCGACCAAGTGTTAAAAGCATTCGCTTACCAATTGAGTAAAGAGCTTTCGGTTTTCGTTGGTTTGATCATCACCAACTGCATCGTAATGGGGCGAGCCGAAGGGTTCGCCATGAAGAATAGTGTCAAAGACAGCTTCTTCGACGGTATCGGAAATGGAATCGGCTATGGCGTGATTTTACTTGTCGTCGGATTCTTCCGAGAACTTTTCGGAAGCGGAACCATTTTTGGAATCACAATTCTGCAAAAAACGTCAGAAGAGGGATGGTATGAACCAAACGGTTTAATGCTACTTTCTCCCAGTGCGTTTTTCATCATCGGGATATTCATCTGGGTTCTACGAACTTTCAAACCCGATCAGGTGGAGGAATCATAAGTGACTGAATACATCGAATTGTTTCTTAGGTCCGCATTCGTTGACAATTTGGCATTAGCCTACTTTTTAGGAATGTGCACTTTTTTGGCGGTCTCCAAAAATGTCAAAACTGCCATCGGGCTCGGCATTGCTGTGATCGCTGTTCAGATGATCACGGTTCCAGTCAACAACCTGATCCTAAATTTATTTTTGAAAGAGGGATCGACGTTTTTGCCGCAGTACGATCTTGAGTTTTTAAGTTTGATCTGCTTCATCGGTGTTATCGCGGCGATGGTTCAGATTCTAGAATTGACTTTAGATAAGTTTGTCCCAAGCCTCTACAACGCACTCGGTATCTTTTTGCCGCTCATTACGGTGAACTGCGCGATTCTCGGCGGAACACTGTTTATGCAACAACGAGACTACAGTTTAGGTGAGAGTTTCGTGTTTGGCATCGGCGGTGGATTTGGATGGGCTTTAGCCATTATCGGACTGGCTGGCATTCGGGAAAAACTAAAATACAGTGACATCCCGCCCGGGCTTCGAGGCTTAGGCATCACTTTCATCATCGTTGGACTGATGGCACTCGGTTTTCAGGCATTCCTGGGTATCTAGTTAGTGCCAAGTTTTTATTTTTTTGATAACCATCAACCTGATCGAATCAAAGAACCATGGATATTGTTTTCGGCGTCGTCGTTTTCACGCTGGTAGTACTCGCACTGGTTTGTGTCATTCTTACCGCCAAGAGTTTCTTGGTTTCCAGTGGTAACGTCAAAATTTTGATTAACGAACAAAAAGAAATCGAAGTCCCCGCAGGTGGGAAATTGATGGGTGCTCTGGCGGATCAGGGAATCTTTGTCTCTTCAGCGTGCGGTGGTGGAGGAACATGTGCCCAATGCGTGGTCAAAGTCCACACCGGCGGCGGTGACATCTTGGAGACGGAAAAAGGGCACATCAACAAACGAGAAGCGAGGGAGGGATGCCGTTTATCTTGCCAGGTAGCTGTCAAGCAGGATATGGAAATCGAAGTACCTCACGAAGCCTTCGAAACCAAAAAATGGGAATGCACCGTCCGGTCCAACGATAATGTCGCTACTTTCATTAAGGAACTGGTTCTCGAATTGCCCGAAGGTGAAGACGTAGGATTCAAGGCTGGTGGATACATCCAAATTGAATGCCCTCCTCACGTTGTCGAATACAAAGATTTTGATATCGGTGAAGAGTATCGAGAAGACTGGGACAAGTACGACGTCTGGCAATATAAATCAGTCGTAGATGAGACGGTGGTTCGAGCGTACTCGATGGCGAATTACCCGGGCGAAAAAGGCGTAATCATGCTCAATGTTCGTATTGCCAGCCCACCGCCAAGGCTCCCCGATGTCCCACCCGGCAAGATGTCTTCGTTTATCTTCAATCTCAAACCAGGTGACAAGGTAACAATTTCCGGTCCATACGGTGAATTCTTTATCAAGGAAACCGATGCCGAGATGTTGTACGTTGGAGGTGGAGCCGGGATGGCACCACTAAGAAGTCACATTTTTGAGCTTTTCAAAAATCTGAGAACTGGCCGCAAGGTGTCTTACTGGTACGGTGGTCGCAGTTTGCGAGAACTCTTTTACGTCGATGAATTTCGAGCGATTGAAAAAGAGTTTCCCAACTTCAGTTTTCATTTGGCACTCTCCGAACCGCTGCCCGAAGACAATTGGACGGGACTGACTGGATTCATCCACCAGGTTGTGATCGACAATTATCTAAAAGACCATCCGGCGCCTGAAGACATCGAGTACTATTTTTGCGGTCCCCCGATCATGAATAAGTGCGTGACACAAATGTGCGAAGACTTTGGGGTCGAACCTGAAAACATTTCCTTCGATGATTTCGGTGGTTAATTAGAGGTCTATTTAGATCCGGCGAATCAATTGTTGTCGAACCAAAAATTAGAACGACACCGATAAACTTCGAGATCACTGCAACGATCGCCCATGAGAGAACCCGGTGTTGGCTTAATTTGCGACGATTTTCGAACGTAAAATTTGATTTTCCGGGTGACTTCAGCAATCGGAACAAAGTAAACATTTCCGCACCGTTGCTTTTTATGAGTCACGAGTCTCCGGTCAAGACCCAGCTACTTGGTTCGATAGATACTGGTAGACTTTTTGTAATTCTCGAGTTATCCGAGGCTTAGCATGAGCGTCCATTTAACTTTCTGCAGCCGAAAACTCGCTCTTGTTGCTTGCTCGTTCGTGTTGTTTTGCCTCCAGGCTAATGGTGACGACTCACTTTGGGAAATGACGGGCAAAACGATGGGGCCGATTCAATACAAGGTATTGGCAGGCGGATTGCCCGAAGCGGTGCAGCCTGAAGAGTTGCATTCTGCCGTCGAAAACGAACTTGAAGCCGTCAATCAAAGAATGTCCACTTACATCGCAACTTCCGATGTAAGCCGGTTTAATTTGTCAACTGCAACGACTTATTTACCTGTCGATCCTGAAACGGCAAAAGTGGTGGCAAAGTCGTTGGAAATCAGCAAAGTGACGGGCGGTGCGTTCGATGTCACTGTAGGGCCAGCAGTCAACTTATGGAAATTTGGCCCTGATAAATCGAAGCTTTCCATCCCAAGCGATTCGCAACTGGATCGTGTTAAACAGCAAATCGGTTATCAAAATCTTTCGGTACGCCTTGATCCTCCGGCCCTGAAAAAATCAATTCCTGAATTGAACATCGACCTCTCCGCCATCGCAAAAGGTTACGCGGTCGACTGCGTGGCGAACCGGTTAGACGAATTAGGATGTAAAAGATTCATGGTCGAAGTCGGGGGAGAAGTGGTCGTTCGAGGCGAAAAGTCACCGGGCAACCCATGGAAAATCGGACTAGAACGCCCTACTGATGATCCACGCCGTCGTCGTCTCAATCACGTGATCGCATTGAAAGACAGGGCTTTGGCCACATCGGGTGATTATAGGAACGTACATATCGTCGACGAGAAACGATACTCTCATACAATCGACCCCACTACTTGTCGTCCAGTCATCCATGGCGTAGCAACCGCCACGGTATTAGCCGAAGATTGTATGACAGCAGACGCCTTGGCGACTGCAATCTTGGTTCTGGGTGCCGAAAAGGGGAAGAAATTGTGCGAACAATTGAATGCCCAGTGCCTTCTTGGCGTTCGAAAAAACGGGGATATGGATGATTTGTTAATCGAGCAATCGTCCTCTGGATTCCCAGACTTAATAGCACCGATGCAGAAAGCACCCAAAACCAATGCAGGCTCCATCCTACCAGTCTTTTTGGGAGCAGCAGTTGTGTTTGGGTTGGTGATTTTTGGAATGGCATTTGGGGCGATTTTCAATAACAAACCGATTACTGGATCTTGTGGTGGACTTGCCAACATGACCAACGAAAGTGGAGATCAAGTCTGCGGCATTTGTTCGAAACCGACGACCGATTGCATGGAGCGCGTCGAAAACGCAGTTTCAGGCCAACCCACCAACGGTTAATTCAAGCGTTAAACGAACTCGCCCAGACCAAGCGACGCGGAACGGGCGTCAGATCATCCACCCCACATCATTCCTACCCGAATCAATTAATGAAAATCCGTTCTTCGCAAAACCAAAACGCCAAATTTATCCTCTTCATTTTGTTGACGGTTTTCCTTGGATGTTCCCCCGGCAATACGGACATAGCCAACACGACTGAGAAAACTGTCTCGGATTCTCCCGATCTCAACCCTCCTAAAGTAAAATCAAATCAATCGATTGAACCAGAGGACAGAGAATCAAAAGATGGAAACTTAAAAGATGGCAAACCCATTGGTTCTTTGGCCACTGGAACGGAAGCCGATCTCCAAGTTCAGAGCGATTCGAAAAATTCGCAATCAACCATAAGTGACAATGAGGCAAACGGACGCGTCGATCACGACGATCCAACGAGTTACCCAGTCACTCAATTCGATCCAATCAAAACAGGTCAAATAGCGGTACTTTCGTGGAATGTCGAATCAGACGGTGCTGACCCAAAAGTAGTTTGCCGAGAATTGAAAAAGCTCAATTCCAACAATCGCTACGACATTGTTGCGTTGACCGAAGTGTTACCACCGAATTTAGGAGATTTCCGAAACCAATTAGGCAAGCATTATAAATACGCCTATTCCAAGTCAGGTAGAAGCGATCGTCTGCAGATTTTGTACAACGAAGATAAGTATAAAAAAATTCGTCACTTCGAAATTCAAGAAATCAACATCCAACAACGTTATCGAGCGCCACTTGTGGTGCATTTGAAAAAACGGAATTCAGGATTGGAATTTTTGGTAATGGTTAACCACTTGGCCCGGGGTAAATCCGAAATCCGACAGCAACAGGCAACGATGCTGGTCGATTGGGCAAGAGACCAAACGCTACCTTTGATCGCATTAGGTGATTATAACTTTGACTTTGTTTTCGATACTCAAGCGGGAAATCAGTCATTTAAGAATTTCATGCGGGACAATATTTTCAACTGCGTTCAGCCAGAAGCTTGGGTCGATTCGAATTGGTACGACAATCCTGAATCGCCTGATGGCAAAGACGATTATCCCGGCAGCATGTTGGATTTTGCGTTCGTTGCTGGTCCCGCAAAACAGTGGGAATCTCGATGTCAAATTATCGTTCGAGCAGGTGATTTTCCTGACGATCGCACACGATCGGACCATCGGCCTTACGAATTGATTACCCTGCCGAAATAGACACGGTTTCCTCCCGACGTCTGTCTCAAGGTTTCCTTCTGGCAAATCGCAGCTTAAAATGACGCAGCCGTCACCGCGGTTATTTAGCGTTTTAAGTCTACGACGCAAAAGCCTGCAACAGCTGCACCGATTATGCGTGCTTTGTCAAAAAAGGAAACTCAATGATCAACGGAATTAAGAACTGGTTTCGTCGTAACGAGTACGGAAAATTTGCATTCCGGCTTATCATTGCAATCGGTTCAGCGATCGTGGCAGTATTGTTAAGCCTATTTCCGCATGACACCATCCTACAAGCCGTTTGGGTCGTCGCATCAACGATGTTCATGGGGTTCGTTGTACTTCGGCAACGACTCAATGAAACGGACGACGTACGTTTTCAACGACTGTTTAAGGCCCGTTTTGCCTACCTTCAGGCCAATGATCCTGAAGCCCTAAATACGATTTTTGCTGAAAATATACGCCCCCGAGTGATGGATTGGTTTGCACAGGAATCTGGTGTTGAGATCAAATCGGTTAATAAAATTGACGCTGTCGATTCGCTTGCCAAGAACGGCGATGTACCGGGACAACTGTTGATGCGGACCGGTGTCGAGTTTGGCAAATGGTTTCAAGAAGTTTGGGATCGGGAAGACAAGATTCCGCATTTCAATTATCGAGTGCAGAAGTTTATCGATGATCACGAGCACCTGCTCGGTGAAAAGTTGGAGGACGGATTCTACTTTCGGCGTATTCGCATCGGCGAAAATGTTCCAACCGGAATTCACATGTTTCACGATACTAGCCGGCTGCTGATGTCGCTTAAAGAGTACGAAGAAGGTCGAGCGTCATTGTCGTTATCAGCACGAACTCATGTGTTTGAGGTTCACGGTAACGACTGGGACAAATTCAAGACGCAAGTGCATCGGCTGTTTCCGGAATTTCAACCAGTCAACGGGGGGAGCGGACCACAACGAGTTGAGATTCCATTTTTTGTTGGTTCTGTCAGTGCCTACCCAGTCTCAGTGGACGAAGAATTGAAAACCAAACTAAAAAAGTTAGGTGCAACTTTGACGATCCCTGCTGAAAAAGATTCGGAGGATACCCCGACCGAAAACTAATTGGATTGTAGCCGAGGGTGCAAATCCGCGTATTGGACCTTTTTTAAGAACACTCGGATCCGCCAAAACGTAGGCCGTCTTTAAAGTCGGTGAGCAATCAATTCGATCCGATTCCCTTCAGGGTCGTCAAAAAAAATTGCTTCTGCTGACATAGATGGGAAATCAGTTGTCGATGTTTCCAAATCCCACTTGGCTAAATGTTTCAAATATTCCTCGCAGGTTCCCGGCGGTATTTCAAAAGCAAGGTGATTCAACCCAGACCGAAGGGGATCTCGATCTCGAAAACGTTTTGCCCAAACGTGTCTTTTGTAGTCAATCAGGGCCAATAATTGGGGATGTTGGTGGCGTCCCAACGGAGAATCGAGATCCGCAATTTTCAAAAATACGATCGTAGGCTTTCCGTTGGGAAGTTCTTTTTCCGATTCAAAACAAGCTTCGCGATGCACTTCGAAACCTAACACTTCCTGATAAAAATCCCGCATCACTTGAATGTCGTCGACATTTAAAACGACTTCGGACACGCCGCCGATTGGAGGAACAGATGGAGTAAGTCTTTGGTCTTTCTGGACCATGTTGATCTCTTTTTCAGAGTGTGTGATCGGATTTTTGATTAGGTTGCAATTCTAAGGTAACAATGACACCAGATATGTTCGGAGAATGGCGGCATATTTACTATACTGGAAGTCTATAGATCAGACACACGAGGTGAATAAATGGTCCATCGACGAGGTTTTATCCAGACTGCCTTAGCTACTTTGGCCTTGCCAGCCATGGAATCTTTGCCTCTACGCAGAAGTTTCGCCAGTCAGGTTATGCGTGGTCCAGCCAAGCGTCTTGTATGCGTAGGAAATTCTTTTGGAATGTACCAACCTCGTTTTTTTCCCAAACAAACGGGCAAGGAATACTCGATCACTCCGCTTTTGAAACCGATGGAGCGTCATCGAATTGATTTTTCCGTATTTTCGAATCTAGATCATTCAATCAAAGGCGGTCATTACGCGGTCCACTCGTTTTTGTCCGGCGTCAAATATTCTCAAGCTGCATCGATGCCGTCCGGAAACATTACATTGGACCAAAGAGCTGCAGAAGTACTGGGACCCCAAACTCGTTTTCCATCGCTGACCGTAGGTTCGACAGACGGTCTTCATGGCGGTTGTCAAATGTCGTGGACCCGAAGCGGAGTACGCGTCCCTCCGATCAGCGGTCCTAAAGAATTATTTCGAAAATTGTTCCTCAACGACTCGCCCACTCAAAAAGCGTCAGCGGTCGATAACTTTCATCTCCACGGTTCCATTCTGGATGCTGCATTGGAAGACGCACATTCTCTTTCTCGAAAATTAAATCAAAGAGACAAAACGAAACTGGATGAATATTTTTCGTCAGTACGCGACATCGAGCAACGAATCCAACAACAGGAGAAATGGGTTTTGCGGGACAAACCTAAGGCTCCAATTGCCGAACCAACCAATGACAATTTGATTGAAGATCTTCCTGAACTATTCGACTTGATTGCTTTAGCATTAGAAACAGACAGTACGCGAATTGGAACCTTCGAAATGGCAGGTGCCAACTTCCGAACCGGGATACTTGGACTCAACAAGGGATATCATGCTTACTCGCATCACGGTCAAGATCCCAAAAACATTGAAGGATTGGTAAAACTCGAACTTTACCAAATGAAGCAATTGGCCCGGTTTTTAGACCGGCTTAAATCGACTGAATTGGCCGATGGTCGCACTTTGTTTGATGAAACCATTGTTTTATTTGGAAGTGGCATGGGGAATGCCAACTCCCACACCAATTCAAACCTCCCGATCTTGTTGGCGGGCGGTGGTTTTCGGTTAGGCGAGCATCTTTCATATCCGACGGAAAAACAGAAACGGATTCCGCTGTGCAATCTATATGTATCCATTTTGCAGCAACTCGGTATCGAGGATGATACGTTTGGCACCAGTAGCGGTAGCCTGAACGGTTTGGAGACCGGCTAATGGCTACGGTAGGAAGGGCGCTGTTTTGCTTTCTGGTTTTGAGTTTGACGAACTGTTTACGTGGTCAAATCGTTGACGTCGACCGAAGCGGATTTGATTCGATTGTCGTTCCATTCTTCAAAAAGCATTGTGATCGCTGCCACGGATCCTTAACGCAAAAGTCAGATCGTCGTTTCGATCTCTTGGAATTCCCCATTCCTGACGAAGACGCTTTAATCGACCTGCAAGATGCTCTGGACCTAATCAATCTGGGAGAAATGCCGCCAGAGGATGAGTTTCAACCGACCGATGTCGAACGGAAGGCTTTCGTTCGATGGACAACTTTAGCGATCAAAAAATATCAGACCGAATCGAAAAGCACAGGAGGTCAAACGGTCCTGAGAAGATTGAATCGCCGAGAGTATCTTAATACCGTAAGCGATCTGTTTGGAATCAATACAGATCACTTTGATCCTACCTCGAGGTTTCCTGCTGATCAGGAATGGCACCACCTGGACAATCAGGGGGTAGAACTTGTGACGTCTGGTTTTCTGCTTCAGCATTATCTTTTAGCAGCGCAAAAAATCGTCGAAAAGGCTTTACCTCCCATCGAAAAACCGCCCGTCCAGAAATGGATCTTCCAGGGTGGATTCAAGCAGGGCGAATATTTAGGAGCCACGTTGGCAAGATGGCAACTAAAGCAAAGGATCGAGGAATTTCGCAATCAAATTAAATCTCATCACAAGCTCTCAAAGAACCAAATACAACAGCGATTAAATGATTACGCCAATCAAATCCGAAAAGAAGTTCCCGATCACATTCGACTTTACGAGCATCCTCGCACCCAAAGACATGTCGGATCCTACGGTTATGTTTCTGAGTTTTCCAATGGTGTGCCGTACGATGGCTTTTACAAAATACAATTAAAAACAGAGGCTAAGTACCGGCAGCAACATTATGATCAAAATTACGCTCAAACCAGAAGAGACGAACCGTTTGTACTGGCGATCGTGCCCGGCGATCACAAAGAAGGCTCGCTCCATCTGCCGCAATCTCGCGAACCGGTTTTGGCAAGAATAGAGCTGGCTGATGAGGTGATCGAACACCACGAATCCAGAATCTGGCTGGATAAGGGGACGACGCCTCGATTTATATTTGCCAACGGTGCCCACCAAGCTCGCCAAGCATTGATCAAAACGGGGAATATCGACATGGAGTTAGCCGGAATAGTGCCCAGCACTCCCCAGGACGCTTTCGGCTACGGGATTAAGCACTCCAAATTTCCTCAAATTCGAATCCGTTCAGTCACAATTGAAGGTCCATTTTACGACCAGTGGCCCAATTCCAACCATCGCTTATTGGCGATTGACAATGAAAGCGGCAGACAAGGCTACATTGGCGAAGAATCTATCAATGGATTAACAGCTTTCTTGGAAAAAGCTTGGAGAAGGCCAGTCGAGTTGCCAGAAATTCATAGAATTCAATCCGTTATTGAATCAAGAATTCAACATGGTATTTCGGCAGACCAAGCTTTTCGCGACGGTGTGATCGCGTCACTCTGTATGCCAAGTTTTATCTATCTCGATAAAAAATTAAATGAACAGGGCAGGTTAGACGACCACTCCCTTGCTTCCCGGTTGTCCTATTTTTTGTGGTCTTCGATGCCAGATTCCAAACTCAGACAAGCCGCTGATGAAGGGAGACTATCTGATCCATCCGAACTTGAAAAACAAGTGCTACGGATGCTGCAGGATGAAAAGTCAGATCGTTTCGTGCAAGATTTTCTGGGAGCTTGGTTGAATCTGGATGCCCTCGGCAACACTCCACCAGACATCAATCAATTCCGTGAGTATTACGCTGACCATCTCGAAGAAACGATGAAGCAGGAAACGTTTTACTTTACGAAACACATTCTGGATGAGAACCTGTCGATCGACCACTTCATCGATAGCGATTTTACATTTGCCAATTCAGCAATCGCTCGATTCTACGATTTAAACCATCAGGGTTTAGATCATTCATTTCAGAAAGTTCATCTTTCCGACAAAAGACGGGGCGGTCTATTGGGACAGCCATCTGTTTTGACAATCACTGCCAATGGAGTTGATACATCGCCGATTGTTCGCGGAGTATGGATACTTGACAATCTTTTGGGGACACCACCCAGTCCACCTCCGCCAGACATCGAACCCTTAGACCCAGACACTCGAGGCGCGAAAACAATTCGAGAGCAACTGGATAAACATCGGACCAATCCATCCTGTGCCGAATGTCATCGAAAAATTGATCCGTTGGGTTTCGCCCTGGAAAACTACGATGCGATCGGACGATGGAGGACACGTTATCGAAAACGAGGAAAACCCATTGACGCTTCTGGTACGCTACCTGGCGGTAAAGAATTCCGTTCGATCCAGGAATTCAAGCAGTTACTACTTCAGCAAAGGCACAAAGTGGCACGAGCCTTGGTCGAGAAACTATTTGCCTACGCTTTAGGAAGAGGTGTCGAGATATCCGACCGTCCCGAAATTGATCGTATTTTAACCATTACAGAACCGCAAGGTTGGCAATTTAAAACACTTATCAAAGAGATCATCTTGAGCGAATCGTTTCGGCAACCGTAATATAGAAGGACTTTTTTCACTGGAATAATCTGGATGAAAGGGAAATTGAAGATGATCGGATGGACAGGCTTCAGAATTGCATTGTTTGCTTTTGCAGCGATGGCACCCATTACCTTTCGCGGATGTATTGACCTGAATTCAGATTTCAAGTTTGAATTGCTGGCTCCTGCCGAAGTAGAAATCGGCAATCACAAATTCCCCGAAGAGCTCGTAGGTTCATTTCTAACTCCGCCTGAAAAAGTATATGCCTTCGAATTGGATCCCGATTGGCACGATGATATCGAAGATAACAAACGGCACCCCAAACAATCAGAAGATTCCCAAACCAACCAAACGGTTAGGTATGTTTTTCATGTCGGCAAGGCCAGCGAAGAATTTCCACGGTCGTTCGGCTGCTTTGTCTGCGTAACCCCATCAAAAGATTCACCGATTCAAATTGAGGAATACATCTTTTATCTTGCAGAAAATGGAGAAGAGTATTTGGCTTTGGTGCCGGTTATGGAATCAGGGTTTTTGACCTCTAAAGACTCTTGGAAACCAGAAAGGGTCCTTGGTTACCTGCCTTTTCGAGTTCGTACCGGGGAAGACGAACTTGACATCTACAGTTACTTTGAATGGGTCGAAAAACTTCCTACACCAAAGAACATCGAAACAGAAGCGAACGACGATTACAGATTTATCCGGTCAAATAAATCCAAAGATCTCATTTCAATTTTGAAAGCCGAGTCCCAAAATATCTTTAACGAAAAACTTTTTACGGGCAAAAACATCAACGTGGTGAAATAGCGTTATCAGTTAAGTTCATCGTCAAATTATTCGTTTCGTGGATTGCCCCTTGAAACGACTTTGAATCGGATTTTGCCAAACTCTTTTATGCAAACCTTTTTCTTTAATCGCTGATTCCCGCAAGGCCATCATGAAAAGATACTTTTATGCTGGATTGGGAATCGCATTTGTTGGTATTGCGGCCGTAGGTGTCTGGCTGCCTTTAATTCCCACGGTTGGGCCATTGTTGATCGCGTCTTTCTTTTTTGCAAAGAGTTTTCCAGCTCTTGAAAAGAGGTTGATTCGAAACCGATTTTTTGCCGCGTTTATCGGGTACCTGGACGGGACTCGATCTATGACGCACAAGGAAAGACTGGCGGCAATTGGAATGATGTGGACCAGCATCCTTATAAGCGGTTTAGTGCTCTGGTTGTCAAAATCACCCACTTGGATGCTATGGGTATTAATTGGACTAGGTATTATCGGAACCTTTTTCATCAGTCGATTTCGGTTGCCCCCAAAAGGTGACACCCAAAGTACGTCCGATGTATCCCAAACTTAATCACCACTCAACAGCTTCAATCCGAGTGTCAGTATACCTGGCGTGATTACCAACGATAATGCAGTTGTCACCACGACCACTTGCGTCGCCACGGAAGGTTTGCCGCCATAGTGACGAGCTAGAACGATTGGGAATACGGCCGCTGGCATTGCGGCCTGAACCAACAGCACACAACGCAATTCGGGAAAGCTTTTAATAGCGAAAGCTACCGCAAAAAATATCGCCGGCATGATCAAGAATCGAGCGAGCGTGGCCCCCGAAGCAATTCTCCAATCCAGGCTCCATTTTTCTTTTTCAATCACCGCGGCAATCGTCGCACCAACAATTAAAAGACTAACCGGAATCGCACATAGGCCCAATTGCTCAATGACTTTCCCACCAAATCCGGGAATGTAACTGTCCCAGCCAGTAAAATTGAGTAACAGTCCCAAGGTAATTCCGATGGAGGGGCCGTTAATCAAACGTCTCCACGTATTTTTCATTCGACCACTCAACACAATCAGCCCCACCGTCCAAAGACCAGTTTCCAGGCCAAGATTGTTGACAAACAGCACCCCTAAAGTCTCTTTGTAACTATCTGGAAAAAGAGCCTCGATCAATGGTATCGGTAAAAAGCCGTAATTTTGAATGGATAAAGAGAGGCAGAAAGTACGCCTGCCCTGGTCTTCCCGAATTCGAAAAATATGCGACATCAAGTATCCGCAACTCATTCCAATACACATCAATCCGAATCCGATCGAAAAGGCAAACCCAACCACTTTAGGGTCAGAAAGAGCCTGGTTTCCGGGCACATTTGCCAAGATGAAACATGGGTAAAACACGTTCAAGATGACACGAATTAATTTGGTTTCAGTTTGATCATCCACCAACTTGATCACGCGCAAAAAGTAGCCCAAACCGACCATCAAGAAAACGGGAAGGGTTGCGAAAAAGATATCATCGAAATTCATCGGCACGCCGAAAAAGGACTACTCACCTGGTGAGGCTGGTTTTTGCAGTTGGCATTTTGCACGAACCGTTCTTCGATCCAACCCCAAAGCGGTGGCAGCTTTCTCGTAACTTCCAAACTTCTGGTACGCGAGCAAACAGTAATGAGAGAGTAATTGTTCGGCCGTGAGCTGAACACTAGAAAGCTGTTTCTCAAAAGACTGGCGGGAAGACGGATGATAAATCGTGGGGTGATATTCATTATGGATCATGATGTTGCGAACGCACTGTTCCAATTCACGCATATTTCCAGGCCAGTCATAATCGTGCATCGACGATTGTTCATACCAATTTAGAACATCAGCTTTAAGGCCGTCAGCAATTTCCGGTGAAATACGTCGAGCTAAAAAGTCGACCAAAAATTCGAATTCTTCAACAGAGTCATTCAATTGAGACCTAAGACTGGGAGTTTGAATCACATCCGAACAAATTCGGTAATAAAAATCTTCTCGGAATTCTCCGCTTTGCATTTCAGTTTTAAGATCGCGATTAGTGGCAGCAATAAACTTCCCGTGAAACGATCGCGTTTTACTTTCCCCGATTCGTTGAAACTGCCGATTTTGCAACACCCGTAAAAGCTTCACCTGGATAGCCAAGTCAAGATCACCCACCTCATCTAAAAAAACCGTACCATATCTTCCAACCGATTCCAGCCAGCCGATTCGTTTTGATTCCGCCCCCGTGTAAGAGCCTTTTTCGTGACCAAATAATTCAGACTCAATAATAGACGATGAGAATGCAGACAGATTAAGTGCGACGAATTTCTCGAGATCCGATTCCGCAAATTTTTCTGTTTTCGCATGAAATGGAAGGTATTGAGACAACCCAATGGCCCTGGCAACTAATTCCTTTCCAGTTCCCGATTGCCCAACGATTAGGGTCGTTACCTCGTTCATGTTTCGATAAAGCGCTGATCGGTAGTTTCGCAGATCGTGCGAAAAGATCGACTCAAAAATCCGCGCTCTCAACTTCGCTATTGGCCACGTTCGTCCAATGACATAATGGAAGATGTGGAAAAAAGCTCTTTTCAGTTGATAAAGATAGGAAAAAACATGGACGGCCTTGGCATAGCTTGGTGACTTCACCTTCCCTATGAGAAACCAGTGTTCGAACTCATCTCGAAACCTTGGCCAATTGGGCTTGGAAATAGTTTGTTGACCCAAATCAACAATCTGGTCCACGATATGTCGATAGTAGAGCACATAGTGAGCGAGATCGTCGTACAATTCAAACTCTTCTGACGACGGAATCACTCCATCTTTAATCCTGCGACGAAGTTCGGTCGCCAATTCTTCAACCCGGTTAGTAAGTAACTGGACGTTTGGCCGATCAAACTCGTCGACAAGCGACCAACTCCAAAATGGTCGAGTCGATTTGTCAAATTGATTGCCAAGTGCCTCTTTTTCAAGATCGACTCTTTCG
>JBCCSJ010000094.1:0-17081 GCA_039200505.1 Planctomycetota bacterium | reverse complement strand
CCCATCGCGGGGTCGTAGACTCGCCCTTTGAACGGTTCGAGCATTTCGACGATGAGGTTGACGATGGATTTGGGTGTGTAGTACTGACCGCCCTTTTTGCCTTCGGCGAGTGCGAATTGACCAAGGAAGTATTCGTAGACGTGGCCAAGGATGTCTTTGGCGTCTAGACGATCGTGCTGGAAGGGAATTTCGGCGATCAGGTTGATCAGGCCGATGAGGCTTTCGGCAGGTAGCTGGAGCTGCGTGTAGTTTTTGTTGAGGACGCCTTTGAGCTTGGGGTTTTCCTTTTCGACTTCGGCAAGGGCGTCGTCGATCAGTTTGCCGATGGAGGTGATCTTGTAGGTGGCCTTCTTGCCGCCCGCGATTTCGATTTCAGTGCCCGACGCGAGCGGTGCATTTTCCTGAATGGTTTTCCAGCGAGCCAGTGCCGGAACCCAGAAGACGTTTTCTTCGACGTAGTAGTCGCGGACTTCGAGTTCGGCGCGGATTTCCTCGGCGTAGGCTTCGTCACCGTCATAGTCGGCCGGATCAAGATAATAGTCGTCGTTCTGGTCGCGGAGCTTGGCTTCGACTTCCTGTTGGCGGGTATCGAAGGCGTCGGAGACGTATTTCAGAAAGATCAAGCCAAGGACAGCGTGCTTATAAACCGCGGCATCCAGGTTGGCTCGCAGTTTGTCGGCAGCGGTCCAAAGTTTTTTGTCGAGTTCCCGTAGAAACTGCCTTTCATCAGCCATTTATGCACTTTCCAGATGCTTCCAAACAAAATCCGGCAAGTGGTTGGACGCCACGGTTCAGCCTGCAGACCCTAAGCCGGACCATATATGGTAACGCTAAGTCAAGTATTTCGCACCCGCACCAACTCGTTCTTGCAGGAACTTTACTCAACGAATTGTTGAATTTTGAAAAGCGTCTTACGGCGAATGCGTTGTTTTGATAGGTATCGACCTCAGTCGTTTTACCAGCTGTATTGGATTTAATTCAGATTTCGACATCCGATTTGGTTTATCCCAAGAGCCGACAGTTTGTTAATTTTTTGGGCTTTTATTCCACGGATTGGCATCCGTGGCTACAGGCTCGGAAGAGGCGACAGAGTTCGCCCACGAGTGTCCACCAGGGACCATGGGTTGTAGTTACCAAACCGTGGATCCGGTTTGGTTAATCCCGAAGAGCCGACAGTTTGTTAATTTTTTGAGCTTTTAGTCCACGGATTGGCATCCGTGGCTACAGTCTGGGAATAGGCGACAGACTTCGCCCACGAGTGTCCACCAGGGACCATGGGTTGTAGCCACGGTTACCAAACCGTGGATCCGGTTTGGTTAATCCCGAAGAGCCGACAGTTTGTTAATTTTTTGGGCTTTTAATCCACGGATTGGCATCCGTGGCTACAGCCTCGGAAGAGGCAACTGAATTGGCCCACGAGTCCGCTTCTGCCGTTCCTTCAGGATTCTCGAAGGTTCGGTATCTCAAGTCCCTTGGGATGACGCCGGCTGACACGCCCGATGGCCCTCATGATTTCGCCACTTCTTGGCGAGATATTCGATGAGGTGTTGCGGTTCCATGCCGCATGGCTTTCGAGGATAGTTCCTAAATCGAATTCGATGTTTTGCCTGCTGAGCGTATTCAAGACTTTCTGTCGAAAGCTTCCCACAGGACTTGCTCTTTTTCTTTGACCTTGGTCACACTTTTTTTGCGAAGATTGTTTTCGTCTTGTTTCGAATTTTGATTGGCCAGACAGTGAAACTTCAGCAAGTCCGTGACGATTTTGGCGAGTTGATCTTTGCCGATTGGCTTGACTAAAACTTCCGTCACACCATTGGCAAGTAAGCGGTCTCGTGTCATTTCGGAGTGATCCGAAGTGATCGCGATGATCGGGGTGTCTCGCAAATGTGGCATTTTCCGAGCGAGCCGGATGAGGAATTTGCCTCCCAATTCCGGCATATTGACGTCCGTTAAGATCAAATCGGCTTCGACGCAGCTCAACGTTTCAAATGCTTCAACAGGATCCTGAAATCCGTGGACCTTGGTAAACCCAGCTTCCGTGAGACAGAGGGACATGTATTCGGTAGCGATTTCCTCGTCATCAATCACAAAAATGTTGGCATTAAGGATTTCGGTTTGAACTTCTGATTTCGTCATGAGTCATTTGCTCAGTTGTATTGAGTTGAAGTACACGTGAACTGTACCTGATAGAAACGAATCCGGTTGAAAAAGCGGGGTTTCCCTCATGCATGCTCTTGTTTCGATCGGCGAATGGTCATCGACGATTGTTCGAGCTTGATTTTTTCAATGGCCTGTTTGGCTTCCGCAAGTTGTCGATTTGCTGACGCTACTTCAAGTTGCTTTCCCATCAGTGAAAGTTCAGAGAACCCTACCAATGAAGATGTCCCTTTAAAGGCATGACCAAATCTTTTAAGGCTATCAAAATCTTCCTGTTCGATCGCAGCCTCAAACTTTTTAATTTCGTTGGGTAAGGCGTCTTCGAATTTGTCAGCAAGTGCCTGCAGTTTTTTGTAAAACCCGGACTCGGTCGGTTTATTGGTTTTCAGATAGGGAAGCCGTAAAACTTTTTGTTCATCTTCCTCTGCAGCATGGTTGGCAACCACTTGGCTTTCACTGGTGCGGACCGAGTCGGTAGATATAAATCGCTGAAGAAAAAGAACCAGCAATTCCGGGGTCACCGGTTTGGACAGGTAGGCCGAGAATCCAGCAGCCAAACATTTTTGCCCATCGTCCTTCATACTTTTAGCCGTCAAAGCAATTACCGGCAGCGATGGCTCAAATTTACGGATTTCCATGGTCGCCGAAATCCCATCCATGACGGGCATTTGCACGTCCATGATGACGAGGTCAGGAACCATGTCTCGTGTCAGTTGAACGCCTTGAGCTCCGTTTTCACCACAGTTGACCACCGCGCCAGCGTGTTCGAGGACAATCCTTAAAAACTCTCGGTTGGTGTCGGAATCATCGACGATCAAAACTCGCATCCCTTTCAATGAACGCAACTCTTGGGTTCGCGGATCAAAGACAAACTCATTGTTTTCGAAGTGTTCGGCAACAAAGCGAAATTTAAACACGCTGCCCATTCCAGGAGTGCTGCTGGCTTCGATCCCGCCTTTTAGTTTTTTGGCAATTCGCCTTGAGATTGCCAATCACAAGCCTGTGCCACCATACTGACGCGTCGTCGATGAGTCCGCCTGGACAAATGCTTCAAAAATTCTTTCCAATTGACATTTCGAAATCCCGATTCCTGAATCGATCACTTCCACTGCGATATGGCATTCTTCCGGATTCTCGGATGGCAAAGAATAGATTCGAATCGAGATGGTTCCCTTTTCAGTGAACTTAACTGCGTTTCCGATCAAGTTGTTTAAAACTTGACGCAATCTCGTAGGATCGGAACGGATCATTTCTGGGAGATTGGGCGATAGTTCCATTCGAAATTCAAGGTCTTTGTCGCTTGCTTGAAAACGAAATGATTCAAAAACTTCTTCTGCCAAGTCGTGAAAGTTGAGCGGTAAAAATTCAAGTTCGAGGCGATTGGCCTCGATTTTTGAAATGTCCAAAATGTCGTTGACCAATTCGAGCAGATGTTGGCCTGAGCTCAGAATCGCTCCCAGTTTCTCGCGAATTTCCTCTTCTGGAATCATGTCCCGCAGCATCAAATCTGTGAAACCAATGATGGCTGCGATTGGCGTTCGAATTTCGTGGCTCATGTTGGCGATGAAATCGCTTTTGGCTCGACTGGCCGCGTTCGCCTGGTCGCAAGCAATTTCTAAAGCGGCCGCGGTCCGTTCAAGACTTTCGGATCGTTCTCGAATTCTTCGGGTGCGATCATCAACTTGTTGCTCCAAAAGCTGATTGGAATCTTTCAAGCGGCGAACGGCTTCATTTTTTTCGAGAGCGGCACCACTTTGGGAAGCGAGGTAACCCAAAATCTGTCGTTGGCTGCTGCCGTTGGTACTATGGGTTTGACAAGGGCCTACGTGGATGATCGCGATAAGAATCCCCGACGCATAAATCGGGCAACAGATCACGCCGCGACGTTGAGGATCTCGTTTGCCGATCACCGCGGCTTTGTGCTCAATCGAATTTTGGACACAATCCCAGTCGAGGTCGCTAGCCGGGTCCGGATTTTTTTCTTCGGAATTAATGAGCGTCGCTTCAGAAGCGCCCAGCAATACCTTGGAAAAATAAAGGCAGTTGGCGAGCACATCCTGGTTTTCGGTCGCTGTAATAATCTGACGTCCAGCTTCCAATAATGACTGGAATCCGTGCAGATCCAACGATTCAGTAATGATCGGTTCCCGAATGGCGGCTGACCCGCAATCCGGATTTGAGGAGACAAAAGACATGAGATTCTTGAAAAGATAAGCTGGGGAGAATCAATGCATGCAAAGTATGCCTTATAGCAAACACGAATCGCACTCAAAATGATCGGGATCTCCCTCGATCAAGCTGCCGCTGGTTTTCGAAACATCCGGCTGACCCAGGCTTTCAAATCAATCATCAAGCTGAACAGCGTCGGTACCAACACCAGAGTAAAGAAAGTTGATAACAACAATCCGCCTAATACAACACTGCCCAATCCACGGTACAACTCGCTGCCTGCGCCCGGGAAAAGCACTAATGGAGACAGGCCAAAAACTGTCGTCATAGTCGTCATGAAAATCGGGCGAATCCGATTTCGAATGCTATTGGATAAAGCCGTATTAGAATCTTGTCCCTCTCGAATATGAACCAATGACTGGTGGACAATAAGAATCGCATTGTTGACGACGGTCCCAACAAGAATGACGAACCCGAGCATTGTAAGAACATCGAGAGACTGCAGCGGTTCACCTTGGGCCGCCAAAAAATAGCCTAGTCCTTTGAGCCCAATGATTCCACCGACCGCGCCCATCGGTACGCTTAGGATAATTACGAATGGATAGACCCACGACTCAAAAAGAGCCGCCATTAAGAGATAGGTAATCAGAATTGCCAGTAAGAAGTTCCACCTGAGAGCTTCCCACGTTTGAGCGAGTTTGTCTGCGGTACCGCTCAGATTGACCTGATAATCCCCACCCAAGACACCTTCGTCGACAAGTGGGCCAACCACGTCGGTTTGGATTCTTCGAATGGCCTGTTCGAGTGAAATTTCGTCAGGCGGTGAAACTTCGATCGTAATCGCTCTTTCACGCTCCCGCCGAACGACTTGTTCCGGTCCACTTCCGTATTCGATATTGGCGACCGAACCAAGGCGGACAGGCTGGATCGAATTACGAGTCGCGATGTACTGCTGTTCTAAATCTTGTTTGCGGGCGTCGTAGCTTTTAGCCCCCAAAAGGACCAAGTCGATTTTTTCGCCCCCCAAGAAATAGTCGGTTGCGTAGGCTCCATCAATTAATGTGTTGACAACGTATCCCAGTTCCTGATTGGTTATCCCCAACGCGTTTGCTTGTTCTGGTTTGGGTCGAACATGAACTTCGGTGCTTGATAAGTCGAGACTGGGATTGGGCCTGGCCTGGGTATCACTGGGAAAATTACCTTTGATCAAACCGATCATGGTCCCGCCAATATCGACCAATTTTTCCAGTTCTGGGCCTTGGATTTCGATATCAATATCGCGACCGCCGCCAAGGCCTCGGCCGAACAAACTCGATTGGGACGCGGTTACGAATGCACCAGGAAATCTTTTTCCGAGCTTGGTTTTCACCATGTCGATCAGCTGCCGGGCTTCCAAAGCCTCGTAAGCTCGCAGCCCAACAAAAACCGAATTCCCGCGTGCCACAAAAAAGTAATCCGCAATTGCTGGAAAATCGAGTTCCGAAGTGTCTTCGGTTTCCGGGTCGATATCCCAATACGGTCTGAGGACTTCTTCAACTTCGGCACCCATCGATGCCAACTGATTAACGTTGTAGCTGGGAGGCGGAAGAATCCTGGCAAAGACAAGGTTTCGGTTTCCGGCCGGCAGATATTCAATTTCAGGCATCAAAACGTACGCTGTTCCAAACGCAATCGCCAAAATCGCAGCGACGACCGCCAAGCGTCCGATCACCGTTTTTTGAATCAGATTGTTGAAACCAACAATCATTTCTGTAAAGCGGGTGCCAAACCCCTGCAGCCATAATTCGAATTTGCCAGGCTTGGAATCTGATTCGATGGCTGCATCGCCGATCATTCTGGCGGACGCTGTCGGGATCACAATCACACTGACAATCAGCGAAAGTCCGACCGCCGCACTGATTGCCAAAGCGATGTCCATAAACAATTGCCCGGCTTCTCCTTGCAGGAAGATCACAGGCAAAAATACGGCAAGGGTTGTCAAAGTAGAAGCCAACACAGCCCCCCAAACCTCTTTGACCGCATTGAGCGAGGCCTGTCCAGCAGTTTGCCCCAGTTGACGATAGCGATAGATGTTTTCAAGGACGACGACCGCGTTGTCGACTAGCATTCCAACCGCAAAGGAAAGCCCGGCGAGGCTGATGACGTTAAGGGATCGTCCTAACAAATTGAGGATTAAAAAAGTTCCAATGATGCTGGTGGGGATCGCCATCGCAACCACCAAAGTTCCACGCGCGAACCACGCGCCTGAAACCAGAATCAGCAAGATGGTAATGGCAAAAAACCATGGCGATATCGTGATCGCGGCAATACTCGATGCCAGCATGATGGGAACAATGACCAGCGTCCGACTACGAAGGTGCAGAAAAATCATCAGCACGATTACCGTTAGCGAACCACCGAGCATGATGTTTTGTTTCACCAGTCCCACGGCGCTGTTGATATAAACCGTTTCGTCGTAAACCTTGTTTAAGATCAAACCTTTGCGGGCCAGAACGGATTCGTTCAGCTTTTCTACTTTTTCGTCCAAACCACGAACCACGTCGATTGAGTTCCCGCCGTTCTCTCGCGTAACACTAATCGAAAGCGTTTCCATTCCATATCTTTTGACGGTTCCGGTCGGTTTCTGGTATCCGACTCGAACTTCAGCCACATCGGAAATGTAAATCGGGCGGCCTTCCTCTTCACGAATGATTTGGCGTCCAACTTCATCGACGTTGCGATATTGACCGAGAGTTCGGACCACGTAACGACGCTTCCCCTCCCAAAAGTCACCCGCTGAAACATCCTGATTATCTTGAATCAGTGTGTTGCGTACCTCGCCAATGGTCAAACCGCGGGCGGCGAGCAAGTCTGGATCAAAAATGACTTGAATCTGACGCTGCTCCCCTCCCCTAACCTGAGCATCGGATACACCATCGACTCTTTCGAATTCTGCCTCGATCACATCTTCGGTAAACTTTCGAAACTGTTTGACGTCGACTTCTCCCCGGTCGAGTTCGGCAGCAATCGGATACTTTTTGACCATTTCTTTAAGTCGGAAAAGTCGTAGCCCGGGATGATTGGCGTTGGCAACGTGGTCCAAATGGTCCTTAAGTTTGGGATGCTCGTCAGCAAACTTGCGAATCGATTCCAGGCTGGGGGGACGCGTCGAAAGGATGTACCACGCAACGCTACGGTCGTTGGAAGAAGAAGATCGAATCGTAGGAGGATCGGCATCGACGGGATAATCCCTCATCGTTTGAAGCTGACTGTTTACTTTCAGAAGTGCCTCATCCATGTTGGTCCCGACCGCGAATTCGAGATCAACCTCAGCATCAGAATCACCGCAAAAGGATGTCATTTTGGTGACACCTTCGACGCTGGTGAGTCGTTCTTCAAGTTCGCTAACAATCTCTTTTTCGATTTCTTGAGGGCTGGCGCCGGGCCAGTCAGCCGATACCGACAATCGCGGTCTTTCGACATTAGGGGTTAGCTGAATAGGCATCTTGAACATTGCGATCAGACCAAACATGGTGATCAAAATGATGCCGACAGCAACCTTGACGGGATTTTCAATGAACCAGGAAATAGGGTGCATATTCAGCTACTTGCGAACAGAACTTATTCGTCAATCGGTGTCTTGCGAGTCTCGGTGACGATGACTTCGGCACCCGGTTTCAGTCGTTCGTTTCCTATCACGACCACTTCGTCCCCTTCTCGGAGATCGCCGGTGACCTGAACCCAACTTCCGATTTCAATCCCCGTCTCAATGACGACCGGCACGACGGTCATCTTTTCCGGTCCGCGAATCACTTTGAAGATTTTGTTTTGATTGGTCCCGAGCACAAGGGCATCTTTGGACACCAAGATCATTTCGGACTCTCGCCCGATGCTTAATTGTGCTCTGCCCAACATGCCAGGCTTCAACTGATAAGTTTCCTGCATAAGCGGGTTGGCAATTTGAATGCGTACTGGAAAAGATCGGGATCGCAAATCCGCCTGAGGGATGACGCGGACGACGGTACCTTGAAATTGACCATTGATGCCGGCAAATTGAGTAGCCACTTTCAAAGCTTTGCCAGTTTTTCGAGATTGGATAATGGAATCCTGAAGCCGCCCCGAATATTCCTGCGGGATATTGATGACAAGTTCGATCGGATCCAGATCGACCAACTCGATCACGGGGGACCCGCCGCTAACCCATTGCCCCACTTCGGTCATTTTTTGAGTCACCACACCTTCGAAGGGAGCTCGAATGATGTACTGGGATCTGAGATCTTTCAGCCGCAATGCTTCTTGGTGGGCCGTTTCGACTCGCGATTCAGCTTGGGCAATTTGAAGATCCGTGGTCGATTCGAGTCGTTCCACTTCAGCCCGACTACCAATCACGCTTTGCTGGGTTGCCAGGAATTGAGATCGCGCTTGTTCAACCTCAGTTTCGCTGATTGCACCGTTGTTTAGTTGGAGACGTTGAAGCCGTTTGTAATTGGTGTCCGCGTAATCAAATTGGGACTCAGCCGATGCCAAATTGGCTTTTGCTAATTCCAATTCCAGTGGAAGAGAAGTTTTTAATTGATCTCTTTCCTGAATCGTTAATTGATGCTGAAGTTCCGCAGCTCTGATTTCAATGTCCAAGGTCTCGGTTCGCAGTTCAACCAGCGGCTGACCTTCGAACTTGCCGTCCTTTGTCTTAGTTCCACCGATCGGATCTCCCGCATCTACCTTGACTGTGGTGACTCGTCCTCCAACGGCCGATCCGACGATGGCCTTGCGTGTGGCTTCTAATGTTCCCACAAAAGACTGCGAAGCAGCACGCTTTGACTTAACGACCAGACCGGCAACCACTCGGGTCGGTCCCTGTCCAGGAGCCTGAGCCGTCGCCCCTTTTACGCAGGTCAAATTCAGTATTGCAAGCAGGCAGATCGCCGGGAATGAGAATCGCCACCCTGTCGTGCTTGAGTTTTTAAAAAAAGGACAAGCATTTCTTAAACTTGGCGGTTCAAAATTGATGCTACGGGAACATCGAGCACTGAGGACCTGAGGCGGACATGCGTAATCTGAATCCATTTACGAAATCTATCTGCAAGTGGGAGTGTCTGGCAGTTTTCCAATTTGGCCTAGCAGCGGACCGCAAACCCGGAAAAACATTCAAGTATAATTCAGCAAACGAATTTTGGCTTTGATGAGAAAGCAGTGTTGCAGCAACAAATCGGTACAAATTTGCCGATTGTAAGTTGCAATACGGGCCAAGGACTCATGCAAATCGGACCGTTGTTAATCGAATCCCACTTAGATTCCAGCCGCAAGGTTTCCGCAATCGTCAGCGATGTGGTCGAAATGTCGCAATAAAGCGGGGATCTAAAACGTCTACCTAGGCCACGGGGAATGGCTGTGGTATTGAATTTCGGGAAAAATTTAACAACTGCCAGTCTTTTTTGGTGCTTCGTAAATCCGGTCGGTTTTGGTATTCCGGTTTGAAACCAAAATTTCCAACTGAACCGTCGTTCGACAGCAAACCGTATTCACATTAGAATTTAAGTCGAACGAAAACGATCAATGAATTGTGTAACTCAATTTATACCAAGCTAACCAGTAGATCTCGTTTTCGATTGACAACAGCCGGCGAATTTGGCGGAAGCATTGCCGAGATTCGCCTGTCTATCACACATTTTGCCAGAGGAAAGTCTCAAAGGAGAACTCTATGACATCCAAAATCGTTCGTTGGGCGATTGCTTCATTCTGTTTTACCGCATTGCTCAGTTTTAGCTCAGTCGTTCTAGCACAAAGCGGTGGACTGGAAGAAAGAGATGATGCTCCAGGAGCTCGTGGGAGAAGATCCAATCGTCCTGCTCGAGCCAAGTTTGAAGAACTGCTCGAAAATCAAAACCTTGATAAGTTCCGTGGATATAGCGAACAAGCAATCGGTGATGGCTGGTCCATATCCGGAAAGTACCTTTATTTCGATGGTTCGGGGGGTGGTGACATCATCACCCGGGAAACCTATGCCAATTTTGAATTGCAGTTCGAATGGAAGATTTCCGAAGGGGGTAACAGTGGCGTCATGTACCGCGTTTCACTCGGTGACAATGCACCCTATTTTTCAGGTCCTGAATACCAGGTACTCGACGACAAGAATCACGCCGACGGTCAAAGCGAATTAACATCCGCCGGCGCTTTGTACGGATTGTATCCTGCAGAAAACAAAGTGACTCGAAGCATCAAGTCGTTTAACAAGTCGAAGATTATTGTGGAAGGCAATAAAATTCGGCACTACTTGAATAACAAAAAGGTATTGGATGTTGAGATCGGTAGCGACGACTGGAACGAAAAATTAGCCGCCAGCAAATTTAAAGACTGGGAGAAATTTGCTAAAAACCGAAGTGGTCACATCGCTTTTCAGGATCATGGAGATGAAGTTTGGTATCGAAACATTCGTATCAAGCGTCTCCCTGACTCGGAAGACACAGAAGGCTTGGCTGATTCGGGAACATTGAAAGATGGCCCCAAAACGAAAAGCGACCGTCCCGCTCGAAATCCAAATCCAGCTTTGTCTCGTTTCGCCAATAAAAAGAAAGAGATGCAGAGTGCTCTTCAGGGCGCTGGAGGTAACAAGAAAAAGAAGGATGAAAAAGGTGACGGAGATGATGATGACGATGACAAAAAGAAAGATGACAAATAAGTTGTCTTGATATTCCGTTAGAAAATAAGATGCCCGGCGTCGTAAGAGGTCGGGCATTTTTTTTGGAACATGGATCAATGAGTTCATCGGAAAACCTAACAAGGCAATCAGCCCCGAATGAAGATTCCCTTTTCCCGCTGCCATTGACCAGCATCGAAAAGTTTCATTGGTTGGATCATTCTCCTGATTTTCCCAACCTCGTTTTTTGTCGAATTCGCATCGATGATCGACTCGACAAAGAACTTGCCGAATCCGCATGGCGTACTGTGATTGCGCGTCACCCTTTGGCCCGCTGCAAAGTAAAACAAGATGCGTCAGGTTGGAATTGGAGCCCCGAAAACGAGGCACAGTTTCAGTGGAAACAGTTCAACCAAACTCGTGAGAAACAATGGAACTGGACGCCACCGGATTCAGCAGCGAAAGTTGACAGCTATTTAGGAATTTTTTGTTGGCCTGCGTCTGCCGGAGTTTCGACAACGCAAGATTCATCTTCCCCGTCTAAAGTCGAAACCGATTGCAATGCTGAATCGGTACCTGGTTGGCATTCTGAAATCTGGTTTTATATCCACCACGCGATAGCCGATGGTGTCGGAAGTTGCGTTGCGATCAACGAATGGATGATTGTATATAGCAACCTTGTACAGGGGCGAATGCCAACAACCGGACTCAACCGATTGGATCCAGGTCGTCTGCGAAATCGGAACCGTCTTGGTCTGTTAAGTTGGAGTTACTTGAAACACCTTTGGAAACAGCCGATCGCCTTATTTGGAGCTGCCAAGTTCGTTTTCCGCCGGACAGATAGGTTGATGCCATCAGGAAAATCTGACAACAATTCCAACGATCGAGTGTTCCCGGCGATCACTAGCCAATGGTTGACTGGCAATATCGAATCGAGATTACGACATCAATCGAAACTTGATTCGGTGATGGTCAATTCCCTTTTGCTGGCGAATCTTTTTCGAACTTTAACGGTTTGGCGAACATCTTTGGGAAATCATCACGACAAAGACTGGATCCGAATCATTGTCCCGATGAGCATTCGGCAAGTATCCGACCGCCGTTTACCGGCTGCCAATCGTGCAACGGTTGTGCAAATCGACCGGCAAAGTCATGAACTGGCCAAAGGGATAAAGGATTTCGTAAAAGGAATTGACTTTGAGATAAAGGTGATCCGAGCCTGGCAGTTAGACAAAATCTTTTTGATAGCAATTCGGGCCCTGGCAGTTTCCAAAAAACGATTGTCGGCCGCTGCAAAAAACGAAAAGTCCCGAGCGATGGCACTATTCACAAATCTCGGATCCCCATTTCGAAAATGGGAACGTTTTGCGGATCGAAATTCGGCTGATTCGTTTTTCCCCACGCCAACAGAGATTGATCTGGTGGGACCGATCAAACAAGGAACGCCTATTAACCTTAACCTATTCATGGTTGGGTCAAGGATGAGATTGTCTTTACATTACAATGAACTTATTATATCGAAGTCAAAAGCGGAACAGATCCTGGTTCTTTACTGCAAATTACTGAAAGAAGAGCTTGATTCTGATTCTTGATTTGAACAAGCCGCTCTATCTTTTTTTGATTCTGATCCCCGTTTCAAAGTAGAAACAGGTTTTTAAACGGCTTCACTTATGCCGCTATTTGTCACAGTATTCGTCTAAAAAAATATTCAAAATAGGATACAGGTCTGAGTTATGAATCCAATTAGCAAGCCGAACGAAACAGGTAATTGTAGCGATGGATGATGTCCGCTCTAAACCGCATTTTACTTCGGCAGATGCGGCCGCGATTGCCAGCGAACACTTCAAAATTTTGGGCGAGGTGACTGAACTACCCGGAGAGAGAGACCAAAACTTCAAGGTTTCGGGAGAAGATGGAACCTTTGTAATTAAGGTTGCCCACCCCAACACAACTCAAGCCCAATTAGAATTAGAAAACGCTGCGATTCAGATTGCTGGATCGCTTCGTCATATTCATTCGCCTTCACTGATTCGATCTGAAATGGCAGCGTTGATTGAACCAATTCGAGGTTCGGATGGACAAACCTGCTTTACTCGCTGCCTCACTTTTTTACCCGGTACTCCCGTAGCCGAGTTGACGCCATCCCCTGCGGTACTTGAAAAAATCGGGATGGGACTTGGCGAACTCGACTTGGCGCTTGCCAATCTGAACCGAATCCCATCGGCAAAACGAGAACTTCAATGGGATCTCAAAAACGCTGCTCAAATCGTTTCTGCTGGCGAGTTCGAGAATGAAAACCAAGCGAGCATCTTGCGTCACTTTTTAGGGCTGTTCGATTCCATTAAAGAAAGGTTTCATGGGCTCCGCGAGTCTCTGATTCACAATGATGCTAACGACTACAACCTGCTCATTGAGATAGCTGAAGCGGGTGACACATCCATTGGATTGATTGATTTTGGAGATCTTATTTATTCGAAATTGATCAATGAACTCGCAATTTGTGCTGCCTATTTAATACTTGAAAATGAGCAACCCGTTGATACGATCTGTTCGTTAGTCTCAGGTTACCATTCCCAGCACCCATTAACCGAGTCAGAGTTATCGGTCTTGTTCCCAATGACTGCAATGCGGCTTTGTCAGAGTGTCGTGATTGCGAAGCAACAACGGAAGCTTCAACCGGACAATGAATATCTATCGATCACAGAAAGACCAGCATGGGCAACACTTGAAAAGCTGATTGACCTGGATCCATCCGAAGTTCATATGCGGATTTCAAAAATATGCGCACAGACGCCAATTCAAACGAGGAATGAGGTCGAATCAAACGATGAATCTTTGAATTCGGAAACAATCCAACAGCTCAGGAATAAGCACCTATCTCCTTCCCTCAGTATTTCTTACGATCAACCCATTCATATCGTCCGGGGCAGCGGTCAATACCTTTACGATTCATCCGATATCACTTACCTCGATTGCGTCAACAATGTCTGCCATGTAGGGCACTGTCACCCGGAAGTTGTCGCGGCGGCAACATCACAAATACGAACTCTTAACACCAATACCCGGTACCTTCACGAGAACATTGTCCGCTACGCGAAACGCCTGACCGAAACGCTACCCCCAAAACTTGAAGTCTGCTTTTTTGTCAATTCTGGAAGCGAAGCCAACGATTTGGCAATCCGCTTGATCCGGGCATACACAAACAAAACCGGATTGGTGGTCATGGATCACGCCTATCACGGACACACTCAGGCGTTGATTCAGATTAGTCCCTACAAATTTAATGGTCCGGGTGGTCAGGGCCAACCAGAGCATGTGGCAGTGTTACCGATGCCGGACGGGGTTCGAGGACCTTATCGGTATGATGAACCTAATTTTTCACAACGCTATGTGGATCTTGCGATTCAGGCAATTGTGAATCTTGAAAATTTGGAATGCGGAATAGGTGGTTTTTTTGCCGAGGCCATTTTGTCCTGTGGAGGACAGGTGACGCTTCCGTCTGGTTTTCTTCGAGATATCTATCGCGAGATTCGTTCCCGTGGCGGTATTTGCGTTGCCGATGAAGTTCAAGTCGGATTCGGCCGAGTTGGAAAATCATTTTGGGGTTTTGAATTGCATGATGTTACGCCTGACATCGTGACGATGGGCAAGCCGATTGGAAATGGACATCCAATGGCCGCTGTGGTGACGACCAGAGCAATTGCAGAATCGTTTGACAATGGAATGGAATATTTTAATACCTACGGAGGCAATCCTGTTTCTTCCGCTGTGGGCATTTCGGTGCTTGACGTCATCGCCAAAGAGAAGTTAAAAGATCACGCTGCCAGAGTAGGCAAAATTCTTTTGGATGGCTTTCATCGCCTTCAAATGGATCACGAATGCATTGGTGATGTCCGAGGCGAAGGCCTGTTTCTTGGACTGGAGTTTGTCAAAGACCGAAAAACCATGGAACCTGATCCGACACGAGCCCATCAGGTCGTCCAGCAAATGAAATTGCGACGAATCTTGCTAAGTACCGATGGTCCATTTCGAAACGTCATCAAACTTAAGCCTCCGTTGGTATTTTCAGAAGGGGATGCCGACCGCCTGCTGATGACGCTACAAGAAGTTCTAAGCAATCCAAAGTAGAATAGAATCTACCAATATTGCTCTAGCGTGAGAAATTTAATGGATTTCGGACGAAGCACCCTACCTGGTAATCAAATTGTCTAAGAAAGCTGGGCGAGCGTTAGCTTGCCTTTGTCCATTTCAACTGAACGTCGCGATAAGCTGATCTCGTAAAGCAATCGACAGAATCACCAGATTCTTAAAGAGTCTTAGGCGAGTATTTCCTTAGGCACGTGGCCGTGGACATCGGTCAGTCGATAACGACGTCCTTGATGTCGATAAGTCAGCCTTTTGTGGTCGATGCCGAGCAGGTGCAAAATGGTTGCTTGCAAGTCATGGAGATGCATCGGATCCTCAGCCACGTTGTAACTGTAGTCGTCCGTTTTTCCCCAACTGACTCCTGGTTTGATTCCACCTCCAGCCATCCACATCGAATAGCAGCGTGGATGATGATCTCGCCCAAAGTTTTTACCGTTGAATTTTCCCTGGCAATAATTAGTTCGCCCGAATTCGCCGCCCCAAATGACAAGAGTGTCGTCTAGCAAACCTCTTCGTTTTAAGTCTTTGACCAGCGCAGCGGTCGGTTGGTCGGTCTCTTTGCATTGGCGTTTGATCCCAAATGGAAGTCCGCCGTGTTGATCCCAACCGGGATGGTACAGTTGGACAAACTGAACTCCTTTTTCTACCAATCGACGGGCCATGATGCAGTTGGATGCGAAACTGCCTGGAGTTTTGGCATCGGGACCGTATTCGTTAAGGATATATTCGGGTTCGTCTGACATATCAGCAATCTCCGGGATTGCTGATTGCATTCGAAAGCCAAGTTCATACTGAGCGATGCGAGCTTCGATTTGAGGATCGGGCCGATCTGCTAATTGAAGATTGTGAAGTTGACCTAGCGCGTCGAGCATCTGTCTACGACTTTCAGGAGTGATCCCATCCGGGTTACCCAAGTACAAGACAGGGTTCTTACCGGCCCGAAACCGAACGCCTTCATGTCGAGCAGGTAAAAAACCAGCCCCCCAAAGTCGCGCCTGAAGCGGTTGCCCTCCCTTAGCGCGAGTTATCATGACCACAAATGAAGGCAAGTTTTCGTTTTGACTACCAAGCCCATAATCGAGCCAGGATCCAATGCTCGGTCTGCCGGGAAGTTGAGAACCAGTTTGCAGATAGGTTACCGCGGGTCCGTGGTTGATCGCTTCGGTCCACAATGATTTCAGGAAACAGCAGTCGTCGACGATCTGCGACGTGTAGGGCAAAATTTCGCTGACCCACGCACCGGATTCGCCATGCTGATTAAATTTGAATGGCGAACCTACCAGTGGAAGACTGGCCTGGTTCCCACTCATTCCTGTCAGTCGCTGCCCTTTACGAACCGAATCGGGCAGCTCTTTGCCTTGCATCTGGTTCAACAATGGCTTGTAATCAAACAAATCAATTTGAGATGGGCCACCTGATTGAAACAGGAAAATGACACGTTTGGCTTTTGGAGGATGATGGAACCGTTTTAATTCTCCCGTAGGCCGGGAATTCGGATCCGTCATTTTCATCGATGCTGCCAAATCGTTGGCCATCATCGAAGAGAACGCCATGCTGCCCAATCCTAAACCAAATCGGTTTAGGAATGAGCGACGTGATGCGCCGGTTAGGTTTTCGAAACCAGTACACTTGATTGACATAGGGTTACCTTTTGACGACGCACTCATCAAAACTAAAAAGCGTATTTGCAACCGAGGCCCAAGCGGCTAACTCCGTCCTTTTTTCTTGAGTCGAATTGAGTTGGCCGATGCTTAAGAAAGCTTCGGTGGCTTCGGGATCCTTTTGGAAATACTCGAATTGCTGTTGGTATAAATTCGCTACGATCCGTCGCTCCTTGGCTGACGGTTTTCGACTGGTCAAGATTCGGAACAAGGTGCCAGCGACGGCTTCGGGATTCTCCAGTTCCATTTCCAAAATTCGACCAGCCAGCGATCGGGCCGCTTCCACCGTTTGGGGGTTGTTCAATTGAACCAACGCAGCCAACGGAGATGAT
>JBCCSJ010000093.1:0-17133 GCA_039200505.1 Planctomycetota bacterium | reverse complement strand
CCCCCCCCCCCCCCCCCCCCCCCCCCAACGCTCCAACCTTTTATTTAACACTCCCTTGATCCTCGTCAGATAGATTCCATTGACTTGACTTGATGACAAACGAATCATTGAGCAACTTATGGACTTGAATTTTCTTAAATTCTCCAAAAAACTTTTCAAAAAAACTTCGTCCGATTTCATTGTGTACCTGCGTTCCATCAGTAAAGACACAGCAATCGTAGCGGTGTCAAACTTGATGGTTTCGACGATGGAGGACGTCCGATGAAAACCGAGACTTCGATTACCGAGGCACCAACGAGTCCCGAAAAGGATGTTGGACCCTCAAAAACGCAAAACGAAACTTTTGTTTCATTTCAACTTGGTCAACTATTTCAAAATGCGACCGACCAGGAAATGGATCGTCGCCGGCAACTAGAAGCAGCTTTGCTGCGTGAGTTGGCAGAATTCGATTAGCGTTTTTGAAGTCTTCTATTCTTTGGCGGGGCCGTCCGCCAGGGACCACTTCAGTAGGGTCCTGATTTTTGCTGGATCCTTCTTCAACGGGCCCCTGTTGGCCGGGCGGACGTGAGTTGTCCGCCTTTTTTGATGGAAAGATCCCATGCAACCCTCTTTTGGCAATCTTCCGATTCGGCTGGTGATCGATTTGCCCTCATTCACTCGAAACGCAGGTCGATACTTTCTTCAGGAAGATGCCTTTGCCGTCGGAAAAGTTCGTCGCCGTCAATGTCATGATGCCCAGGAACTGATTGTGACCCACTGGAGCCCGGTCGACGAACTCCCCAATGGCCAGCATCTTGCGCCGCTGATCGATTGGGCGGTGATCGCCAATGCCGCCGTCGCTGATGAACAGGCGATGATCGAGTTGGTAGCAAAGCTCCAACCCAAAAAGTCCCATCTGGTGGTCTGTATTATTCTGGATCGTCAACGACCGGAAAGATTGCTGGTCAAGATTTGGAGAAATGGACAGCTGATCGATCCGATGGAAGTCGGCCTGATTGGTGCCGGTATGCTACGCCTGATGTTAGGATCGGAAAGTGTTGACCAAGATTTCCAGAATTCTCATTTTACGATCCATGGTGCTGCCGAATCGAGCAATCCGGAATTTTTAAGAGAATCGCGCACCGTTGGGGCTTTGGGAAATGTTTACTACCGATTGCAAGAAATGTCGATTGCGGTCGTAGGATGTGGTCGCGGCGGGGCCGCATTGGCATCTCAATTGGTTTCCTGCGGTCTGCGGAATTTGACGGTGATCGATGGGGATCGGATCGGCATCGAAAACCTGGACGGGATGCCGATGATCGGAGCCCGGGAACTGAATCACCCCAAACCGTTATCGCTTGCTCGGACTCTGATTCAGAATCAGCCCGACTTGATTTGTCGATGCCTTCCTTATTCGATCCATTCAGACAATTGCCGCGAATTTCTTGGCTTGCGACGATTCGATCTGGTCGTCACCTGTGTCGATGATCGTGCCGCCCGTTTGGCGGCATCATTGTACTGTCAAAAGACCGAAACGATGCATTTGGATGTCGGGATGATGATTTCTCAGCTGGGGGATGTGCCGGGGAAAATCGAAATGTCGGGCGATATTCGGTTGTTTCAACCGAGACAGGGATGTGTCGCCTGTGTGCCTGAAATGGAAGGATTGGACGAGGTATTGTACGAACTGAATCGTCCCCAAGATTGCATGAAGTTGGGCACTGCTGAAACTTGGGATCAGCAGCGGGCTGGAAGCCTGTTTCACTTGAATTCTTTCGTCGCTGCGGTGGCGGTGGAACTTTGGTTGAATTGGTTGCGAGGGAGTCTGGAGCACTCACAATGGATTCGAATCGGATGGCCCATTGAGTCGATACCCGATGTTCAGGGGTTTGAGGTGGCTGCCGCGCCAGGGTGCCGGTTTTGTGATAATGAAATTATAGGTGAAGAAAATTAGGCGACTTACTTTCAAAAATGTAGCATGGCTCCCTGAGCCGTGTCCTTACGAAATCTTTGCGAGCTGTTTTTTGAAATGACCAAAAGTCACATTTTAAAATCATGAATTTTGACGAAAGGCGTGTTAGGAATTCTCACTCATTCAGAACGTTAAAAAAATTTACGGCTTTGCCGTTGGTTCAGAGTTTCAGAGTCCAGAGTATCAGAGAGGCAGACCAACAGATCACACAGAGTACGAGGATGACTATGGAATCAACAATCGCAACACACTCGAAAACCTAAATAGTAGTTACGATTGGAAGGCTCGTAGAAGAAGCGGTAGGAAGAACGACAGTAGATCGCACTGAAGCTCCAGGACCCCCCACGCAAAACACGAGAAAATCGAAAAATATGAGATCCAAACCAACTTTGACACCATTCCATAACATTACCATGAACGTCATAAAGTCCCCATGGATTCAAAGGATACCCGGGATCACCGACCGGCGCTACCCTTCCGAGAAAGGGTAGCGGAGCTGGTTTGATCATTTCCGTAATAATTTTTTTAATATCGTCATCGTCGATGCCATAAGGAGGGTGTCCGTTAAAGTTTGCTTGAGAACCGTCGAGAATGTCGCCAAAGTGAAATTCGGTCGTGGTTCCTCCACGACAGGCAAATTCCCATTCCGCTTCGTTGGGCAATCGATAACCATAGCCCAGCCATTTGCAGTGGCACCAAGCATCAAACCAATTAACTTCAATGATTGGAAAGTCATCCTTCTGATGATCAGGTTCGAAAGCAGATGCATATTCATTGATCGAGTGAGCAATCGATTCACTTTTTTCAAAATGCGGATTGAATTGCCGAAATTGACCACGTGTCACTGTCGTGGATTGCATCATCGTTGGGCGAATTGAGGCTCCTTTTAGAATCTTAATCGCATCGTTGGTTAAACAGTCTGGATCCAATTCAACCATCGATTTGGGCGGGCATTGAAGGAAGGTATGGCTTTTCTCAAAGGATGATTGCTGACGCCACTTTTCCAAAATTTCCTGACGCTCTGACGGGTCAGCTGGCAATTGCACTCGTTCGCCATCACCAATCAAAACCGTATCCATCCGAGTTTCAAATTCCGCGACCAGCGCTTTGCTGGCCGAATCGCGATAGACCGTTTCAATCGTTTCCTTTCGAATGCTCGCAATTTCAGGGGAATCCATTTCCCGGTTCCCCAGCACCAGCGGCCGTGCCAGGCTTTCCAATACTTTGGGTCCTAAGCGATCATCCTCGCGAATCTGTCGCCCAGTCATCCATTGCTTCTTTTTTTCTGCGTTGGGCAATTCGACCTGGAAGTAATGCGGGTCGACGCAGCCGCCATCAAATTCAAACAGATGCCACGCTTTGAAAATCAATTCGGTCGGTCGCATTCCGCGATCTTGGCCAGGATACGGTTTGGGTACGCGAAAGAGCGCTGAAAGACTATTGACCGTCACCCCTGGATCCAGGAGCGCCCCTGTCATTTGCCCCGATGGGTTAGTATTACTGATCGGTTGCTGGGGCATCTCGATGGCAAGTTCCCAAGTCTGTTTCCATTGAGGGTGACTGGTGTAATTCCAGGCGCACAACCGCCCTGCCACATCTGGGTCTTGAATCGAATGCTGAGGATTGATAATCGTTAGATCGCTGGCAACCTGATCATCATCGCCAGCATAAATGTCGTGCCGGGTGGCGTAACGGGTCAAAAATCGGGCCGCATGGCATTCGACCATTTTGCGATTACGAAATGCGATCCCTTGATCATGGAATGAATCGGTGACACTACGATGGTGCAGTTCCACGGTTTTGAGCATCAAAATGGCCCAATCCCATTCTCTTCTTTGGCGGGCAATCTTGCCCTTGATCCCGCTGAATTCCAAATCCACCTCGTCCATATTCAGGTATTCCGATTTGAGCGATTGTTGAAACCGATTCCGACAAAGCTGAATGAACTGGTCGATCTGATCGGCCCTCCTTTTGCCGTTGTATTCTTCTAACAACATCATCTGAAATGCCATCAGACACAGAACATGCTCCAAAAGATTTATTTTCTCTGCAGGATCCTTTAAATGATCTGGGGGTTCATCTAGTTGACTCAAAACCGAGCGTTCACTCTTTTCGATCGCCCGACTTAACATCGAACGAGACGTTAACAGGTAAAGTTCACTCAGGTTGCGGAACACTGGTAATTCTTGCTGATTCAGATCGGCCAATTCGATTAATCCTCGAATCTGATCCAAAACGACTGGCAGCCCAAGGAGATCTTTCATCTGTTCCCGACCCAAAATCGTATCGAGCCATCGGCTGCCAATCCTCTTTTGACCCGGGGGCAATTTTTTGGGCAGGTCAAAATATTCATCTTGTTGTTGTTCGTTAAACGGTTCGATCCGGGCACGCGTCCAGTTTTCGTCATCGAATAGACTTCCTGCTGATCTAAGCCGGTCGATGATATGAACCCGCCCTAAAATGATCCACTTGATAGATTCACGGTCAGGATCACGCCGGAACTGGTCAACGATATGCCTCAATTCCGATTCCACGAATTGATCCAGACCATCGACAATCAGAACGACCCGTTTCTGTTTCAGGGCATAAGAAGCGATTGAGTGGACAAGTTCTCGTTTTTGTGGATCGTCCAGGCCAGGTGTTTTGGCCAGTTTGTCGACCATTACCTGTCGAATAGACAACGGTTGCCGGTCCGAGTCGACCGGCCAGTCCCCTTCGATTCGAATCACCAGTGGGAATCGCGATTTTCCAAACAGAAGGTTGCTGACTTGCGGAGATGTCAAAATGTTTTGTAGCCGGAAACTGCATACCGTTTTTCCGGCCCCCGCGTTATCGTAGATGACCAGATCTCTGCCAGGCTTCAACCAGTTAGGTTTGTCAGGCCATGGGCGGGATTCCGGTGCCAGGATCAGCGAGGCAAGGTGGATCAGTTGTTGATCGTGGGTGCTGGTTCCCGGTACGGCAACCGATTCTCGTTGGACCTGTTCGTTGACGGTGGGTTTGCCTGACCGGTCGGTTCGCCTGCCATCGCTGGTCGGTTGGTTTTTGTCTGTTCGGATCTGCATGGGCCCTTCGACATAGAAATTGGGCCCGACATAACAATCGAATCGATGGTGTTTTTGACGATGAGATTCATCTGCAAGGATCGCAGCTTCCACGTCCGGCCAAAATCGATGGGTTAGGTTGGCATAGCTGGCCAGATGAAGCTCGTAATCCATGTCTTGAGTTAGACCAGCAATCAATTCGGGTAGGGATCCCACCGAAGAGACGAGGGATGCATTGGGATGAACGGCGGACCATTTGTCGGCATTCGGTTTGGTCAGAAAGAAATCGCGAAACTGGTGTTCGGTCCAAAGCCCAATTGCTTTTAGTTCGATCTCTCCCACGTCGGTCAGTTCAAAAATTGGCCCCTGTTCCGATGGTCGCATGGTTAAACCGCAACTTGTTGTCCGGCCCCGATCCAGATAACGTTCTTTGAGTGTGGCGACCGAACCAGCCGCCAATAAACCACCGGCGGATGGACCAAACAGAGATTCACAAAGTTCGGGCGGTTCGATTTCGATCCGAATTTGATGGTACTTTGTGTCAGTTTGTTTCGCGTATTGCCAAGCGAGTTGAAGGCTGTTGGCCATCACCGAATCAAAGCGAGTCACTCCGAAACTTAAAGGGTCAAGATAAATACCGTCGGCATGTCGGTGGCCGCTTGCGTGAAAGGAAACGGGTAATGCGATGGCGACACGATCGTTAGGATTACCTCGCACGGTGATGGCGGTGGCCCGATTGATGAAAACCTGATCGGTGGGGCCGATGGCGGATGCGGGTTCGATCGGTTTGGCAGAGGATTCGATTGTATCTTGAGGCGTGGATGGTTCGGAATCGTCTTGGTCGTGCGGTTCCGCAGGCGGACCAGCAACAGGATCAACGTCAAGAAGGTAAGTCAGCAAAAAATGCATCGTCAGCCAAGTCGATTTGCTGATCGATAGCGGGCAGCAGCGACATATCCAATTCAGAATTGAATCGGCTTGTTCATCGGGCGAGACATTAGGGTCGAAATCAAACCCTTGGCTCGGTGATTGGATGTTGCCCGAATGAGGGGTAATCGGTTGTCCGATCGGCCATAACGAATCGTAATTGCGAGCCGATTCGAACAACAATTCGTAGGCTCGTCGATAATTAGGTTTGCTCAATTTTAAATAGACGACCGCCAGAGCCATGCCGGTTAACGCTCGGGGAAGTTTCAGTTTGACGCTGTTTGCCACGCCGGGTGAAAATAGTCGTTCGCCCTGTTCAAGCAAAAGTTTGATCGCCTGATCCGTCCCTTGATTGGAAAGGGACCATTTGGCGAATTCGACAATGACCACGCAGCCTGGCGCACGATTGTCGAGTTCGGTTGGGTCCACAGTGGCGATCGAATCGGCAAAGTCGAAAAGCGATTGTTGACCACGCCAATAACCAAGCTGTGCGATCGTTACCGATCCCGATAGTTGGTCGGGTGCCGCGTAGGCGTCGATTGCCCGCTTCAAGATGCGAAAAAGGTGCGAGTCATTCATTGAGCTGTTCTAGTTTCTGTTTGAGTTTTTCGATAGCACGCTTGTATCGCTTGCGCGCCGCCTCAGCGGTGATATTGAGGTGTTCACCAATTTCTTTCCATGTCAAACCGTACCAGACGCGTAGCTTGATAACTTCTTGATCTATCGGATCCAGGTTTTTGAGAAGTCGAACGACCTCGCATATTTGATCTTTAAGTACCGCTTGATCCAGCGGATCAACAGCACCGCCATCGACCAAATCGATGTTCGCTGTTTCGCCATGTTTTTCGGTGGAAAGAGAATGGGTTAATCGATGCTTTTTGTTTTTTCGAATAAAGTCGATTTGACGGCATGAAGCAATCGTGAAAAGCCAGCTTCGAAAGTGATATTGATCGTTGTAGGAATGAATTTTGATACTTGCCTCGGCAAATACGATTTGAGTGACAACTTCAGCGTCTTCGTGGCTCAGTTTTTTCGATCGCAGAAACCCGTACACTTGATCGCGATATCGTGAATAAAGAACTTCAAAGCCTTCCTGATTTCCCTCCTTCCACATTTCAATCGCTTTTTCGTTGCTGATTGGATCACTAAGCAGATTCATTGGGCACCTCCATCGCATGCGACTTTTAGGTGCAATCGAAGGGATTCGTGGCCCAGTGTTTCGGGATCACCAAAATCGAGCGTTAATTGAAACTTGCCAGCGTCGATTGGATGACAGGTGAAAATGGCGACCGGTTCCTCAGAATCTGCTTCCAGGACGGGAGCATTCAGCAGTTGCCAATTCTCTGGCCAGTTAGCGATCGCCAAATTCAATTGAAACAGGTCTTCAGAATCCTTTTCTGGTGACAAAAATTCGGTTTCGTCACCGAAGCCAGATTCTGGCTCGATGGCTGTTATCCCTTTGGCACCCAGAGCGACCGGATTTTCGGTCTCTTTGGAAGAGGATTCTGCATCATCAGGTAGCGAGTTTTTAGTTTGAACGATCATCGTGGCATCGAGCTTACCGTCAGGACCTTCGACGTCGGCCCAGACGACACCTGTTTCGCCCGTCAAAAGTCGTTTAAGAGGGTTCCGATTTGGCGTGTCGGTATCTCGGACGGGAATCAGGATCGCCGAATCGTGGATGGAATCGACTTTCTGCATCATCGCAAGGATTTCGGGTGAAATCTGGTTTTCGATGTCGAAGTCGTTGTTATCTTCTAAAATTCCCTGTTGGATGAGTTTGGATGCTATTTGCTCAAGAGCTTTGGTTTGCTCTTTTTCTGGCATATTTTCGAATGAGTTGCCTTTTTCCGGCATTTTTGGTCCCAATTTAAAAAGTTTCGTTGTCAACCTACGTGGGCCTTTGCCACGCTTTTTGATTGAACGTGCGTTTTTGCGGAAACGGACACGAAATTCAAACTTTTTTAAAAGAATTTTGATGGGAATGGTTGCGTGAAAAGAGGCCTAGCTCTTCGAGCCGTAGTGTCTGCTTATTCGCAGGAGAGGCGATCTACTCTGCCAAATAGTAAAAGCTCAATTGCCATTCGCTTAAGCGCAGAAGGCGAAGAATTTTGCAATTGAGTAGTCGGTGACCACTACCAGTTGAGGTAAATAGTTTGTGATGATGGGATTGCCCGATTACTCGTTTTTGTCTTTCAAAAATCGTTTCATGGCGGCGAGCGTTTTTTGGCTGACGTGGTGTTCGATTCCTTCGCTGTCGTTGCGAGCGGTTTTTTCGTCGATGCCTAACGATAGCAGGAACTCAAAAACGATCTGGTGACGCAATTTGACTCGTTTGGCGAGCTGATTGCCCTGCCCTGTTAACGTGATAGGCCGGTAGGGCTCGGTGATCAATAAATCTTCGGATACAAGCCGGCTAACGATTCGAGAAACCGTGACGTGACTGACGTCGAAATGGAGAGCCAAGTCGCGGACCCGACATTCTCCATGTGATTCGATAAAATCTGCGACGGCTTCTACGTAGTCTTCTGCCGTTTCGTTGGCGTGCTGCGATCGGGTTTGCCGGAACGGATCTGCGGGTTTTTCAGCTTTTTTTGCCAATTCAGGCCTCATCCTTACTATTTGTCAGTTTTAAATTATAGCTCTTGAAAAATTTGTAGCCATTGCTACAGTTAAATCAATCCGTAGCCGATGCTACAGAATAGCTCATGCGAATTCGGTAAATAATTAAGTAGATATTTAAGAATCATGAAAAGAAAAGCTTTTACTCTCGTCGAACTTCTCGTTGTGATTGCTATTATCGGAATCCTCATCGGGATGTTGTTACCAGCCGTTCAGCAAGTCCGTGGCGCGGCTCGAAGAACCACTTGTGCCAATAACCTTCGTCAGCTTGGCTTGGGGTTGCAGAATTACGAAAGCACTCACGAGCATTTTCCGCCCGGTTACCAGTCGACACCGACTCGAAATGGCAGTGTGCCGTCGGGCGTTTTTATCGACGGCAACACCTGGGATGCGGCCCCTGGTTGGGGTTGGGGGGCTTACCTGTTGGACTATATCGAATCAAACAATGTAGCCAACCAAATCAAACTAAATGTTCCGATCTGGAACGCTAATCATCGGATCGCAATTCAAACTGATTTGCCGGTATTTTTGTGCCCTTCTTCTTCGGGTGAAACGAGTGCTTTTGAAGTGGTCGACGATTCGCAAAGTGACTATTCTCCCGATGGAGATACCCCTTTGTTGCTGGGTCGATCTCATTACGTGGCCAGTCATGGTCAAGAGTCTTGCTGGGGAGAATGTGGAGCCGCTTTAACTGGCACCGTGTTCACCAATATCTATACTAGTCAAACGGAAGTCATCGACATCTTCGGGGACGTATCTCGTGTCGCGGATGGTCCGTTTTATCGAAATTCCCAGACGCGTTTTGGACAGATCACCGACGGTACTAGCCAGACGATTTTCCTGGGTGAACATTCATCGAAGTTGAGCGACAAAACGTGGGTCGGTGTTGTTCCAGGCGCAGCCATTCATCCCCGGTTTTCGTCACCCGAAAATGGATCCGACGGAGCGGCGACGATGGTATTGGTTCACTCCGGTCCATCGGGCGGAGAGTTAGACATCACCGGTTTTCCAATCATCCATCCGATTAATTTTCCAACTTATCATGTCGGTCAGATGTATTCCGAACATCCCGGTGGAGGAAACGTGTCGATGGGTGACGCTTCGGTTCAGTTCTTTTCTGACAACATGAACCTGGTTACGTTTGCGGAATTGAGTAGCATGAACGAAGGGGAAACTCCCGGTAAGTTTTAAGCTCAATAGGCTGAGAGACTAAGACAGTCGGATTTGGATTGAAGCACCTTTCAATGGCGTCATCAGAGATGGATTCGAAAAATCGGAATTGGGTTTTGTTGGCAGTCGCCGTCGTTTTGATTGGCGGGTTGGTTTATTGGACCCAGACTGGTTACGGGAAAATTGGCCCAAGGGCTTACCGATATGCGTTTTCACTGTACTCGGCTTGTCTAGCCGAAAATTACGAACAGCTCGAAAAGGCCGCCGAGATGATCACCAGTGACAGCGGCGAGAACAAAATGGAACCGATGACGGCTCAGGAATCCCGTTGGTTGATGGGGGTCGTGGAAATGGCTCGGTCCGGCGATTGGGGATCTGCTGCTCAGGCGGCACGCCAGATAATGTCGGGGCTGGACGAATAACGAGTGTCTGATTTGCTATGTTTGGCCTTATTTTCTGGCATAGTACGTTCCTTCTGCCGGAAGGAACCTATTGATTTTCTTCGGATCAGATCCCGCTCGGCAAGCGGGACGTACTGACAGGCGGTACATACTTGGGCTCAAGGAACCAAGGAAACACGTTGAATCAGGTACTGTTTGGCAAGCGGTATGTTCCTTCTCACGTTGAATCAGATTCTGTTTGGCAGGGAGTACGTTCCTTCTGCCGGAAGGAACCTATGAATTTTTTTGGACCAAGTCCCGCTCGGCAAACGGGACGTACTAAGGCAAGCGGGACGTACTGATAAACGAGACGTTCCCGATCAATTCACGCGGAGACGTTTCATTTTGGAAATGGTTTGACGTCGGGTTGCATTAAATCTCAGAAACCTTGCATAGGGATCAAAAACACGCATATCTTTTCCGACGTCATCGGGATGGTCCGGTAATTTATATTCGGGCCAAATTCCAGCCGCTTTGGAAGACGATAACGCGCCCCTGGATCGGCTTTGGATAAATGCCAACCAGAGTCGATCCGGGATTGTCCCCTGATCCACCGTCTGGGAATTTCCATAGGTGTCTGGCGGCAGAGGTGCCATTTGCAACGTGAAGAACGAAAAACAGATGAAAACTCCAGCGATCCAAACGGACAAGATCGACCGTCCGATCAATTCAGTTACGTTGTCGAATTTCAACCGGTAACCGCTGAGAGTATCGGTGATGGCCCGAATAACGATAAAGCTGACAATAAAAACCAGCCACACCGCAATGAAATCGTAAAGCAACCGGTAGGAACGATTGATGTTTTCGAGTTCGGTAGATATCGGTTCAAAGATACTGCTCGCCAACATCGATGAGATTAACAAATTGATTAGCGTAATCAGATTGGACCAAAGCCCAAACCACCAGGTCGACGCTACGATCAGAATGAACGTCAAAATTCCGATGGCAATCAACATGAGTAAGGTTCCGGTGGTTTAAATTTTTGGTTTGATTGTAAGGTAGCTGTCCGGCTTCAACCTTTTAGGTTTAGCTTGTTAAGATCTAGCTTTTCAAAACTCTTTGGACTTCATCGAGCGATACGACTCCTTTGGCAACCATCAGCACTCCTTCGGTTTGCATGGTGACATGACCTGCTTTCTGAACCAAAGCGGTCAGCTTGTCGATCCGTGGCTGGTTCAAAAGGGCTTTTCGAAATTCATCGGTCACAGTCAACAACTCCCACAATCCAGTTCGACCACGAAATCCGATTCCTGAACAGGATTCGCAGGGTTCGATCTCATTTCCATCTTCATCGACCGAATCGGGTTGGTAGACGTTAGCGGAATACAATTGAGCAACGCGACCTGGCGGCAATCCGAGTCGCTGTAGCATTTGCGGGTGAGGCTGGAATCCGACTTTGCAATCATCACATAACGTGCGGATGACTCGCATACAGATAACTGCATCCAGACGGCTGGCAAATTTTTCGACGTCCGGTTGTTTGACGAGCATCCTTAACACCGCGTCGACACAAGTTCGGCCTGGATTTCTTAAAAAGATCGGTATGTCGTGCTGGATGCTATGGTCGACAATTCGGTTCAACAATCGCCCGTCAGGGATTTCTGGAAACGCGAGTACATCGGGTTCTTTGAGCATTAATTGAGGCACCGGTGTGAGGGCATCTTCTCCTTTTTTGGGATTGAATTCGACTGGGTAGATGTTGATGACTTCGGGTTCGTTCTTACCAACTTCTTCAAGAACGTAATAATCACGAGTCAAGCGATCGCAGGCTCCCAGCATTCCTCGCCACGCGGTGGTATAACCTTCTCCTGGAACAGCAGAACAGAGAACCAGGCCGGTTTTGGGATTTTGAAGGATAGTTTTGAGTTGTTCGACCATTCCCCCACGCATGCCCTGGTCGGTGATTGAATCCATGGCTGGGCGTTTGTAGTCGAGGTAAATCGCGACTCGTTCGCCGGTAGGAACGCCTTGGGAGACGACTTTGAATTTCTGTCGTGCTTTTTTATAAAGCGTGCCGAAGCTGCCTTCCTGTCGGGCACCTCGCTCACGGTATTCCATCCCGGCAATCTGTTTCATCGATGCCAACATGTAATCCCCTGTTTCTCGATCCATCGGCGGCCCAGGATGCCAAAGCCCGTCGATTTGATAACGCACACTCACTTGTTGGGGCGTATAATCGAGAACGGTGATCAGGGCATCTTTGATGATTGAATCGGCGACCAGTTCCACCATTGGATCGAAACCGGGGGACGGTTCGACCATCTTTAGATTGCGTTTACGGTCTTCTTCGGATTCACCGGCAGCCGTGAATTCGAGGTCTTCAATATCGTCGTCATCAAATGCCATTTTCGAATCCGAAGAGTCAATTCCTACCGATTAGCCGTTTTTAAGTGCGTTTTGCACTTCTGCCAGTGAGGTTACGCCCAGCAAAACGAGTTTATACGCTTCGTTGGCAAGCGGCAGTTTACCCAGTTTAATTGCTGCTGCTTCGATCGCTTCTACTTTCGGGTTTTTGGCGATGGCTGTCCGCAATTCATCGCTCAGGGTCAGCACTTCGAAAATAGCGATTCTTCCAATGAATCCGATACCACCGCACACATTGCATGGCGGAAACTCGATCTCTTTGCCGCGTTCGTCGAATCGCTGGTCAGGTGGAGGAAGTCGCCATTGGTCGTAGATCGTCCCTTGCTTGCGAGGATCGCCGCCTAGTTTTTGGATGACTTGAGGTTGAACACGAACTTCCAGTCGGCAAGCGTGACAAAGTCGTCGAACCAAACGTTGGCAGGTCACATGTTGCACCGCTTTGAGAAACTGGTCCCGATTTTCGGCTTGGGCGTAAAGCCTTAGCAGGGCTTCTGAGGCGGAATTTGCGGCTGTCCGAAGCAGGACCGCACGATCCTGTTTGATGGCTTGGCCGGTTAAAAAATCTAGCGTCTTGGCATTTTCGATTTTCGGAAGTGCGACCATGTCGGGCTGGGTTAACAGCACGCCATTGGTAATCGTGAATTGGTCTTTCCCTTCGGCCGATTGGTCGTATTCGCGAATCACGATATTTTCGATGCCCGATTCGGATTCGTCTTTTTCGACAATCGCAACGCAATCGCGGGTCAATCGATCGGCCGTTGCGAGCGTACCCTGCCAAGTGGTTGTCAGACCTTTTCCAGGAGGTGCTGAAACGATGACCATTCCAGCCGAATCGATCGTCCCTTTCACTTTTTCGATGTAGTTAGGAAACATCCCCAACTCACTCAGCTTCATGACGTCTTTGACGCCGCCCAGATATTTGACTTGAACTCTTTCGCCAGTTTGAACCCCCTGGGACGTGACCAAAAGTTCGGCCTTGCCACGTTCGGATTTGAGTTTGAATTTTCCAGACTGACGGGCTCGCCGTTCAGCTGGATTGAGCCCAGCGAGGAATTTTAGACTGGCCAAAATTTCGTCACCGATGTCTCGGGCCATTGGTTCCAAAGCATGCCACGATCCGTCGACCAAAATTCGAACGCTGACGCTGTCGCGCGTGTAGTCCAGCAGAAATTGTTCAGACCGTTTAAATTGGGTTTCAAGAATCAGATCTTTTAGTTGGCTGTAGCCCTCGGTTTGGCGGGCCCGAATCAAGTTGGACTGCTTTTCGTTTTTATCAGCGCCTGCCGGAGTAAATTCAACAAAAACTCCTTCGTCCTGGGGCAGTTTTTCGATGATCGGAATGTCGCCCGGTTTTTGCTTTTTCTCTTTTAATAAATTGGGATTCTGTTTGATTTTCCCTCTTCGAATCAAGAAATAAATCGAACCGGGAAGAAATGCGGATAGAACGAAAATCGGAAATCCGGCCAGAAAGATCGGGATTGAAATGGCCAGAAAGAAGCCAATTAAAAATGGAAATGCGACGATGGGACTCCACGTTTCGGGGAGCATTTCCATTTTTTCGCCAATCTTCATCGCGTCACGATTGACCCAATCAGCCAACCAGACCCAAATCAGAAAAACCAGAATGATCAATCCTAGTTTAATGACGGATAGGTATCCGCCGGGGCGTACCAGTCCTGTTGCGGCACCCTCTTCTTGGGCCGATAAGTTTTCGGATAGCGGGATCAGAAGGATCGCGAGAGCGAAAGCCCCCAACCATACCCAGCGCGATCTTTGCAGCATCAAATGATTCCAGGTTGCGAGACGTCGATGCCCTTGAGCTTCATTTTTAGTTCTTCTTTGTTAGGGGCGACTTGGAACGCCGTGGGTCGGTCAATCAATTCCTGATCGATCAGGTCTTTGAGCGACTTGGTGAAATCCTGCATCCCTTCTTCTTCTCCAATTCTAATTGCGTCGCTGAGATTGTGGTCGCGTTCTTCCAAAATCAGCTTTTTGACGGTCGGATTGAAGGTCATAATTTCGCAGGTAGGCACTCGTCCTACACCGGGCTTGATCGATTTTAAGAGCTTTTGGGCAATAATACCCTTCATATTCATCGCAATCGCACCCCGAATGGCACCATGCATGTCTTCCGGGAAAAGGTCCAAAATACGACCGATGGTCGAAGGGGCGGTCGATGCGTGAATCGTACCAAACACGAGGTGACCGGTCTCGGCAGCGTGAATCGCAGTCATAAAGGTTTCTTCGTCTCGAAGCTCACCGACGAGGATAATATCGGGATCTTCACGAACGGCGTGTTTCATTCCGACACCGAAATCGACGACGTCGATGCCGACTTCTCTTTGGTTGATCAGACATTTGTCGTCGGTGAAAACGAATTCGATCGGATCTTCCAGCGTCAAAATATGTTTGGAGTAGATACGGTTGATGTAGTTCAACATCGACGCGATGGTCGTACTTTTTCCCGAACCAGTAATCCCAGCCAGCAGAATCATACCCTGTTCAAAATGGCATAAAGTTTCCATTGCCGGCGGCAGATGCAGGCCTTCGAAGTTGGGGATAAAGTTGTTGACGCGACGGGCAACGAGTCCGATTTTTCCCAACTGCTGCAACATGTTAACTCGGAAACGCCAACTTTCGCCGTCGACGGGAACGGTGTAGGCAAAGTCAGCGCCCCCTTCTTCGTCAAAAATATCTCGAATCCGTTCGTTCATCATCGGGAACAACAGTCGAGCCATTTCCTCCACCCCAACGGGGTCGCGATTGAGTTCCTTGAGGGTTCCGTTGACGCGGACAATCGGCGGTTTGCCGACTTTCATGTGAAGGTCGGAGCCACCCAGTTTGACCAAGGCGCGGAAATATTTATCGACGGGAATTTCCCTGTGGTTGACGCTGGCGACCATTTTTCGGATCGCATCTTCTTGCCGTTCTTCAAGTGACTTTTTGGTCCCTTCGGCTGGTTTTTCTGGTTTTGGCTTGGTTGCAGGTTTGGACATTCAAACTTCCCAAATACATTCACTGACAATGACAGAATCAGTTTCGGTAAGGCAGTTATCCGAAATGTAGTCTGTTCGGTACAGGGTGGTCGTGGTTGGTCAAGCAGGATAACCGCCTGAATCGTAGTTTTGCGTCGTTGAAGATTCGTCGTTGATCCTCACCTCAAATTATAGACGCTCGACGCAGACAAACGAACTTTTACTTTATGATGGCCTTGATTCAGGGTCAACTCAGCTGTTTTTTTGAAAAAGGCCTTGAATTTCCGGCAATCTTTGGCGGCACACGGTCGTCCGATTCCGATTTACGACTTGACCTGAAAACGCCAATTCGAACAATCAGGCCCATCCTATTCGTTTCGATTTTCAGGCGCAGTTTTTTTAAAAATGGATACCGAACTCACCGATCGAGCCCAAACCATTCGCCAGCGAATCACTCAGCTTCGAGACAGTCTTTGACTACGAAACGAATCTCAATTCCATCTCAACGATTGAGGCTGAGATGGCCGCCCCGAATTTTTGGGATAATCAGGATAAAGCGCAAGAAGTCGTTGGTAAGTTGAAATCGGTCAAGGCGGTTGTGACGCCGCTTGCGGAACTGATCGCTAACGGCGAAGACTTGGAAGCGCTTCTTGAAATGGCCGAAGAAGACGAATCAATCGAGTCTGAAGTTCGTAGTGAACTCAAAAAAATCGAGACCCTAGTCGACGAACTGGAGCTGAGATCGCTGTTAAACGGTCCTCACGACGCCAGCGGTGCCATCATGACGATTCACGCTCGGGATGGGGGAACCGATGCCAATGATTGGGCCGAAATGATGTTGCGGATGTACACCCAGTGGGCTCAAAAGAATGAATATGATGTTCAATTGCTTGATCGCAGCGACAATGACGAAGCTGGCATCAATAGCGCGTCGATCTTGATTAAAGGGCCGATGGCTTACGGATATTTAAAGGGTGAAAGTGGGATGCACCGCCTGGTGCGAATCAGCCCATTTAATTCGGAAGGGAAGCGTCAAACCAGTTTTGCTGCGGTCGACGTGACTCCTGAAATTGACGACAACGTCGAAATCGAAATTGATGAAAAAGATGTCGAAACCCAAACTTACAAAGCTCAGGGGGCCGGAGGTCAACACGTCAACAAAACCGACAGCGCTGTTCGACTGATCCACAAACCGACGAACACCGTAGTTCAATGTCAGTCTCAACGTAGCCAACACAAAAACAAAGCTCAGGCGTGGAAGATGCTGCGGGCGGCGTTGGCGAGAATTGAAGAAGAGAAACGTGAGGCGGAGGAAGCGGCCAAATATCAAAACAAGGCTCGCGTTGGGTTTGGGTCTCAGATCAGAAATTATTTTCAACACCCGGACCAACGTGTCAAAGACGCTCGGACCGGATTCTCGATGGGAGATTTTCACAAAGTTCTCGATGGCGAAATTCAGGGCTTCCTCGATTCGTTGCTGACTTGGCGAGCTAAAAACGATCAGTGATGATCGTTGGAAAGTTAGGTTGCGCCCGACGGCGGTTCGAATTATCGAAGGGGTCTGATTCAGTTGCCGCGTGCTGGATCCGCTATCAGCCAATCAAAAGAGGCTTCATTTTGCCATGCAGGAAGTCATTTTT
>JBCCSJ010000092.1:0-17176 GCA_039200505.1 Planctomycetota bacterium | reverse complement strand
TGGTAGGTGGCCCCCAAAGAACGTGCAACTTCGGGAAGGCGTCCACCAAAGAGTAAAACTGCTAGAACCCCTATGACGGCAAGTTCTCCCATTCCGAGAGAGCCTATCCCAATGAATCCTACAACCAAGGTTTGCATGTTTGGAGATTCCAAAACGAAAGATTTCTAACTTGCCACAGAGTGGACACTCACCATTCGATCTCTAAACCGGTATCTGTGAAATCCCTCTCGATTCAACTCGAAGACGAGTAATTCGATACAGCAAAATCGCGAGTCTCGTTTAACTACTGGGAATGCACCGAGTTTTTTAAGATTGCGACTCCCGCGATTTTCCCGTGAGGACCGATCGTCCGCGATTAGGATTGCCCCAAAACACTAGTTTTTTGTCTCCTCGTCAGAGTTATCTTCAATGTGGGACTCAGTCGGTTTTTCTTTGATGCCTGCCTTAAATTCGTTGACACTTCGTCCAAGATTACGCATCAATCCTGGCAATTTCGCTCCACCAAACAGAACCATGAACACAATTGCACAAATCAGCAACTCATGTCCGCCTGCAAACCAAGCCATCAGGTTTAAAGATTCTAAGGCTATCTCGATCATGGTTATCTCAATTGGTTTTAGTTACCAAAACGACAACGACTGTTGTCGAATTCTATTTTAAATTTGCCGATTCGGGTGTCAAACCCCGCTGACTTTTCGCCTTATGAAAGGACTCTTAATCCAGCCAAGTTATTGGCGTATTGTGAGTCTTATGCACGATATAACGCCGCCGACTGTCATTTCATCTGGTTGCCAACCCCAAACGGTACATTTCGTTGCGATTTAACGTTTCATGGTGTCCCCTAAATTACACCTTAAAAATCGCTCAAATTTCGATCTTTTTCCAGCCCTCACCTCGGAAACGCCAAAAAATCATCAGGCTACGGATCACGAGATCGGCAGCCATCGCATACCACGCCCCGGCAACCCCTAACCCCCAACCAGTAAACGTCACTTCCAAGATGGGAATTTCAATCACTGCAAACGCAAAGTAGACCGCCAATGGGATCCTTAAAACGAAAAAACCAATCACAGTAAAAAAGAGGGGCCAAACGGTATCGCCGGCTCCTCGGAATCCACCACTGATAATCATCACCGCCGCCAGGCAGGGCATCACGAACGCAATCACTTTTAACAATTCGGCGACTTGAATCGTTGTTGGGTGGTTGGGATCGTTCGTAAAAAAAGAGGCAATGTTGGGGCCAAAAAAGTACAACATCCCGCCGCTACCCAGCATGATTGCGCCTCCTGTGAATAAACATAATAAAACGCCCTTAGTCGCCCGGTCCGGTCTTCCAGCGCCCAAAAACTGTCCAGCGATTGTCGCTGCCGCTGCTTGAAATGCGGCACCCGGTAGGAATGCGCAGGCCTCAATCTGAACGGCAAGGCCGTGAGCTGCTGCCGATGCTTTGCCCAAGCTGTTGATTAATGCGAGGAACAGCAACTGACTGAATAAAAGCACTGAGATGTCAAAACCACCCGGAAGACCGATCCGGAACATTTTGCGCAGAATCTCCCAGTCAGGCTTAAGCAGTGGTGCTTTCCATTGAATGCCGGCTCTACCTCGAAATAGGACGGCTAAAATGATGGCTCCTCCGACGAAGTAGCCACTGGCTGTTCCAATTGCAATTCCCTTCCAACCGAATTGGGGAAACAGTCCCCATCCAGTAACCAACGCTGTGCTGACGACGATGTTAATAACAACAACGATGCATTTAACCCCAAAGCCTGTGAATGTATCCCCTGCTCCGCGAAGACAAGCCGCCCCGACCTGTGAGAACATGATAAAAGGAATCATTGGAATAAGGATTCGGATGTATTCGAGTGCGTAATTCGCGGAACTGCCCTTTAATTGCATCCATCCAACAAACAATTCGTCGGTCCTGATTGAGATTCCAATCAATCCGATGACGAATAAGATCCCGGCGAGTAAAGCTTGATTTGCTGCCAAGCGAGCTCGATTCAAGTCGCCAGCCCCGACCCAGCGAGCGATTAAAGCGGTGGCACCGATGGCGACTACTGAGAAAAAACTTGGGATCAGCCACATCAGGTAGGCCACCAAACCCATTGCTGCTTTGGTGGCATCGCCCTCATCAACGAAATAGCGACTTGCCAAAAACCAGTCCGTCCAAGTCACCGCCAAAACGAGGGTTTCTTCAGCTAAAGCAGGAAGTGCCAGACGCAGCATCGGCCGAATGTTTGAATCGGAATCAGTGACGGCAAAATTTTTCAACGTAATTTCCAAGTTGGTCGTCGATGTCGATCTGCTTTTCGGGGCCAAATCTCACACTGAAAAATCAAAAAGTCCGGTAAGTACGAGGATTTTCTGTTTGTGCCCCCCAAAAGGGGTGCAGCCTATTCTCAAAGCCGCCCTAATCCGGGTATGTTAACGCCCAACAATTTGACAGCTGGAACGCGAGGAACCGGTTCATTCCCGATCAACTCTATTTTGTATCGGATCGAATCATTCTTAAGGAGGCGAAATGCAACGTTTAAATGGAATCCTGCTCGTTTGGGGACTTCTACTTTTGACCCCCGTTATGGCGACCGCATCTCCTAAACCGTTATTGCAACCAGGAAGCAGCCAGTCCACGGTCGAAACTGAATTGCAGGGATGTGTTGACTTGGCCAAAACCGGCGACGTCGAAAAAGCGTTTCGCAAAGTTCAGCAGATCCGTTCGCTGTACGGGTCGACTCGACTTTTCGAATCGAAATACATCAACACCCTTGTTACCATTGAGACACTGACCGATTCTGAGCTCGATGCTTCATTGCTCAATGATGCAGTCGAGTTAACCACCGAGATTCGCCAAACATCACTGATCAATGCAAAGATCGATGCCGAAGCTGGCTACTTCTACATGTTGGCACTCGGGCGACTCAGCGAAGCGATCAGCGTCTACAATCCGGCAATGTCCGAGCGACTGAAAATCCAGACGGGGCAAATCGCTGTCGACTTAAAAAAGAATCCTGCCTTTCCGCGTGCTGGAATCGAAGCATTAGCCAATCCGTTGTTTGGTAAATTCGAAGGGCATGCCTTTCGAGGCGAAGTTGACGAATCTTTGACCGCACTTTATTCAGCAATTGACGCGGGATTTAGCGACTTTAAAAAATTGGAGAGCGGAAAATATCTCAAAATGGTTCGCCCCGACCAAGATCAAGCTAGTTTTGTTTTAGAGTTGAAAACACGGTATCAGCAGGCAATGGATCAGTGGGCACGAACGGTTGTTCAACAATTCCAACCCTTCTATTTCGATTTTAATTTGACCGGAGTCAACGGTGACTTGATCGCCAGGTCCAACTTTGCAGGTAAAATTCTGGTTGTTGATTTGTGGGCGACTTGGTGCCAGCCCTGCCAAAAATCAGTGCCTCACTACATCCAGCTTCAAAATAGAATGTCCAATCAAGATGTCCAAGTGATCGGCGTTTCGATGGACAATCCGAAAGACCCTTTATCGGCTCGGCAAACGGTCCAAAAATTCTTAACTGCCAAAAAACTCAACTATCCGTGTGCCATGGGAGACCTGAATTTCAAAAATAGCATCCCTGGCCAACAGGCCCTCCCGACCACCCTGTTCATCGATAAAAACGGAATGGTACGGTTCATTGCCCGCGGCTACCACGACTTCACCAAGCTGGAATCACTTACCAAAATTCTCGCTCAAGAAGGCTTCCAGGTTAATACTGGTCCTATAATTCTCGGCAATTAGCTGTAACAAATCACGAAGCCTATCGGGGGATGCAAGTTATGGTTCAAGGAATTGGTGATCTATCGCCCCAAGAATCTCTTGATCGCCTAACCGATATGACAGATGGCATCAGCGTGATCGCCGAATCGGAATTCAGGCAAAGACTGCAGAAGCTTCAGCTTTGTTTGCAATCTGAAGGATACTGCGGAGCTTACCTTCACGCGGGCACGAACCTGCAATATTTTACTGGCCTTTCATGGTCTCCCAGCGAAAGGATGGTCGGAGCATTTGTGCCTGACCAGGGGGAAATCGTCTATATCGCGCCCAAGTTTGAATTGGACACCATCAAAGACTATTGGAAAATACAGGCGGAAGTACGCACTTGGGAAGAACATCAGTCGCCCTATCTGTTACTCAAAGAGATTGTAGAAAATTCGACTTCTGTACGACAATTGGTTCTGTGTATTGACGAAGCAACACCTTTCTTTACAGTTTCGGGAATTCAGTCGGCTGCATCCGAATTTCAACTCACCAATTTGCAACCAATCTCGATTCAACTTCGTTCCATAAAGTCGGCGACTGAGATCGCATTAATCCAGCGATCCCACCAAATGACAATGGCGGTCATTAAGGCTGCGGCTGCAGCATTGCAACCGGGCGTGACAACGACTGAGGTAACTGACTTTATTAATCAGGCCCACAAAAAAGTTGGATCCCCCGGTTCGTATTTCTGTATCGTACTTTTCGGTGTTGCCACTTCGTTTCCGCATGGAGTGAAAAATCCGCAGACGCTTCAATCGGGAGACGCGGTATTAATTGACACTGGATGCAGACTGGACGGTTACCATTCGGATATCACTCGCAGCTTTTGTTTTGGCGAACCGAGTGATGATTACCGGAATGCGTGGAACGTCGAAAAATTAGCCCAAACTGCCGCTTTTGAGGCTGCTAAAGTTGGGAAGACTTGCGAATCTTGCGACGATGCTGCTAGACAGATCCTGACCGAGAATGGTTATGGGCCGGATTACCAACTTCCCGGCCTTCCGCATCGAACCGGTCATGGTTGCGGTCTCGACATTCACGAGAGTCCCAATCTGGTGCGAGGGGAGAAAACCAAATTAGCACCCGGAATGGTTTTTAGCAGCGAACCGATGTTGGTCATCCCTGGTCAATATGGAATTCGATTGGAAGATCATTTTTACATGAATACGGACAACTCCGCTTGGTTCACCCCACCATCCCTGTCAATCGAAAACCCTTTTTAGACCAACTCGATGGCATCAGAAAAAACCATTGCCATCGTGACTCGCCTGGTGGAATTCAGTGAAACGAGTCTCATTGTTACTTTGATGACGAAAGACTTTGGCAAAATCACTGCGATGGCCAAAGGTGCACGGCGACACAAGAGCCCGTTTGAATCCGCCTTAGATCTTCTTGCGGAATGTCGAATCGTTTTTATCAAAAAAAGTTCCGGGGCAATGAGCCTTCTGACAGAAGCTAAGCTGGAACGTCGGTTTCGCAGTTCTGCTACTAGCTTGAATCGACTTTACGCTGGTTATTTTGTGATCGAAATGATCAATGCTTTGACCGACGAAGGAGACCCACATCCCGATCTTTTTGAGTCGGCTAAAAACTTTATTTGTAAGATTGATTCTCCAAATTATGCTGATTCGAACCTTCGATTAGACCTTCTGAAGTTTGAAATTGAACTGTTGATTTCTTTAGGCCATAAGCCGATGTTGGGATATTGCGTTGGGTGTGGACGGGAAAAAACGGAGGTTTCCAGGGTTTATTTTGGGCTCAGCGACGGCGGAATTTATTGTTCCAATTGCCGCCGGGGTAAGCGGAATATTGTTAGCTTAAGCGGTGAGGGGCTTCAATTTTTGCTGGCGTTGGCGGGCGAAAAAATCGGGAACCATGAACTTCAACCTTTACCCTTAAGTTCTGCGAGTCCGACTCACGTTGGGTTTGAAGAGTCATGGGCATTAGTGCAGAAGTATTTGACGCACCTATTGGGGTTCCCGCCAAAGCTTGCGAAGTTTTTAAAGCAGCTTCCCTAGCACAAGGCAACCAACTTCGTCGGGTGTTTGCTTGATGCTAGACCACTTTAGGGCTGTCCTTTCCGATCCCTCATTGAAGACGAGGGATTCGCATCACATTACGACAGCAGACGGCCCCTCATTTTGAGTAAGCGATTATTCTTTGGCAATTCTTTCATTACACTTCGCTGATAGAAAGCAATTGTTTCTGTCGTTAAGTTTAAGTTTCATTAGTCAACCATCCATCGTCAAACGATCAAACCACGCCCATCATGGCGACAATTTTCTGGATTTGCCTGCGGTGAATTCTTTGATGAACGGCCGCCAAGCAATGCCATTGGTGGGCCGAAAGAGGGCCGAACCAGGGGTGGCGGTGGCGGATCGGTGATTTAAGGTGACCATATTTGTCGACTAACTGACGAATCGTTTCAACATACTCATGATTGGTTGCGGTAAACCGGTCGAGTGTTCCCCAGTCTAAATCTTGTTGCGGTTTGTAAAGAGCCACATCAACGGTGCCCCGAGGTCGGACCCCTTCCATCATGGCTGAGATGCCATTTTTTAGGTCACGATTGACCATGTGCAAATGTTCCAACACCATCATGACGGACCAATTGCGACTGGAGTCTTCAATTCCGATAACGCGAGGAATCAGGTAAGGCTGGAAAACATCGTAGGAATCCGTTTCGTCAGCCAACTCGAAAAGTTCTTGGGTTTCTCTCTGGAACAGGTTGAGCACGGGATTTACTGATCGCAGCAACGCAAATATCTTCAGCATCGAGTTTAAAATGAATTGCTCTCCAGAAGGTAATCCCATTCCGGGTCGGTCCAATTCCGGTTGTCGTCTGCGTTTGTTCATTCATCAAATTTATTCACAACAGAGATTTCGGAAAAGGACCCTGCGGCTCTGAACAATCGAGGCTATGCGGGCACTTAGATCCCAAATACTCGCTCGCCTACCCAATTTATTCGGTTCAGGTAAACTTAAGGAATAGCCTAGATTTCTTGATTGCCAATCGTTTGAGGGATCAAGTGATTAAAGCTTATCAGTTCAAAATTAGTAAACAGCGTGATTTGACATGAATAATTCATCGGCCTTGTCCAAGTTTAGGATGCCAAAGTGGGAGGACGACATTTCCCTCAACCACGATTCTACTGATGAATTTGATAATCTGCCCGCACCTGCCGAGATGGCAATCGATGCATTTTTGAAACTGAAGCCATTGCCAGCTGACCTGATTGGTGATCGGTCGATTGAAAGCTTTGTTAGAAAAGACCATATTCCCATTCCGTCAGTCGACGATCGTGAAGGATATAATCCCAACAACTCAGCTCGATTTTTTTTTACTGGATTGGTTGACCACCTAAAAATCCTTGCCGCAGCGAAACGCCATAACGTATCCATCGAATCCTATTTCGATTTTGGGTGTGCTTCTGGGCGAGTTTTGCGTCATTTCGCCAATCATACCGACATACCCAATCTTTGGGGTAGCGACATCAACGGGCGACATATTCAGTGGTTGAACGACCATATGCCACCCAATGTGAAAGTGATTCATAACAGCTGCATTCCAATTATTCCGATTGCGGATAATTCCATCGATGTTGTGAGTGCTTTTTCGGTGTTTACGCACATCGACACTTTTGAAACGGCCTGGTTAGCAGAACTCTACCGAGTACTTAAACCGGGAGGGATCTGTTATCTTTCGGTCCAGAATGAGGACACGTGGGAATTGATGCAAAACGCTGGTGAAAAAGATATTCTTTATCAGCGTTTTAAAAAGATCGATCCAGGCTTCGATCAGATCATTCAATCGCCCATTCCTAAAAATAGAAGATCTTTCCGATATACCGATCTAGGTGCCTATCGAGCCCTTGTGGTTCACAGCAACGACTACCTTCAAAAAACTTGGGGGCGGTATTTTGATATCCTCGAAATCAGAAAATTGGATCACAATGTTTGGCAATCGGTTTTTATCGGCCGTAAAAAATAGTTGCCCTTCTAATTGATCTCTTAAAACACGTATTGTTTCACCTGTTAAAGAGATTCATCTGTATAGCTCGAATCGCTAATCAACAAAAAAGATTGGAACCAGCCGTAGAATGCGGCATAATGATTCTGACTCATTGGCTATCACCAACAGAAAAAGAATCAAAATGAAATTTTCGGCCTGTGTTTGCATCGGTTTGGGCGTTTCGTTGTTTGTCCAAGACTTGTTATCTCAAGAATACGGGCACCGAGTGATCGCTGCGGGAAAACGCAAAATTGCGATTGTCGATCGGGACGGGAAAATCGAATGGCAAATGAAGTGGGGAGGAATCCACGATATTCACGTCCTCGATGATGGCTTGATTTTGACGCGGCAAGGACCAACCAAGGTTGTCAAAATTGATCCCCAGACCAATCAGGTGGTTTGGCAGTATGATTCTGCAAACGCCAATGGAAACGAAGGAAAAAAGGTTGAAGTTCATGCTTTTCAACCTCTACCAAACGATCAAATCATGATTGCCGAATCAGGGCCTGCCCGCATTATTGAAGTGGATGATCAGGGAAGGCTTTTGAAACAGATTGCGTTAAAAGTCGACAATCCCAATCCTCACACGGACACCCGATTGGTCCGAAAAATCCTGGATTCGGGTAACTACCTCGTTTGTCATGAAGGGGATGGCGTTTTGAGGGAATACGATTCTCAAGGAAAAGTCATTTGGGAGTACGAGGTACCACTTTTTGGAAAGGAAAAATCCAAAGGTCATGGGCCTCTTTCATGGGGGAACAAACTCTTTTCTGCAGTTCGGTTAAGCAACGGAAATACGCTGATCGCGACGGGGAATGGGCATAGTGTGCTGGAAGTCAATCCGGCAAAAGAAATCGTGTGGAAATTGGATCAAAACGATTTGCCTGGAATCACATTGGCTTGGGTGACGACCCTTGAAGTGTTGCCCAACGGAAATTACGTCATTGGAAATTGTCATTCTGGATCTGGCCAACCACTCTTGATTGAAATTGAACCAATGTCAAAAAAAGTGGTTTGGACGTTCGACAGATTTGATGTTTTCGGAAACAATTGTTCCAACAGCCAGATCATGGATGTCAAAGCCAGATATAGATAAGTCCTTGGAACCTAAGACGGGAGAAATCATGCGATTGATTCGCTGTTTTTTAATCGTACTGATTCTGTTGACCACTTGGGAAATCGGATCAGCTCAAGAAAAGGAATCTCCGAAAGCAGAAAGCCACCAGGAAAACACTGATTCGCAGCCTGGTTCGGATAAAACGGACGACGTTGATGACCAAGATCAAGTTGATCCTGAGGTTCGTCGATTTGATGAAGCCGATCTCGATTCGGATGGCTCGCTTTCGCTTGCCGAAATGAAAACCTATATCGACGACAAATTGGTTAACTTTCAACAGTACCGTCGACTGATCGAAATGATGGACGCAAATCATGACCTCAAAGTTGATCGAAAAGAATTCGCCACTCGAAGAGAACTTGCTAAAAAATTGCAAGGAACGCCGGTTGAGTTCACTGACCAACTTAACAACCGTTTTGACGCGAGTAAGCCATTTATCGGCGACGCGATCAAAGGCTTAGTTGCATTTGACGAATCAGGCAAGGCGGTCAATTTTGATTCGTTTCAAGGGAAGTATACGGTAATCACATTCGGGTGCCTAACCTGACCTCCGTTTTTACGAAATGTTTCCAGTTTGGAAGCAGTGCACAAAGACTACAAAGACAAAGTCAATTTTTTCTTTGTTTATAAATCACTCGCTCACCCCGAAATCAATGGTTACGTTCAGCCATTCAATTTGAAAGAGCGTTTAAAACATATCGAGGTTGCGAAAGAACGCCTTCAAACGGAAATTCCTTGGTTGTGTGATCCGATTTCAAATGAGGTGAACCAGGCATTCGGTTATCCTCCTAATGGAGAATTCATTTTAGATCCCGATGGCGTGATTGTCCGTAAACGATTTTGGAGCAACGCTGATACGCTTCGAAATGATTTGGAATACCTAGTTGGTAAATCGGAAACCACGACACCGGTGCAAGATGTGGTTCGCGTGATGAAGCCAGGTAAGCAAAGAGAAATTCCAACCAACGTTGTGCCCAAGCTTAGACTTCCGGCCGGTCTGGCCGCATTTCATGTTGTGCCGATCGAAGACGAAAATCCATTTTTTGCAAAGCTTCGAGTTGAAGGCACCCGAAGCATGGTGTCTGGAAATGGTCAGCTTTATTTGGGTGTCTACCTTGACCCCATTTATGACGTCCACTGGAACAATCGGGCGGGTAAAGTTTCAGTCGAACTTGAATGCGAGGGAGTCCTTGCACTCGAGAAAACGAGTTTCGAAAGTGATGACATCAAAGAGGATGCCGACGCAGATCCAAGGCAGTTTTTAACGACCGGTAAAATTCTTGAAAAGGGCGAAGTTTTTCTTGCGACGGTCACTTACACCGTCTGCGACGATGCGGAAACGTTTTGCCAAACTTTCCAACAGCAGTACGAAGTCCACGCTCGACCAGAACGGACGCAGGGAACTCGCCCCGGTATTTTTCTGAATAGCATGTTCTTGGACCTGAGGGAATTGGACAAGAACAAAGATGGGAATATTACAACTGACGAAATGCCTGACGGAGAAAGGACTCTTTATCTTGGCCATATCGACTACGACGATAGCGGAGTGCTTGAATCCGGTGAGATCGAGTTATTTTTAAGTATGTTTGAAAATGGTAACGGGATCACTGCACCCAATGATGGATCGGGATTTAAGTTCTCGGATTTGTTCGGCTCGCGTAAAAAGTCACCGGATGGAAAAGAGAACCAAAATTCAGAAGATTCTGAACGCACGCAAATTGATAAATAAGCCGTCAAGAGAAGGCAATCATCACTTGGTTTGGGTTGCTGTTTGCGGATCGACCTTTTGAAAGCTTGCGGGAATCATTGCGGATTTTCGGATCAGGTTCCAGCATTGGACACTGGTTTCGTTGGCGATTGCGAGTTCCACCGAATCAGGCGTCGATGCAAGTCCGATTCCGGTTAGTGTTTCGTCCGCCTGAAAATCACCCAGCCATTGACCTTTTCCCGAAACGAGTTGCACGACGTTTTGGCTGTCGGCAATCGCCCAAATCAGTTCGCCTTGATTGGATTGGCAACAAACCAGGGGCTCGATTTCGTTTTCAAAATATTGCGGACCGATTGCGATGGTCCATTCTCGATTCAGTTCGGCATCAAAACCAACCGCCGACCAGTGACCCGCTCTATCAGCACCGATAGCGCAAACTTTGCCGGATTGATGGACCACCATTCGTTGAAAACGCAATTCGGTCGGTTTGCTTTCCAACTGTTTGCCTGAAGACAGTTTAATGATCCTTCCTGCGTGGCACATCAGAATATCGTTGCCTTGGACTCCGATAGATTTGACCTGTCCTTGAAAAATTGACTGGCTTTCTCCCGATTCGATGTCGAACACGCAAACTTCTTCGGGTGCGGTGAGACTGAGAATTAAATCGAGTCGTCCATCTTTATCGGCGTCAGTTAGTTGACCATCGCGGATCGTTCGGTCGGACACCGATCGAGGGAATTTGCCACGTGACACCCAATTTTCGTCAAACAAATAGGCCTGCTTCCCAAGAATTGAAAACACACAACGGGTTCGGGAGGGATCATCGTCTGCAAATCTTAAGACGCTTACCGCATCGTTCGCGGCCAGATCAAGCTCTGATTGTAAGTCTACGGAACCACCGATTCCAAGCTTTGAGATTGTTCGCCATCCATCAAAAATCCAGAAGCCTAAAGCCTTGTGTTCAATGCTGTTTTTTTGATCGATTGATGTTTTCATATTCCCAGGGCGTTGTAGTCCGGCGATATCCCAGACCTTGACCGGATTGAGCTTGAATTCATTTCCTGATTGGTCGGTCGTTGGTTCCCGATTCGTCCTCAATTCTGATTGAATGTTATGTGCACTGAGTGCGGCGAGTTGTTGATGATAGGAATCAATAAAACCCAAATACTCCGTTCTCATTTCTGAAGCAACATCGTCACCCTGATTAACTCGGTTTAACACGGCGATCAAATCTTGCTTCCATGCGTCATCCCCAAGCGAGCGGCAGAATTGGATTTTGGAATCCTGATCGAACACAACCAACGCTGGGTTGGTATTTAGCTTCAGACGTTTGCTGGCTTCAAGATGTCGATCATAATAAACAGGCAGCGAAAATGGATTCGCCGTTTCGGCTATCAGATTGATAGGTTCAAACTGGTTTTCGCCGAGATTTTTCAATTCCGAATCGGAAAAAATCGCAGCGACATGAAACTGTTCTGGATCCAAACGATTCCAGATCTTTCCAAGTTCCTCGACATGCTTGAGGTTGCGGACGCCGCCCATCCATAAAAACGCAGTAATTTTCCCTTCAAAATAAAGCCGCGTTCGAGCTCTCCCGTTGGGCACAATCAACTTAAATTCAGGTGATGATTGTCCGATCAATTCGGACGGGAAAATCTCGGGGACCGCGACAAACCGTTTTACAGGCGTACTGTCAGGACGAACTTCTATGCCAAAGTCTTCGTGATTGACAACCGGATTGAATTGAGCGTTCTCGAATGTGGCGATCAATTCGACGTCGCTGATTTCAGGTGCCACGATCACTTCTTTTGCGAGGATTTTTAGTGGCAACGAAATCTTGACTAGCTTTAGACTCTGTTTTTCAATCCAGATATCAGCCGTTTTATCCTCGGCCAGACTGCGTACAACAAAACAGTCGCGATCATCGATGACCTCGTCTTTCAAGCGTTGGGTTTTTTCAGGGGAGTGGATCCACGGACAGTTGAGTTGGTCGGAAAGCAAAGCCAATGTTGGGGGAATCAGTGGAGGAGCCGACGAAAGATCCGACTCGTCCAATGGCAGTTCGGAATATCCCGCTGAAAAATATTTGGCAATCGAATCCCGATAAAGCTGTTGCAGTGGCAATTCGTTTTGATAGGGGATTAGTAGGTGCTGATTGTCGAGATTCCCGCTTTCGATATCGTAAACGAAACAACTTAAAAGCTCACCGTCAGCCACAATTTTCGCGTTAAAGAACCGAGCCGACAAACGCCCAAGTTGATCCCACTGGACCGACCATGGCTGCGGTTCGCGCATCGCTTGGTCTTTCAAGCGGTACTTAAGAGTTAGGACAGCCGAATCCCGATACGATTGAAGGGAGCGATATTTTGCTACCAGTTTGTCCAGAATTTCCAATCCTGATTGAGTTTCAATCGGATTGGATCTGAAATTGTTCTGTTCAAGTTTGGGGTCGCCCACCACCGGCTCGACATGGTGAGAAGAAGTTTGCGAATCGGGTTGGCAGCCTAACGCACAACCTATCAACATCCCACACAAAATCAGCCTGGCTATATTTTGTAAAGTCATCAATTTGTCAAACATACGGCCAAGCCATTCACAGCTGATGGATGAATTTTGCCTTGCCAAGCGTCTTTAAAAACGTAGCTTGGCGGTCCCCTCAGCTTCATTGGTTCTTCCGATTCGCGGGAAGATTGGCTTCACTTCGCTGAGCGATTGAGACGTTCGATTAAAACCACGGGTAATTGAATCCCAAGTTTCAAAAGTCCTGGCTTTGATTCGATCATTCTGTTGTTGAGCCCAAGCGGTTGTTCGATCAACGAAGTCTTTCGACCGAAGGTTGATGGTTTCCAATATGCTTTGGCGGGAAGGATCTCGTGGTGGAAAAAATTCGGCTAAACTAGGAATTCTGGGGGTAGGAATCGAAAATCCTGATGTGGGTTCCCCTGTGACGCCCTTGGATTGACCCTGCCCAAACAGTTTTCCCAATAGTGGCCCGCCTTCCCGGTTTCTAAAGTTAAATAGCCGGGGCGGTTCGCCAAACGAAAAATCACTCAATCCTGGCTCGGTGGTTTCGGTCGTTCCATTCATTAGTGAGTCATCGACCCCTCTGCCGCTAAACAGTTCGAACTGGGCAACTGAGGAATTTGTAAAACAGATGGCCAGCAAAATAGCTGACGAAAGACAAGTGAGGCGCGTCATCTCGAGATCCATTGATAAATAAAGTGCTCGACAAAACTTACGGTAACCCAACAGCAATCAGGAAATGCGCTTGCCGTATTCGGTTGCCAACGTTGGACTTGGATTTTCACCCAATTGACCGGCGAAGTGTTTCAAAATGCTAATTGCCGGTCTAGGTCATCTTTGGGGATGGGCAGTAATAAAAGTGGCCTGATTTTTTGTTCGCTAGCACGTTTGGGATGGAATCGCGGAAATCAAATGAAAAGAAACCAGCGTTTCGAAAGGATGATGTGTCAGATCGTGACAAAATGGCGATCGTAGTGACGCTACCCACAGTCTGAGTTTGCTGCATCAGGCCAATCCGGCCAATCCAGAATAACTTGGTGGACCTGTCCAAGTGTCCAGGCCCCGGGGATTCCGGCAGGCAACTCGCACACGTTCGGTGAGTTCTTTTGGACTCCCTATCATTTCTTCGCCGCGATCAGTCCCCTTTCGATCCTTTCTTGAAAGGCCGACAATCAAGATTACTTGAAAAACATTCAAAGCAACCAACAAGCTTTTTTGTTATCGGAGGCAATTCAGTGGATCGAATCGGGTTTATCGGTGCGGGGCAGATGGCTTCGGCAATCGCGCAGGGGATCTCAAAATCAGAACTCCCGCCAGTGCAGTTTGAAATCAGCGATCCATCCGATAGTGCTTGCTCACACTTTGAATCTTTGGTGGATCCAAAGTGCAAAGTGATTCGTGCAGAATCCAATCAAGCGGTTGCGGAATGCCCCATTCTTTTCTTGGCTGTCAAACCGCAGTATTGGGTGGACGCGGTCGATGAACTCAAAATCCCGCCAACCACGATTGTGGTTTCGATTGTTGCCGGGGTGTCGGTGATGCAACTTGAGTTAATGTTGAAGACCAAAAAAATAGTTCGGACGATGCCCAATACTCCTTGTCTCATCGGGAAGGGAGCTTGTGCGATAGCGACGTCCGATGACATTTCTCCAAGCGAACGAGATCGAATTGAGTCTTTGTTTTCATGTTCGGGCATCAGCGTTTTTGTTGACGAAAATTTGATTGATTCAGTGACCGGAGTTTCTGGTTCTGGACCGGCATATGTTTTTACATTTATCGAAGCGCTGATTGATGGTGGCGTTCTAATGGGACTGTCGCGTCAAACATCGCGGCAGCTTGCTGTCCAGACAGTGCTAGGGGCTACAGAAATGCTGGTTGATTCGGGCGAGCATCCGGCTGTTTTAAAAGACAGGGTTACCAGCCCCGGCGGAACGACGATTGAGGCCCTCAAGATAATGGAAGAAACGGGCTTTCGAGACAGCGTCATGTCTGCGGTCCAAGCCGCGACTGAAAAAGCGAGAGAATTGGGTGAAAACTAACTTGCCAGATTAGGCATCAAATCAAACAGATTTTCGCTTCGTCACTATTAACCCGTATTCAGAGCGGTACAATGATATCGTTCAAGGACTACGCGACGGGAGTATTGAGTGTCTTTTTTTGAAAATGAAAAATACCTTTATCAGGATACATTTTTCATCCTGTTTGAAACTGAAAGCCGCCCTTCGGCTGCTGCTGTCCATGCGTGCATAGATGAAATAGATGAAAAATATCAGCTTGAAGATTTAAAAGAAGACAACGGAAAGTTTCAGGCGGTTTCAGTTCGATCTCCTCATGATCGTTCAGCGATGGACATCGTTTACGTTGAGGGCGAAGAAGTCGAAGAACAGGTCGAAGAATTGATGACTGAGTTTCGATCGATGACGCTCAACGGGGATGAAATGGACAAGCTTTCTCTGCTAAAAAACTGTCGTTCGCGATTGGACATTTACCACTTTGAAGAACAGACGTTGTCGGGTGAAGGAGATATGCTCGATCCTGGTGGTCTGGTTTTGATTATGGAAAAGCTCTCCAGAATCTGCGTCGGCGTCGGCTTAGACCCCCAATCGAAAACACTCCTTTGATACGATGTCCAGCGATCTCATTTTAGGCACAGCCGGTCATATTGATCACGGCAAAACTTCGTTGATCGGTGCGTTGACGGGTACCAACACTGACCGACTTCCCGAGGAGAAAAAGCGGGGAATCACGATTGAATTGGGATATGCCCACTTAGATTTACCGCCCTATAAATTGGGAATCGTCGACGTCCCTGGGCACGAAAAATTTGTCCGTCAAATGTTGGCCGGTGCTACCGGCATGGATCTGGCATTGTTGGTCGTTGCAAGCGACGATTCCGTGAAACAACAGACGCGGGAACATCTCGACATTTTGAGAATGTTGGATTTACCAACGGGAGTGATTGCATTGACCAAGTGCGACTTGACCGATTCCGATTGGTTGGAATTGGTTGAGGATGAAATTCGCCAAGTCGTGTCCGATACATTTCTCAAAGACGCACCCATCATCCAAACCAGTTCTAAAACGGGGCAGGGGATTGAGGAATTGAAACAGGCGTTGAGTGACGCGTGCGAACAGGTTGCTGAAACGGATCGAGTCCTACGTCGAAACGGTCCGTTTCGAATGGCAATTGATCGAGCTTTTACGATCGACGGTTACGGAACTGTAGTCACCGGTAGCATCAGCAGTGGTCAAGTATCCGTGAGCGATCAGATTCAAATTCAACCAGGGAACACTTCGGTTCGAGTTCGGGGTATCCAAAATCATGATTCGAATTCGGATTCGGCCCATCGAGGGCAACGGGCCGCGATCAATCTAGCCGGTCTTGACCTCGATGAAATTTCAAGGGGACATGAGCTTTGCTCCGTTGGCCACTTGCTGCCATCTTCGCTGATGTCCATTCGGTTTGATTACCTGCCAAGAATGCACGAAGCCTTTAAAGATAGGACCCGAGTCCGTTTCCACATTGGTACATCCGAATTGTTAGGAAATGTTCGATTGTTAGATCGACCGGAACTTGAACCTGGCGATTCCTGCGTTGCCCAGATTTTTTTGAATGAACCGGCGGTAGCCGTTTGGGACCAACCGTTTGTGATTCGCCGACAATCTCCGGTCGAAACGATCGGTGGTGGGCGAATCCTCACTCCCAACGCTCGACGGATAAAGAAGGCTACTGATTGCGATCTAAAAATGTTGCATGATATGTCAAGTAAGGATCCAATAACCAGGGCCTCCGCGAGTGTTTATCTGACCGATGATTTAAATTGGAAGCCGTTTGAATTAGCTCGTAGCGCTGGCATTGTCGAGGTTGATGAGACCTTTGATCAATTAAAGGCTTCAGGAGAGGTGATTGAAATCAGCGTTTCACAGACCCGAAACGTAGTCGTGCACCGCGAGCGTTTCCAAGACATTGCCGACCGCGTGCTTAAAACTTTAGAGCGATTGCACCGCGACAAACCACTCAGGTTCTCTCACGCTCGAAACGTACTT
>JBCCSJ010000091.1:0-17402 GCA_039200505.1 Planctomycetota bacterium | reverse complement strand
TAAATGCACCGTCCTTTTTACTTTAGATAAAAACGATGGAACAATCGTTCCAGGATCCAATTTTATGCCGGGCACTGAGGCTTTGGATTCTGCCGATTTGGCTGTGATTTTTTTACGGTTTCAGGAGTTTCCCAAAGATCAAATGGAACCCATCACTCGATATCTTGACCGGGCTGGCCCAATCGTGGGTTTAAGAACGTCAACTCACGCATTCAAGATTCCTTCAGATTCCGAGTTCGCAAAATACGATTTTCAATTTTCCGGGGAAGAATACGAGGGTGGATTTGGAAGGCAAGTCTTGGGAGAAACTTGGGTTTCTCACTATGGGAAAAACCATGTCATGAGCACACGGATTATACCGGTCTCAGACCAGACGGATCATCCGATTCTCACGGGCGTCGAACAACCGTGGGCGGAAAGCGGAGGTTACTGGACCGAACCGATGCCGGGCAGCACCGTTTTGGCGATGACACAACCTCTCAAAACGATGGAAAAGGATGCCGCCCCGATGCCGGACAAAGATCCGTGTCCCAATTCCTGGGTCAGACAATACCATGGCAGCGATGGGCAAACCGGAAGGGTGTTTACAACCACATCCGGAGCGTCGGAAGACATCCAAAATGAAGACTTCCGTCGCATGGTTATCAATTCTTGCTTTTGGGCAATCGGACTTGAAAACGAGATCAAGCCCGACATGAACGTAAGTATGGTCGGCCCGTACCATCCTTCCACCTTTCAAATGAATTCCAATTATTACGTTGGAGTCAAACCATCCGATTTGGCTGGCTGGGATTCTCCGATAATGGATTCCAGCAAACCAAGGAAAGAGAAACCTCAGTGGAGAAAGAAGAAGGAGCAACAAAAATCAAAAACGGCAACTGCGGAATCAGCGAAATCGAATCGAATCCAAGTTCAAAAAGTAAAAACCAATTTTAAAACCAGTTTGAAAACTTCGAACTCGCTTACAGAAAAAAAGCCAGCCCCTGGAGACCCTCGGCTCGCATCGACTGCGATCTATCAATTCGACGCTTCCGAAAAAGTTCCGGCGGCACCCGCCGCTAGTGCTGGGAAAGCTTTGGACATCGATTTGGGAGAAAGAATCTGTCTAATCGGCGGTTCTATTGGGGAGCGTCTACAGCACCGCAACCATTGGGAAACGATGCTTCATCAGATTCACTCGGATAAAGAGGTCTCAGTCCGAAACCTTTGTTTTCCAGGGGATGAAGTTGACGTTCGGCTGCGGTCTCTGAATTTCGGTTCTCCCGATTTTCATCTTGCTCATTCTGGAGCAACGGCGATCGTTTTCTTTTTTGGGAATAACGAGGCATTTGCCGGTAAAGCTGGCGTTGAAGAATTTGGGGAAAAGCTTGACCAACTGGTCAGCCAAACGAAAACCAGCAAATATAACCCTGCGGGCGTCGGACCGAAAATTGTACTTGTCTCGCCATCGCCATTTGAAAACACAGGCGATGCCAATCTACCTGATGGCGCACAGATGAATGAAAATCTGGCTCTGTACACCGCCAAGATTGAGTCGGTGGCCCAAAAGAATCAAGTAGGATTTGCAGACATTTTTCAGCCGCTGAAGAAAGTTTTCGACAATTCCGCCATTCGAATGACGTTAGACGGAGTTCAATTGAATGATGCGGGCTACCAGCAGTTGGCTCCCATTTTGAATCGAGCACTGTTTGGTCAGGCGATAGAGATTCCTGAGCCCAACGAGAAATTGGTAAAAGCAATTGAAGATAAAAACTTTCACTGGTGGCACCGCTATCGTGCCGTCAACGGATTCTCGATCTACGGCACGCGTGGGAAAGCGGGATCCGACGGGACGTACAACAATGAAGATGTCATGGAAAGAGAGCGAGAGATTCTGGACCAGATGACCGCCAATCGAGATTCGCGAATTTGGGCATTGGCTCAAGGCGAATCGGTTGCAGGTCCAATTGACGATTCAAACACTCTCCCATTCATCAATCCCAAAACAAACGTGGGGGGTGCTGACGACAAACAGCGAAAAGCTGGAAAGTTGGGAAGTCTCGAATATAGCCCAGCCCGCGAACAAACCAAGCGATTCAAGATGGGGGAAGGATTTGAAATCAACCTGTTTGCCACGGAAGAGGATTTTCCCGAATTGGCCAATCCGGTTGCACTCAATTTTGATAGTCAAGGGAGAATGTGGGTTTCAACGATGCCCAGCTACCCACATTGGAAACCCAAAACCAAATTGGACGATAAATTATTGATCCTTGAAGATACCGACGGAGATGGTGAAGCAAATACCTGTAAAGTTTTCGCAGACGGATTGTACGTGCCGACCGGATTCGAATTGGGACATGGTGGTGCCTATGTTGCGGTTCAACCGGATATTCTTTTTCTGAAAGATACCGATGGTGACGATGTTGCCGATGAGAGAACAAGAATCGTTACGGGTTTGGGAACAGCCGATTCTCATCATGGAATTTCTGCATTTGAATGGGGGCCAGGTGGCGGACTCTATTTTTGCGAGGGGACATTTAAGTACTCCCAAGTCGAAAGTCCCTATGGAGTAACGCGATGTAATGAAGCTGGAGTTTGGAGATATCATCCAAAATCAAGAGAAACTTCAGTTCACGTCAACTACGCGTTTGCCAACCCTTGGGGGCATGTGTTCAATAAGTGGGGGCAAAACTTTATCGCGGATGCTTCCGGGGGGCAGAATTACTGGGCGACGCTGATCTCTGGCAAGGTTGATTTTCCAAACAAGCATCCTGGCGGAGGTCATTACCGTCGAACTTTAAAAATTGGCAAAGGAGTCAAAGTTCCCGACGCTCCCAAATTGCTCAAGAAACGGATTCGTCCTACTTCCGGGTGCGAACTAGTTTCTAGCCGAAATTTTCCTGAGGAGATGCAGGGAAATTATCTTTTAAACAACGTGATTGGTGAACGAACGGTTTTGAATCACAAACTGGAAGAAAAAGGCACCGGATATTTTGCGACTGAAATTCCTGCGATTCTCAATTGTGACGATGGAAATTTTCGTCCTGTCGATCTTCAATTTGGTCCGGACGGTGCCCTCTACGTTGTCGATTGGCACAACGCCCTGATTGGCCATCTACAGCATAATCTTCGAGAGCCCAATCGAGACCATAGTCACGGTCGAATTTGGAGGATCACATACCAAGGACGACCTTTGGTTACACCACCCAAAATTGATGGTGCTTCGGTTGCCCAGCTGTTAGACAATCTTAAATTACCTGAGGATCGCACGCGTTATCGTGTTCGTCGTGAATTGGCGGCTCGGGAAACGGATCAGGTAATTCCTGAATTGGAAAAATGGATCGCTGGTTTAGATAAAACGGCAGCCGATTATGAACTCTACATGATGGAAGGATTATGGATTTATCAAACGCACAATGTCGTGAATGATAAACTTTTAAAACGAATGTTAAATTCTAGCGACTATCACGCTCGAGCGGCGGCCACCCGGGTTTTAGCTTACTGGCGTAATCGAATTCCAGATTCGCTGGCGATGTTAAAACCAAGAATCAATGACGAATCGGGACTGGTCCGCACAGAAGCCGTTCGTGCAGCAAGTTTTTTCGACCCTGCAGAGGCAACTGAAGCAGTCCTTGATGTTTTGAACAACGAGACCGATGAATATCTGGAGTACACGTTGGACGAGACGATGAGGCATCTTGAAAACGAATAAACTCAATCTTTATCAGGACTCACCATCAATTAAGTTCGGCTTGCGTCACTGAAATTAGATTTTCGTGAGTAATTCAGCAAGCAAGCCGGTTAATAAACGTTTCGAGAGTACTAACTAATTCTTTGTCTAACAACAGAACTAGGATGCAAAAATTTTTGATCGGGTTGCTGGCGGTGGGAACACTTATCCTGATGCCGTCGTCTCAAAAACTTCTTGCTGATGATCACCATCATCACTGGGTTCAGCAAGAACAAGAAGTAAAAGCACCCAAGATTTTTCTCGACAAGAATCCCCGAATCGTAAAGTACCAACTCAAGCGACTCGATAACACTCGCCTGTTGCTTGTCCCCAGAAAAGACGACGATCGAAAGTATTTATTGGTCCACCAGGAAATACTGCTGCGCGATGGTATGTCGCAAGGGGATCGGGACGGAGCACTCCAGGCGATTTCCAGAATTAACGCATCCGATCCGGTTGCCGAATTGCTGGACCTGATACCAACGCTGGATTCAAGCCAAAAAGATGAACAAAGAATTGCCAGACAGTTGGTTAGCCTGTTGCTCCAACAGAAACCGGATTCGTTGGCGAATCATGAGCAGCAATTGATCGAATCAACGGAGGCTGAGAACCAGTCGCTGATGCAAGCCGGATACAGCGGTTTGATTATCGCGGGGAAACTGGAATCAGCCATCGAACTGGCTAAAGCCAGCGACCGTAAAAATGCCTCTTTGTTGAAAGCTCTGCCGTTAATCGGGTCGCAAAAAATTAGAAACCGGATGCATGGCCATGCGGTGGCGACGCTTCAATCAAAGACTTCTGGCAACGACGTAAAAAACGCGGCTATCAATGCGATCGCTTCAATGGATGTCGACCCTGGATCCGATTTCCAGGTCATTGCCCAGTCGATCGAAAACGCTTCTCTCATGCGGGCAGCCGTGAAAGCTCTGTCGAAGATCCCTCGAAAATATCGCAACCCTGAAACGGCCGATTTTTTAGCTAACTTTCTTGTTAAATTTGCCGAAGAAACGCCCCCCAAGGATCGAACGTCCAACAGTTTTATTGAAGCGATGCAGTTGGCAGACCAGGTGATGGGATTGATTCCCAAAGATCGAAGTGATTCGTTCCGAAAGCGACTTTCTGACGTGACGGTTCGAGTGGTGTTGTTGCATGCGGTCGAAGAAGAAATGCGGTACGACATTCCGTGGTTTGCAGTCCAGGCAGGAACCGATTTGCAGATTATCCTCAACAATGAAGATCTGATGGCTCATAATTTGGTGATTACATCTCCTGGGGAGCTCCAAAATGTCGCGTTGGAAGCAGCCGAGTTAGGCCCAAAGATCGGGGCGTCAGGAAAGCAGTACGTCCCAAATTCCGACTCGGTAATCGCGGCGACCGAAATGATCCAGGCCGAAACTCAGGGTAGAATTACGTTCCAGGTACCTACGACACCAGGAGAGTATCCTTACGTTTGTACTTTCCCCGGTCACTGGATGAGAATGTACGGGGTCATGGTGGTGGTCGAAGATCTAGCCGCATTTGAACAAAATCCAGTAGAGCCCAAGGATCCGGTAGGTTCGAATCGACCGTTCGTAAAAGCGTGGACCGTCGATGATTTAGCCGAAAAAATTGAGTCGGGGCTTCGAGGAAGATCACAACAAATCGGCAAAAAAATCTTCGCGGAAGCGACTTGCGCATCCTGCCATCAAGTATCCGGCGAAGGGAAAGCGGTGGGGCCTGAACTGACTGACGTCTGGTCCAGGTGGAAGGGAGATGGCCCGGGCATTTTGCGAGAGATTCTGGAACCTTCCCACAAGATTGAACCAAAATACATTGTTCGAAAAGTTGTGACTTTGGAAGGTGAGGTGGTGTCAGGGATCGTATTGGCCGAGGACAAAGATACGATTTCAATTTTACCCAACCCAGAGTCACCCGAACCAACTGTTGTCAATCAAGATGATATTGACGACATGGTGAAATCGAGCGTGAGTATTATGCCCAAAGCCCTGATGGACCGCTTCACTGAAGATGAAATCTTTGAACTACTCAATTATTTGAAGTCGGTGGATCCTAATTAGTGAATTTGAAAGAGTTAGAAGGTTTCCATTGAATTTCAATCTCCAGCCACGAAGTGGCGAGATCATAAAACCATGGGTTTAAGCTATGGAATCAAAAACCAAATCGCACCCTTAGTCGTGAGGGGACGGCAGAGACCATCACACACGCAAATCCTGTCGCCTCTCACGGCTTTGCGATCGGTTTCTTGATCCACGGAAGGCACCCATTGCTACAAACTTATCGTCCCTTTGGGCCCTCGGGGACTATCCAAGCCGGATCTACCGGTTGTCGAACGAGTGCTTCAATTTTGTGCGGGTCCAGAATTCCACCTTTGGGAAATGGATTAGCCAGCAATTCCCACTGGACTGAATAACTTTCGGAAGCTCCTGGTTGAAGTAATTCCAAAGGCCCGATGGGTTCGATTTCGCAGGCGGGAAGTTTGTCGCTTTGAGGATAAAAGACTGAAAAATGAGACCACCCTGGTTCTCCTGATTTTCGCTGCATGTCGACTGGAAACCGCTTGACAAACAATAGGTCGTTGGGAGCCTGGTAGCCGACCCAACCTCGCGTCGCGTCGAACCCAAGTTTTGGTTTTTCAGGAGGCCCTTGGATCACCAAGAAGTTGTCGATCCTGGAAATATTCGGATCCTCAGGTTTAAAATTGATCAAATATTTTGAGCTCGACATGTAATACCAATTCGGCAACAAACTCAGTTCTGGATTGCAGGGTACGACGACGATTCCTCCGTGAATTGCAAAAGTACGGCTCCAAAAACTCACTTGGATTTCGCGTTTGCCACAATTGGTGACGGTTTGAGTGATATTTAATCGAGTGGTTGTTTCATCCAATTCGAATTCTCGGGTGACTTGGATTTGGAATTCAGGGTCAATCTGACTCGTCAATTGGGCCTTTCGTTTTCCTACAATTTTTGGGGTCCAGCTCCCATTCCAGATGACTCCCGTACGGGGGAGTTTCACTTCAGGTCCAATGTCGAACCGACCAGCCGACGGTTTGGCGGTTTGTTCCAGGTCGCCAGGAGTCCAGTTTTTTTCGTCAGGATCTACATACAAAATGTTCTTTCCGTCAGTTTCATAGGCAAGAATTCTTCCGCCTACATGGTGACCCAGGACTACTCGGCAATTTGGGTTGAACAATTCAATGCAGGACTCGTAGTTCAGAAATTTGACTTTTTTAACTCCATCCGGCAGCGTAGTTTGGACCTGGGCGTTCCCGTGAGTTCCAAAAGTCAGAACCAAAAAAATCGTGAATAATAAAGTATGCCAACGTTTCATCAAAACCCCTGAAATGGATTGTTATCTTCGAAATGAATGGATGTCCGCGATTGTCTGCTGCCAGTCTCCTGAAAAGCAAACGGCCCGATCGTCCACGTACACGTGAGCTGGCGGTTTGTGAAAACAAACTTCGTCTACTTTGATGTTATATTTTTCCAGCCATGCCTGAATTGCGACGACGCCTTTTTCGGTCCGACATCGGGCTGAGTAGACGACGACCCGATAGTCTTTTCGCAACTCTTTGATGGCCAAGTCGACTTTGTGAACGGGTGGGTCGGGAATCACATCTTCGCCTTGCCAGCCATGGGAATGGGCGTGAATGACTCCATCAAAATCGAGGCAGATCGTCTGAAGTTTGACGAGCATCCCCTGCTCTTCCAATAACTTTGCACTGGCAGGAGTGATATCAAGGATACGGTCGATTGCTTCATGGCCTTCCAGCCAAGTTTGGTCGTTCGACCAGGGTTCGTCGTTCCAAACACGAGTAAAGTGATTTTTGGTATGGTGTCGGCCGGGCAGTCTTAGCCAGCTACCGGCGTGATTGGAAGAAGAACCGGGAAATAGGTCCGGTTCCCGGTCAACGCCTAAAAGTTGGTAGTTGGCAACCAAATTTTTACAAAACCGTTGAACTGATCGAGTTGCCATTGCTCTCTCGAATACGACCAGCAAGTGAAAACCGCCTTTCCCATTTGAATCAGTCAGCAACGGGTCCAAGCCGAATTTGACTAACTGATCTCGCCATGCAAGTGCAGCCACGTAGTTCCCCTCTCGAGTCACCGAAAGGTCATCGTCGTCATGCAGATCGATATCGATTGCCATCCACCGAGATGTACCCTCTTTGGAAGCACTATGAAGACCGAGGACTCCGCCCCCGTCTCTTGCTTTAAAATGTTTGATTAGGGAAGAAACTTGAAGGAAGATCTTCCCTCGTTCTCTTTGAAACGGAGCAGTAATCGCTTTATTTTTTTGTTCGTCTCCACGATATTTTGGAGTAAGATATCGGCCCCAGATGTCGGTTCGATTTACCAATCGCTCCATGGCCCAATGCCCTAGTTCCCCTGCCCTTTCTCGCCACTCTTCCGAAATTCGATTTAGGTATTCGTCCATTGAGAAAATGTGTTTAACAAGAAGTCGAAATTTTGATCGGATGTGCAAAAGCTGATCTAATCATATTCTGTTGTTACGCAGCTCGTTCAAAAAAGCTTATTGAGGTACTAAAATGACGGTCAATTCAGGACTAAGTCTCGATTCAGTAAATTCCAAACTAGCAGACTTAGTCAATTCTGGTATCCGTAGTCCTCGAGTCAAAAAATTAACACCTGGAACTAAGCTATTCCGTTTTGCCGACGCTGACCGCCCCAAAGAATCTTGGCCTGCTGGGCCGTGGTGGTTTGGAAGAACTGATTTTAATCGAATTCTTCAACAATCCATTGCAAGCCCTGATTTCGGACTCGGTTTTCACGGTCGGCGAAATCTTGCCATTCGGCAGTGCTGGAGCAAGGTCAACGGATTGGTCGAAGCGGAAATCATAGAAGAGATTTTCGTTTTTTACGGTGCCGGAACCACGCAATATCGAGAGCCGCTTCCTAATGGAATGATGATCACTTGGCAGGCTCCCCCTGAAGTGGAACAGTGGTTTCTGCCAGGAATAAGCAATCGGGCAGGCATGACAGAATTGGGGCACCGGGCCATTTCGGTGTATCGGACTTGCGAGGTCAAAAGTTATCAGTTGTATTAATTGGTCAAATTGAATCTCGGTCTTGCCAATAACGATGCTCGATTTCGAGGGCTTTGTTTAATACGGTTTCCCACGGTTCTCGGTATGCCAGCGGATCTGGCCTCCCAAATTTATGGAATGCAAGAATCCTTTCCACGTCGGATCCGGTCAAACCATGCGACTTTCCCTCACGATCAGGTTGATAGCTGGTGCAGGTATTCCGAAAAATCGTGTCAAAATCGAGTTTAAGTTTGTCTATGGATTCAGCGGCATCTTGAAGAATGGCGGTTTTGTCCATTTCAATGTAAGGAATGTGGAGACTAACTTTCTCGGATTCCCAGTTTCCAACTGAAAAAGCATGGAAAATCGCTTCGTAAAATTCAGGCCGACAATCGGGATAAATGGCGTGGTCACCACTATGAACACCGAGACAAAAATCGACATCGGCATCGGATTCAACGGCGATTGACAACGCGTAGCCATAAGCGATGGAACTGAATATGGCATTCCGGTTTGGGACGACCGTCTGTTTCATGTTTTCCTGTTCGTAGTGCCCAGTAGGAACCGTCCAATTCGAGTCGGTCAAAGCGGAATGAAAGAGTGTCCCCAGTTTTGACATGTCCAGAATTTGGCTGTCGACTTCGATATCGTGATCGCGAAGATAATTAAGGTTTTGTTTTAAGCGATTCAATTCGATTCGATGTTTTTGTCCGTAATCAAAACTCAAGCCGAATACCTGACGACCTTCCGCAAGAAGTCTCAATAACAGGGACGTCGAATCCATCCCTCCACTCAAGCAGACGACAGCTCTTTTTTTTCTGGACATTGGTTTTCCTCCATCGGATCAATAATCTGTCTATTTTAAAGTTTCAGCCGCGATTGGCGACCCAAGTTTGCCCTTCCAACCGGAATCTCGATGGTTCAAAGACGTCGACGTAGCTCAACTCAATCCGAGAATATTCAAATCCAATCACCAAGCCTTGGTATCCAAGGTAATATTCGGATTGAATTTACCCATGCTTGGCGAGAGCGTCAAAGAAGTTCATAATTATGGATGTACTGATTTACACCATTTTGAATTTTGCCGGGAACACGGGAAGTTAGCCGATGGCTCGTAACGAACAATTGATTCGACAGCATAAAATTTTGCAGATTCTGGAACGAGTCCGATTTGGAAAAACGCTTGAAGAAATCAAAACCGATATTGTTGATGAGCTTGGTTTGACGTCACTGCACAGCCGTACGATTCGAAGAGATCTTGAGGCTCTTCAATCTGCTGGAATTGACGTGGCGGCTCATGATTCGCCGCGTGGCAAAGTCTGGAAGCTTGGGCCTCGTGCTAAAGCAACGACTAAAATCAGTTTTTCGGCAACAGAATTGATCGCGTTATCGTTGGGGCGACAAATGTTGCATCCATTGGCGGGGACACCTTTCTGGATGGGAATTGAATCGTTCTGGAATAAAATTCAGGAGGAAGTCCCCAGTGGTGTATTGGATCACTATCAAAAGTATGCCCAAACGTTACGCGTGCTAGGGGTGCCGGCAAAAAGTTATGAAAAACATCATGGAATGATCAAGACGATCAATCGGGCGATTGTCGAACATCGTGTTGTTGAAATCATTTATCAAGCACCCGGAAAACCAAAAAAGACTCGCAAAATCGAACCGTACACGATCGCCCTTTTTCAAAGCAGTCTTTATATCATTTGCGGTGCCTGTGAGATCCCCGCGGAAACTGAAGAAGAGACCGAAAATCGAATGCGTAGTTTGAAACTCGATCGGTTCGAGAAGGCAACGATTCTCGATGAATGGTTTAAAGTTCCCAAAGGTCTCAATTGGGACGACTTTGTTGGAAAAGGCATGGGAATTTTTGTTGGGAAGCCCCAAAACTTTAAGGTGCGGATTTCTGCGAAGGCTGCCAGTTACGTCGCTGAAGATCCGTGGCATCCCGAGCAAAAGATAAAAGAATTGAGGAATGGAGATATCGAGTTGTCGGTCCCGTCGTCAAACAAGCTCGAAATTTTTCCCCGAGTATTGAGCTTGATGGACGATGCCGAACTCATCGGACCTCCCAAAGCCAAACGTGAATTTGCGGAGATGATTCAAAGGATGGCCGCCTCTTACACGGTTGATTAGCCAATTACCATACGGCATTAAATTTGTGGCCAGTCGTTTCGGCGACATCCGCGGTGATTCGACAAACACTAAGAGCCCGCCAATAAGAATTTGCCAAAACGGTTCATGACGAACCAGAGTTTTAGTCCTAACAACCTATTTAAATTATGCTTTTTTTTAACGATCAATTAAAGATATGAAACGGTTGCCCGTGATAAGGCGACGGGGGCGATTTTGCGATTTTGATCACGAAAATCGATTCCCATGGAAAATGAATGAAGGAGTTTCGAAATGTCGTATCAACAAGACATCGATAGCACTCGGGAGTTTCGCGCTCCAGGCAGTGGAAGGCTGGCCAAGTTATTTACATTTTCGTTGCTCGGGATCGATGCAATGCCAGTGGAGGTCGAGGTCGATGTTTCGCCACGAGCGGCCCCGAAAACAATTTTGGTAGGGCTACCTGAGGCGGCAGTTCGAGAAAGCACTCACCGCTGCGAACGGGCGATGGTAAATTCAGGTTTTATTCGGCCGGCGGATCGAATCGTCATTAATTTGGCTCCGGCCGAATTGCCTAAACAGGCCGCTACGTTTGACTTGCCGATGTCGCTTGGAATTTTGATTGGGAGTGGTCAGCTACAATCGGACAAACTGCAGCACTTCGCAGTCGTAGGTGAACTTGCCCTCGAAGGTCACACTCGGCCGGCCAAAGGGGTGCTGTCGATGGCGATGAAGGCCCGAGAGTTGGGTTTTCAAGGGATCGTTGTGCCGAACGAAAATGCCGCTGAAGCGGCTGTTGTCGAGGATATCGAAGTGATCGCTGTTAATTCGCTTTCCCAAGCGGCTGGATTTTTTGCTGGTCAAATTGAGTTAGATCCAACTCCTTCAAGAATTCATCGAATCTACGAAGAATTCGCCAACTACGACGTCGATTTTGCCGATGTCCGCGGACAGGAAATGGCCAAACGAGCAATCACGGTTGCAGCGGCCGGCTCTCATAATCTGCTTATGCTCGGGCCACCTGGGTCCGGAAAGACGATGCTTGCCAAACGTATCCCATCGGTACTTCCGCAATTGTCGCCCGACGAATCAATCGAAACCACGCGAATTTATAGTTCTTCGGGGCGGCTGAGGCCGGGGCAACCGCTGATGGCAACCCGTCCGTTCAGATCGCCTCATCATACGATTAGTGAACCAGGTTTGGTGGGCGGCGGCAGCACCCCAATGCCGGGTGAAATTTCGATGGCCCATAACGGTGTTCTTTTTCTTGATGAATTGCCCGAATTCAATCGTCGAACCCTGGAAGTGTTGCGCCAGCCATTGGAAGATCGCGTTGTCACTATATCCAGAGCGATGCAGTCGACCACTTTTCCAAGCGACTTTATGTTAGTGGCCGCTCTAAATCCATGTCCCTGTGGATATCGCAGCGATCCTAGGCGAGACTGTAATTGCACGCCCCCTCAGATTGAAAAATATATGGGGAAAATTTCGGGTCCGCTGCTGGACCGAATCGATATCCATGTTGAAGTTCCCGCCGCCGAATTCAAGGAACTATCTTCGAATACTCCGGGAACATCGAGCGGTGAGATTCGTGAAGGCGTCATCAATGCTCGCAAAGCTCAATTTGAACGCTTTGCTGAAAGCAATATCAACTACAACGCTCAGATGTCGAGTCGACAGATTCGGCAGTTCTGTCAGTTAAACAGCGAGTGCATGAATATTCTCAAAGTCAGCGTCAATGAACTTGGGTTGTCGGCCCGTGCCCACGACAAAGTGCTCCGGCTTTCTCGAACGATTGCCGATCTTGAAGCCTCCGAAAATATCGAAGTCCATCATCTCACCGAAGCCATCAACTATCGAATGCTCGATCGGGATGTGTGGAAATAGAGCTTTCCGGTCAAGGCGTCTTGATTGCTTTGGCTGGTTGATTCTTCAAAACGGTTGTTTTTTTGCGAGCTGGCTCGGATCCTGAAACCAATCCAACCTGAATTTTTAACCAATTTCTGGCTGCGGACTGGGGTAAACATCAGTGATGACTGTTTGAAGATACCCATATTACAATATTAAAATCCCAACCAATAACAATCAATTGGATATTAAAACGACAAACGAAGTTGGGCTAAAAAGGACACACCTTTCCTGTTGATGAATCAAATCTTCGATTGGAGTTAAAATTGATTTGTGGGTTTGTGAACCGGAAACGAGAGGTCTACGTTGGGAAGTTTAAACTGGTGGCGTTGGATATGTCCGTCCACCATGTACATCACATCTTCAGCAATGTTGGTAGCGTGGTCACCGATTCTTTCGATGATTCGTGAGGCTGAAAAAATGTGGAGATCTGCTCGTACAGTTTCGGGATTGCGTTCGATCCTTGAAGCAATGGTTTGGATCAGATCCCGGTTCATAGCGTCCAACTGATCGTCGCGAACGCAAACGTCGCGTGCGAGTTTGACGTCGCGATAAGCCAAGGCCTGATCCGCGTCTTCGACCATTTTCAACGAATACCGAACCATTTCGGATAGACTTTCGGGGATCACGACGTTGTTGTATTCCAACAGTGCTTCTGCTCGCTCTATCAGATTCAACGCCAAATCGGCGATTCTTTCCAGTTCGCCGTTCGTTTTCAATACCGTTGAAATGGTGCGTAGATCCCCTGCCCTCGGTTGAAAGAGTGCTAGGGCGCTCAAACAGCTTTCTTCGATTTCTATTTCATGCTGGTTGACCAGTTGTTCCAGTTCCCGGACGTTGTCAGAGTTGACCGAATGAGTTTCCAGAGCTTTAAGGCCCTGTTGGACCATGAATTCCACGTGCCGAGACTGGTTGGAAAGTTTTTCGAGGATGTCGTCAAGAACTTGTTGAAACCGGGTCATTGCGAACTCCGCCAGAATCGAGAAGGGAACGTGAAGATGTGTTAACCGAAAATTAATCGTTTCTTCACATAAGAAGGATATGCCGATTCCTTCGAAAAACAAACATCAATGCCTCTGTTTTCGGAAAAACAGCGGGAAAACGGACGATCAGGAGATTCCAAACGTATCTTTGTCTGAGAATAAAATGCCTAAACTTGGAGTCCCTCATTTTTTGAGCAGCCTTGAACCATTCAAAGTCTCGAAATTCGCCGACATTCGAGGCACTTTGAAAGACCGCCCTGACTTTGAATGTCTTGGCCGAAATCGGTTTTCCCCACCTGGAACTTGAAAAGAGGTGCTCTGAAAAAGACTGGCTAAAAAAAACCTGAGTTGGACACTTCCATCACAGATTTGGGCAGCGGTCCAGGCCAAGAGCAAACGCTGCAGCTATCTCAGTTTGAAAAAACGCCGTGCGCGCAGATCTTTCATGAGGCGTATCAGAATGCTTGTTAACTTCTACCGATTGAGGCGAACGTTCCACCTTTCACGAAGCATTTGGATATTCCGCTAGAAGAAACCGAAAATCCGAATGTAACACCCTTGCTCGTATTTTCGGATTTTTGGAAAACAATGAAGAATCACCTTTTGGCACTGGTGCCACTTTTAACGGTTGTTCTGATGAGCCATTTGGCGACAGGTCAGGAAATAGAAACAGGGAAAGTGGTAGACGATTTCCTTAACGGAAAATCGGTTGTTGGTGAACTCAAACAAGTCAATCAGACCCTCGAAATTTTTAATCAATCTTTGCAAAACCAGCAAATGTCGCTGAAGGCGAATCAGGAATCACTGTCTGAATTCGCATCAGCGATAGAGGAGCAGGCTTCAACGGTAGAAAGCAACCAAAAAGCGATTGAAAAGTTGACCGAGTCGGTCGACGAATTGGACTCTGATTTTGATGACGAACTTCGTCTAAAAATCAATTCGGGACATAGCGATTCCAAGATGAAGATCGTAGGGCGAGTCCATTTGGACTACTGGGGTTTTCCTGAATCCTCGCCCGGCATCGATCAGCTCGAAGGGGGGCCTGCAGGTCCTCAGGACCGATTCGCGTTTCGAAGAATGCGATTCGGTGTTCGCGGTGACCTGCCGTCCAATATGGACTATCGAATTGAAATGGAATTTGCAGGTGGAAATCAATCTGAGTTTCGAGATGCCTGGTTGGGTTTCAAAGACATTCCAATGTTCGGAAAGATCCTAGTCGGTAATCAGAAGCGACCCTACGGTCTGGATCACCTAAATAGTAGTCGTTACAACGTGTTTCTCGAACGACCGTTTGTCATCGAGTCGTTCAATCAAGATGCTCGTCGCGTGGGGATTCAAGCCTATAACGTTTCGGCGAATGATAGTTGGAACTGGCGATTTGGAGCTTTCAATCAGCGTTTGGTGCAGGACGAAGGAAACTATACCAACGATCATTGGCAACCGGAGTTCGCAGGTCGACTTGCGAACACATATTGGTACGACGAAGGTTCAGGCGGTCGCGGTTACGCTCATTGGGCCGTCGCTGGTTCGTGGGCATTTCCTGACGGTTCGACTCCCTCGGACAACGGTTCAACTGGACCAGATGCCAATGAAGCTCGATTCCGCCATCGACCCGAGGCCCGTTCAGCTAGTCGTTGGCTGGACACTGGTCGGATCGCAGGGGCAGATAATTATCGGCTGTTGGGTTTGGAAAAAGTCTTTAACTACGGACCGCTTCAACTGGTCGGTGAGTATCAAATGATTGGCCTTACCAGGGATAATGCAGCCGACCTTAATTTTCACGGTGGATACGTCTATGCGTCGTACTTTTTGACCGGAGAGCACATGCCGTGGTCGCGATCATCGGGGACCTTGGGTCGCATTAAACCGTTCGAGAACTTCTTCATGGTTCGGGATAAAGACGGTAATACTCAGCGAGGTAAAGGGGCTTGGCAACTCGCGGCTCGATATTCATGGGCTGATTTTAATTCAGTCGATATTTTCGGCGGTACTGGCGAAAGCTTGACTCTCGGAATGAATTGGTATTGGAACCCTTATGCTCGCGTCCAATTTAACTATATCCACGGAACGATTGCTGACAGTAGCGGACCGGGAATCGGAGGCGATTACGACATCGTCGGAATGCGTTTTATGGTTGACTTTTAACCGTTTTTAAACCGACGGATGTGCCCTGTTACCCCATTCAGATTTAAATTTAGGCTGTGAAATGAAAAATCTATTTCTTGCGATTATGTTCTTAGTTTTGTTAATTCCAACTCTTCATGCTCAGGAAGAATGTGTTGATTGTCCTGAATGCAGTGCCAAAGTTGCGGTTGGCTTGTTGAAGAAGACTTCTAAAAAGAAAACGGTCTACGAGGTATCGACTAAAGAAATTGCAGTACCCGATATCTGTCTCCCGCGACCTATTTTTAACTTAAGAGCCCAGCTTTGCGAGTTGTTTCGGCTCAAGGCGTGTCCCGGTGATCCTTGCTGCGGATGCGAGATTGAGGAGTGTCCAAAACAGGTACGATGCGGTCAGATCCGATGTATTAAAGTTTTCAAAAAATCTTCGGTGAAATGTGATGCTTGTGCTTACCAGTGGGAAGTCACTGAGATGGAAAAAGTAGACGAATACCTGTATGGCAAACCGGAAAACCAGTCAGCTACCACGTTGAATGTCCCGAAAAATTCGATGCCATCTGTGCTTGACTATGCCACTGAATCAAAAATGCCTCCAATCATTCAGGCCAGTTCCCCAAAAGGAAACCCTCGGTCGAGTCATTCGACCACGGCGAAGCCAAGCCGCAATTATTTGATTCAGCAGCCAAAAGTTCAGCAAGGAAAGCGATAAATTTACGGCCACCATTTGGTAGTCTAAACCAAAGGCTTAAAAACAAGGCAAACCTGTTGATTCAGGTTTGCCGTTTTTTATGTAGACGCCACTTCTAATCCTTAAAACAAGCGAATTGTCATAGCGACGCGTTCATTCGCCTTAACGTGAGTCAACCACACAGCGAAAACCAGCATGGTTGGTGGGGGATTCGTTATCAAATGGTTGCCGCGATCCCGGTTGGTAACCTTTGCACCAAACGTCAGAGCAAAGAAAGGAACCACCTTTCATGACTCGTAAAGTCACGCGTTGGCCGGGTTGCGTGACCTGAGCTAACGAGGGGCCTTTCGGGTTTTTGTTTTTGGCGGAAGGCATTTCGAATGCTCGGGGATGGTAGTAATCCGAAACCATCTCCCACACATTGCCGGCGATATCATAAAGGCCGTAAGGATTGGGAGGAAATGATTTAACCGGGGAAGTGGCGGCAAAGCCATCGGCGGAAGTATTGTCGTGGGGCCAGGTTCCCTGGAAAATATTGGCCATCCAAACGTCGTTGCCTTTGGGAAACATTTTCGAACCCCAGGCGAATGTATTTCTTTCCAAACCACCGCGAGCTGCTTTTTCCCATTCGGCTTCGGTGGGTAATCTTTTTCCGGCCCAATCGGCATACGCAGCAGCATCTTCATAGGTGACGCAAACGACGGGGTGATCCAGACGATCTTTCCAGCTGGAACCCGCTCCATCGGGGGCACGCCAACTGGCCGTTGGCTCCAGTCGCCACCACTGAGTGATATCGCTTTCATTGTAGAGTTCGTCTTTAGGGGTAGCGAAAAC
>JBCCSJ010000090.1:0-17437 GCA_039200505.1 Planctomycetota bacterium | reverse complement strand
GATGATTAATATTCCAATCGTATGCAGGATGAGTGGCTCACCGGCGTAGGGACCAAGGCTGTCGGTTTGCAGTGCAAATCCCGCGTTGCAAAAAGCTGAAATCGAAGTAAACGTGGCTCGCCAAAATGCGTCCACGACCCGATCACCGTTGTCGATAAACAGGATGGACAAAATGACGATGCCAGCTAATTCAACAACAAAAGTAAATTTTAAAACTCGAAACAGCGATTGTCGGTGCACCGATGCCGGACGCTGAGAAATGGAGGTCAGCAATTTTTCTTGACGTATCCCCATTCTTCGTCCAAGAAGCTGGAAAACGGAACTGGAGATTGTCATCATGCCCAAACCGCCAAATTGAATCAACAAAATGATCCAGATCTGCCCCAGCATGGTGAAATCAGTCGGAGTATCTTTCACGATCAGCCCCGTCACACAAACAGCACTGGTCGAGGTGAACGCCGCATCAAGAATCGATAGCTTGGATCCGGTTGAAGAAACAGGCAACAGAAGCAAACCAGTCCCAATGGCGCAGGCGAACAGAAATGGAATCGCAAGAAGTCGGGCAGGATGATTGACAATCGGGGACCACCATGCCCCAGAAAATATCGACCAACGATCGATGGTGCTCGAAATGATTAACACAAGGCATCCAGCGAGCGATGCATAGATCGCGAGACCAAACCAGTGGGCAGTCACAACCATCGCAGTCCCGCAAACCAGCAGCCCAATCCTTAAAATAATGCTCAATCGCCCCAGCGACGTTAATGTTTTGAGATAGGCCAGGTAGGCGATGCTGACAACGCCCAAACCGTATGTCGCACTCCAATCAATGGCTTTATTTTCGATCGCTTCGCACCACAAAAACGCACCACAAATGGCTGTCGCCCCCAAGGCAGTCAGCAGGAACTCTCGATTTCCTACTGCCCGATCACTGGACCGCCTTCCGGCTTCGTAGTCGCTGCCCATCGACAGCATTAAAACCTTTGTTTTGCAATGGTCACTAACCGCTATCGTCCACGCGATCCATGACGCCCCGACGATCAACGTTTCGGACGGGTGATCAAGGACCGAGTCTCGAATTAAAATCGTGACGAAAACCGAGGCGGTGGCGATCAGTGCTAAAATGAATCCGCTGCTGGAAAATGAGGCAGCCAGCAGGGCCAGACTTGCCAGTGCCGACAACAGCCACGCAACTGGCTCAACCGTTTCGCCAGTCGAACTTGCGATTCCAAAAGGCGATAGGACTAATGCAAGGATTGGTAGATGAGGTCTCACTGGCGGCTTCTTAGGCTCCATCACGGATGACGAGCAGGCGGCCTTCCGTCATGTCGTGGATTGCATAGCGAATACCTTCGCGGCCTAGACCGCTATCTTTGACACCCCCATAGGGCATGTTGTCGACTCTCCAGGATGGGATGTCACCGATGATCACACCACCAACCGCCAATGTGTCCCAAGCTTTCATCGCTCGGTGCAAATTCGTGGTGAAAATCCCTGCTTGCAGACCGTATCGACTATCGTTGACTTGGGTGAGTGCCTCATCAAAATTGGCAAACTTCGAAAGAACCGCTACCGGTCCAAACGCTTCTTCGGCACAGACGGGCAATTCACTGGGCACGTTTTCAAGTAACGTGGCTTCCACCATCGATCCTTGTCGACCACCGCCACAAAGCAATCGACCGCCAGCAGAAATGGCTTGATCGATCCATTCTTTTAAACGCTTGCCGTCGGATTCCGATATCACGGGGCCAATAAAGGTGTCGTCTTCTTTGGGATCTCCCATTTTGAGAGCTTGGGTCTTGGCTACCAAGATTTTGCAGAAAGAATCGTAAACTGAATCGTGAACGAGAATCCGTTGGACGCTGATACAGCTCTGACCTGATTGATAAAATGCTCCCGTCACCATTCGGTCGGCTGCATCTTCCAGGTCAGCGGTTTCGTCGACGACACAGGCCGCATTTCCGCCAAGTTCCAAAACTACTCTTTTTTTACCTGCTTTGGATTTAAGATCCCAACCAACTTCAGGTGATCCGGTAAAACTAAGAAGCTTTAAGCGATCATCTGTGGTAAAGGCATCTGCTTCCGATGATTTGCAGGGCAAGATTGAGAACGCCCCCTGAGGAAGGTCGGTTTCAGCCAGCACTTCGCCAATTTGCAGGGCTCCCACAGGTGTACGACTGGCTGGCTTTAACACGAACGGACATCCGGCCGCAATTGCCGGTGCGATTTTGTGAGCCGCTAGATTCAACGGAAAGTTGAACGGAGAAATGAACGAGCAGGGACCTATGGGCACACGTTTGTCCATGCCTCGGTAACCTTCGGTCCGTTTACCGATTTCTAAATTTAATACGGAACCTTCGATTCGAACTGATTCCTCAGCGGCAATTCGAAACGTGTCGATCAATCGTTGAACTTCGCTTCGGCTATCTTTGATAGGTTTTCCCGCTTCAACGCAGAGACTATGTGCGAGTTCGTCGCGACGTTCCTCAAATCGCAGGACACAGTGATTCAAAATCGACTGGCGACGATGAGGTGATAACCGTCTCATCGGTTCCGCAGCTTCGGTTGCTAATTCAATTGCCTTATCGATTGTATCCGCATCTGCCAGGGCAACTCGCGAAGCAACTTCGCCCGTATATTTGTCGATTACTTCCAGATCTTGGTTAGGTCTTTGAGCCACATTTCCAAGAAAGTAGGGCCAGGATGGATTCATTTCAGTTCCAGCTATTTCAAAATTGCAAGGCTTACCAGAGCAATGCGAAAAAACCAAAATGGATCTCGCCGGGACCAGATCCATTTTGGCAGCCTGAATTTAACGCATTTCTTAGCGATTAAAATGGAGCAGACTCGATTAATTCCAATCCTAGATCTGTTTCCAACATCAAAGCGACATCGACAGTCAAGCGAACTTCAGATTCGGCCGTCACTGAATCTTCGCAGACACCGTCTTGATCCTCGACGTCGGTACCAGCACCGCCATTCAAGTCGTCGTCGCCGTTCCCACCTCGAAGTTCGTCTGCTCCTGAGTTACCACGCAGTTTGTCGTCTCCGTCATCACCACACAGGAAATCGCTGCCCGACTGTCCAAATAAGTCATCCTCTCCGTTGCCGCCGAACAAACTGTCGTTATCTGCGTTTCCGTACAATTTATCGTCGGCCCCACCGCCAATGAGTTGGTCGTCGCCCGAGCCACCGTAAAGGACGTCCTCGCCATCTTCACCGCTCAAAATATCTGCGCCGTTTTGTCCGAAGATCGTATCATCGCCCGTACCACCGGCGACCGTGTCGTCACCGTCGCCACTGTATATCACGTCGTCGTCCTCGCCACCATCAATGATGTCGTTATCGCCGTATGAAAATATGAGATCCTCACCAAGCCCCCCGGAAATCGTATCCGCGAAGTCGCTTCCGAATAGATCATCATTGCCGTTCTCTCCGAACAGCAATGCCTCACCGTCAGACCTTAAATAGTCATTTCCGCTGCCTCCGAAAGCCTCCGTTTTAATCAGCGTATCGTTAACGAACCTATCATTTCCCTGCAATCCTTCGTAGGAGATCTGGTCTATCATTTCAGCGTAGGTTGTACGCTGACCATTGTGGTCGACGACCACACCATTTCGATTGGCGAATACACGCGTCCGGTCACGGTCGGTAGTGCCTACGATTCGAAGGGTGGTGCTCCCGTCGAGCTCTGTTTCCAAGGTTACCGAATTCGATTGACCCAAACCAAACGAAGGCATTACCAATATTCCTAGTAGGGTCGCGGTTGATAGAAAGAAATTTTTCATGGTGCATCTCACAAGGGCACAAAGTAAATAAAAAAAGTGAACGCGTTTCTATGAGGCAAATGCCGGGCCAATGGCTTATTAAGTAGTTAGACTCCCGAAAACGTTAGACTTTAGAGATTCTGAAATCCAATCGAATCGCTGGCTTGGTCCGAATGGATTCACCTTGGTTCAACACCTGCCAAAATTCGGCGACCTTTGATCCGATGTTCTTAGGCGATCGCGAGTAGCTACTCGAATCTCAGCTTGAAAGTTCGACAAATCTGAAATGAAGCTTGCTGGTTCCAACTTCAAGACCAACAAAGAAGAAGTCCCTGTAAAAGTCTGGGAGTTGGTGATCTTGAGACCAGCGCAAGAAAAAATCCCGCGAATGTTCGCGGGATCTTGAACTTTGAAAAGGTAAGTTATCACTCAATAGGATTTAGTGATTATTTATCGTCCGAATCTACTCGCACCAAATTACTTGTTCAAATCTGGAGTTTCATATCGTTCTGATTCACCCTCAGTTTCAGTGTTCTCTTCCTCAACTCTTACTTGATTTTCTTCAGCGGCAATCTGTTGATCAGAGTAAAGACTTTCGGCGATATTTTCTGCGATTTTCAGATGTTCTTTGCTGGCAGAGATTTGCTTATCGACGATTTTCTGAAATTTTTCATTACCTGAGTCAGACATTGACTCCAAAGCAGCAATCATGGCCGTGTGGCCAGCTTGTTGGATACCAATAAAACCCATGTCAAATTCTTGGTCGTTGTACTGGTTTAACATTTCTAGGGTGGCATTCGTTTTTGACTCAATTGCTTTCGAATTGATTTCCTCGAGTCGATTCAACAATGGATTGGATCCAGGATCCTCATTGCCTTCATTCGGCGGAAATTCGCGGATGATTTCGTCATTAACTGATTTGTGATCATCTACCAACCTTTGGGCGAAATCCTTAACCTTATCGCTATTCGCTTTGTTGATTGCCAATTCCCCTAACTCAATGATAGCCTCGTTTCCAAGCCGCAGCTTGTTTGCCAAGTGTTGACTAAGTTCATTTGATAGTTCGAGAGAAGATTGATTCGATTTTTGGTTTCGTTCCTCCGATGTTGAGTTATTGCCGTTTTCATTCTGTCGGATACCATCGGTTCTTGCATTTCTAGTGTAGGTCTGTCGAGCCGATTCGGTTCGCTCAAAATCGCTTGGCTGGTTAGAGCTCAAACTATCCTGTTCGCTCACAACCGCAATCGCAGGTCCATAAACGGTTGCCGAGCTTTCGACGAATGGTGGAGCATTCAAAATGATCGCACCTTCCACGGCTGTGATAGGCTGGGTCGTCGGCTCAGGTTGTAATTCGTAATTACCATCCTGAAATGCGGTCGCTGCTTGCATCGGATAGGCGTAGTTTGGCTTCAGAGTTGCTGTGGTGTTTGCCTGAACATAGGTGCTTGGTAGTGGATTCCTCAAGTTGTTGTTCACTACGTTGTTACTGGGGCAACAATTTGGTTGCGTTGCCCGCCCGCGAGTGTTTCTAAAAATGGGCATATTGACGGTGTTGGACCGGCAGCAATCTGATTGTTGGAATCTGGCAAAAATTTGCCCGTCGGCAGAGTCGACTGCAACCAAGGAAGCTACGATTGCCGACATCCCGGCAATTGCCGAAAAAATTTTTGACTGCTTAATCATTAAAAAATCTCCTTTCGATTTTGTTGAAAATTGTCGAATTCAAATTACATCCATCTCTAAATCGCAACGCCTGTGCCAATCGAGTTTAAGCGGGCAAATGACCGCAAATAGCTTGCTTTGCACCATTCCGTTGATTGCAAAGTGACCGTGTTGGGCAGTTCACCGCCAGCAGTCGCCGACCAAGTGGTGGCGATTAGGAAGTCACTCAAGAAGGCGAAGCAGCAAACCTTAGGCAACGATGACCTTACTTTGTCGAAAAGGTCCGAAGTTTGATTTGAATAAGAGTCGGGAGAGCCAAGAAGCTTCTAAAAAAATCTGGCACAACGAGTGGAAGCTGAAATGCCTTCCCCGCGGAAAGATCCAACGACTCAGGCAATGTCTGCCGACCGGGAACTAGAAGTTTAGAAAGTGTAAGTTCTTGGGAGGTAGAAGGTCTGGCTAGGCAAAGTGCAATCCGATGGGCCCAAGTCGAATTTGCGATCAACAATAGTTGGATTGGCAATTGCTTCAGGCGATTATGCCTTCGATTCTTACTGCGGGCGAATGACTTGCTGAATGGGTGGATGATGATAGATTTCCTCGGCACCCAGTTCTTTCAATTTTAACCCGTACTCTTTTCGGAGCCGTTCATCACCAGCAATGACAACGAAAGACTTCCCTTCAGCCAACAACCGTTGATAATCTTCCTTATTCGGCAATTCAATTCCACGGGCTGCTTCATCGACAGCTGCAATGCCACCAATCCAAGCTCCAGCCAACATGGCTGCAAAAGGAGCCGCAATCGCCAACGCAGTCCCTACAGCTGGCATGCCGAGAAACAGCAATCCTGAACCGGCCCCGATCGCTCCGCCGGTTAACATTCCTTTAGTGACGGTCTGCGACTCAATGTCTTCGATGTCTTCATAAACGATTTCGGGCAGCTCATCGGGAACGGTTGGATCTTTGCGAGACACACGTTGTAGGCGGATGTCAGGGCCACGCAACGAAGCTGCGACACGACTGGCATCCTGAGACGTTGGAAGTACACCGACAACCACCTCAAGAACGTCTTTGTCTCCAGCCGGTTGAATTTTTCGCTTCGGTTGCATTTTAAAAATGACTCCTTAAATGAATGGACAGAATTTTGAAAACGTAGTCTTGGTAAGCTGCCCTAGTGCACCCGTTAATTCTCACAAGAGATCACAATTTGGCTGCTAAACCGATCGGTTGAGAATTTCAAGCCATCAACCAAACGCAATCGGAATGCCAGAGGCGAAATAGCAGCCAGCAATCTGAAACTTGCGTAAATAGAGAACACAAAAGCTACTTAACTGGTTGCCATGAGACCGAACTGGAAGGATTGCGACCACCGCAACACAAGGCTAGCTAAATCATTGAAAAGTAACTTTCCGCTTTAGTTTGACGGTTAAGTAACGCTTCGGATCGCATGACATTACTCCGCTTTCTGGTAGACTTTAGGCAAGGTGAAAATATGCCAAAGATACTCGCGATTGACGACGACCGGACAGTGCTTCGGTTGATCGAAAAAGCATTCGAAAATGTTGATGACGCAGAATTGACAACAGCGATGACGGCCGAGGAAGGCTTGCCGCTAATCACCAACGGCGAAGTGGATGTCTGTCTTCTTGACATCATGCTACCCGAAATGAATGGCCTGGAACTGGCCAGAAAAATTCGCTCGCTGGACGCTCGATTGCCTGTCATTTTTATTACGTCAATGGATGACAGTGACACGGCGATAGAGGCCATGAAGTTGGGTGCCTACGAGTTTTGTACCAAGCCACTTGATATTACTCAGGTACAGGATTTTGTTGAACGGGCGATGCAGGCACGTCGCTTGATGCGTTCCCCGGTAACTTTTCAGGAAAGCGATGAACTTCGAATTGATGAAGGCGACCAGTTGGTCGGAAAAAGCCCTCAAATGGTCGAGGTTTACAAACAGATTGGGCGTGTTGCCAGCCAGATGGTGCCCGTTCTCATTCGCGGCGAAAGTGGGACTGGAAAAGAATTAATTGCGAGGGCGATTTACCAACATAGCCATCGCAGCGAAGAATGCTATCTAGCTGTCAACTGCGCTGCACTCTCGGAAACCTTACTGGAAAGCGAACTTTTCGGGCATGAAAAAGGTTCCTTTACCGGCGCGGAAAGAAGGCACGTCGGTAAATTTGAGCAGTGTGATGATGGTACGATTTTTCTCGATGAAATTGGCGACATGTCCCCTTTACTTCAAAGTAAAGTGCTACGCCTGTTGCAGGAACAAAAATTTGAACGTGTTGGAGGAACCAAGACAATTTCTACCGATGCGAGGATTGTTTCTGCTACCAATCGAAACCTGGAAGAAATGATTGCAGAAAATGAATTTCGGCTTGATTTATATCACCGAATCAATGCTGTAGAAATTCACTTGCCACCTCTGCGTGAAAGAGGAGACGACATCAATCTATTGACGAATTTTTTCATTCGACGCCTGACAAAACAACTGGACAAGAAAGTCGAAGGAATTTCAACGGAAGCGATTGAGTTGCTGCGGAGTTACAGATGGCCGGGGAATGTACGAGAATTGCAAGGCGTGATTCGCCATGCAATTTTGATGGCGACTGGACCAGTGATTGTGCCTGAAAATCTGCGTGAAGAAGTTCTGAATGGCCAAACATCCAATGCTGGATCCGGTTCAGGCCCAAGTCCGAATCCCGATAGCAGTCCCTCGGCAGTGGAATCATTTGTCCAGTCTCGAATCGACGAAGGGTCCAACGATATTTATGCGGAAACCCTGGCGATGATGGAACGGAAACTGATCACAAAGATTCTCAACGAGACTGGTGGTAATCAATCACAGGCCGCCGAAATGCTGGGGATAACCCGGGGAAGCCTCCGAAATAAAATCCGTTCGCTGGGAATCGTGATCGAGCAAGTCGTTTCGGCCAAAGATTAACTTGCTGATTTTCGATTTGTTAGATTCTGGTTGTCATCGTTTGCCTTTATCAAAGTGAATTCAACCGGTGCAATTGCTCTGCTTGCCGAGTGAGAAATCATGCAAAAACTTCCCTTACCCAAATTGGAGTTGAAATAGCGGGCACTTGGCACCGAACAAAATCCGCTTTTGGGGATTGCGGACGAGACTCACACTGATTGTCGGAAAACTATTTACCGGTATGGTTGACGACACGGAGAACGACGCTGAAAATAGACGCGAAGTAAGTGCGATAGTCTAATTGGAAAAGTTAAAAGACTGCTACTGTCACTGGTAGCCAAGCAAGCGTTGAAAAATTAGCTCAATGGATTGCGATAGATGGCATCATCGAGGTCGACATTCACGGTAAAAAGGTTCGTAGAAGCAATCTCGCCTTTGATCCCAAACTTAGTTGAGGCTTCCGTAACAATTTGAATTGATTTTGCTCCTTGGGTTGCGGAATCGCCTCCGATGCCTGCAAGTTGTCGAGAAGGGACTTCTCGCGTCTTTGACGTACGACAAGATGTCGGGCAACTTGTGCTCGAAATCCGAATTGATGTTTATCTATCTTTATCAATAATGCCGACTCGTCGATTGAATCGATTGTGTCATCGGCCTTCGTGATATCAGTTGCTAGCCGGCAAAGTACTGTCTTTTCCCGTTTCTCTTTTCCTCACACGCGGCCTGAAATGTGTGCTCGCGTTGATTTTAGGTATCTGATTTGCTCAGGAGTTTGGAAAACAAAATTAATTTGGATCTCCCATGAAAAATAAACTCATTTATGTTGCTAGTGGTGTTGGATTATTAGCAATCATCGCGGCCGCAATTGTTTTCTCTGGCTCCGAACCGTTGACAGTAGATTCTTCCGCGTCTTACGAGTTTACGATATCGGAACGGATGCAGCGCGTTCGCAAAATATTGGTACGGACCAATGCTGTCAAAAAGATTGTGGCAATGGCCGATGCCGAGTTGAAAGATCAAAAATGGCTGGACCTGAATTTTGATGCCGAGAGGCCGATCCTGGATCAAGATTGGAAACTTGACGGTGAAGGCGAATTGCAAGTCGTTTTGAATGATGCCTACCTTGGAAAAATTCAAATGACTTTATCTCAGCAAGTCGAAATTTCTCGAGATAGAATCCACGTTGTTTCCCACCTGAAAGAATCCAGTCATTCGATTCAACAATACGATTCGACGTTAACGTTGATGCCCAATTCAGACGGAGACGCGGCCTTTAGCCTATCCTTGGATCTTCAGGTAAAGACCACCGCAAACTTCTTGACCCGCCAAAGCGTCAAAAGCGGGATTCAATCTGCAGCTCAAAAGGCTCTCGAGAACCAAGCTGAAGCATTGAAGCAGATCGTTGAGGACAAAGAAGGAGAGTTAATCATTCTTCCCGAACTGGATCAGGATTAGTTGGAGCGCTGGTTGTTCAAAGTGGTAACGTTTGATCGCGATTCTAAAATTTCAGTCGCTTCTTCGACACGTCGCATCACTGTTGGGCTGTCAGCAGCATAGTTGTAAATCATGCCTAATGATCCTTGAATGCACTCCTCTAATCCGATTGGTGTTGCGATCACTCTCAGGTTACCCTCTTCATCAAAACGATTAGCTTGGGGAATTGTTCGGTCTTGCAGCAACGCTAACCCTGCCAAAATACGATCGACGCAATTGATCGCGGTGAACGGATCATTGATTCCGGGAGACAGTGCCCTCACCGCAATGTCAACCACTTCGTTGAACGCGTGTCTAATATCTTGAATGTGGGTTCTTTCGGGTCCAACGATCATACTTTTCGAGATCGCTTTGGAGATTTTTTGTTTCAAGTCATCGTCATTCTTAGTCTTCGATTGGGCGGGATTTGATTGAGCCCCTAAAACTTGAGCGATCACGACTTTTTCGAAAACGAAGTCTCCCGGGCGAATCATTAACTTAATCGTCACATCGTTATCTTTTGCAATCGCCATCACTGTCTCGTTTTCAACCGCCTGCAAATAACCGGTTTGGTCGGACAGCACATCGAAGTCAGCGCTGGACGGTAATTTTGGTGGCTCGCTTGCGGAATCTGACGGATCTTTCCCAAGTGTTTCTGGAAATAACCGTTTTACTGCGTCGGTCAAATCATTTGCCGAACTTTGGATGACATTGGGAGCTTCAATTGCCCGAGACATATCGTGGATATAGTAAACCAGCGTCGTCAGACAGAGGGTACTCAGGATGATCCCGATCAATACAGAAGCGGTAGGCACAAACTTTACCGATTCCTGATCACGTATCGAGGCCAAAACGATGATGCAGAACAAACTGGTCGAAACAAAAATCCCTAACGTAAAATGCGTCGTATGGCGTTTCCGGTAGGTTCGAATGAGTCGAGACCCGAAATGAGATGAGCTAAGGGATAAGGCTACGATTGTGATCGAAAATACGACGCCAGTCGTCGAAACCATAGCCGCCACGATCGATGAAAGAATCGAACGAGCGGAATCAGGTGACATTTTGAGTGGCGGATAGAGGTCAACAAGGTAAGTCCCGATACTGTGGTCGACAAATATCATACCGCCTGCCGCCAGAATACTGCCGATCAATAAAAGCGTTGGGATGAACCAGAAACTAACACGAAAGTTCGACCAGATATTGAGGATGCGGGTATACAACGTTAACGATCCAGGTCATGAAACTTTACTGGGAACGTGTTTCGCGGTGTCGTCCAACAGACTTTCCGTCTGATCTTGGTCGGCTTGTGCATGATCAACCTGTTGCGGTTGGTTTTCAGAGAATTTTGCCAACACAACGGTGATGTTATCCTTGCCGCCTCTTTGGTTGGCTTTCTCAATCAAATTGTGACAGATCTCTGCCGCACTTTGATCGTCGGCCTGAATCGCTTCTAAAAGTTCATCGTCCGACACGTAACGAGTCAACCCGTCACTGCATAACAATAAAGCGTCACCAACTTCCAACTCTGATTGTTGTACTTGGGGGTCGAGTCCAGGATCTGATCCACCAATCACGTTGTACAGCGTATTATCCATACGACTGCTGCCCTGTGATTCGTCGCTTGCTTTTGATACCTGGCCTGTTGACAGGTTTGACATTCGGTTAGCCGTTCGCGTCAATTCACCAAGCGTATGGTCGGTTGTGAGACATTCAATTTTATTCGATCGGATATGGTAACAGCGAGTATCCCCAACGTGAACGACATAGAAATTTGGCCAATCGATGTAAGCCATGGTCAAAGTTGTTGCCATCCCACGACGCTGGGGGATAGCATCCGCTTCATTCTGGAGTGCTTCCTGACTGTGACGCAGAGCTTTTTTCAAATCGGTTTCGAAATTAGCTTCCGAATGTTCGTCGAGTTGAAAAACCCAATCCATCGCATTCAGAACGTAATTGGTTACTCTGTCAACAGCCAAAGTGCTGGCTCTTTCTCCTGATTCGTGTCCACCGAGGCCATCAGCGACCAGTAACAGTTTTCCCTGCGAACCTCCGAACAAACGGGTTTGATGATTCAAACCTAAGCTGGTTCGATGGACCCGCATTGATTTGTTCAAATCCGCGATTAAAAACTGATCTTCGTTCGCGTGACGTCGCATCCCGACATGGGATTCGCCATGGCAGTCAATTTCAATGGACATTTTTTTTCAATCTTCGAAAATTACGTACGCTTTCAAAAGGTAACGAATGGGCGGAATTAAGTAGCCGGTCGGTAGGGTTGAGCCGACCAAGGTTCCCCAACGATTGACGTTTCAGGTTTCGAACTCGAAATAGGTTCAAGTACCTGCTGACGCAAATCAACCGTGATTTTCCGATCACTCCAGTTGACGCTCTGGATGTGCTTGGTTGAAAACATCGAACTCTCAGAAGGAATCCAACTGGTGGCTTCGGCAGTGGCGAAGTCGACCATCCAGGAATCTATCGTCACAACTAAATCTTTCATGTAACCGGCTTCGCCGTCGTTGGCAATAATCTGGTAGCCGCAAATTTCGTTGGCACTCCTCAAGTTAGCCGATCCGTTTTCGTCTACGAATTGAGTGGCATCCGCGTCAGCAAATTCTTCGAGTGTTTGGGGGGATAACTGAACGGCTCTCCCCAACCAATAAATCGGCCACCCATAATGCTCTACGAGAGCTTCCTCATATTGGCGTGAGATAGGTTGATTGTCGTCCAACCGTGGGCTGTTGATCACCTGTTGTGAATCCAACGTCGTGCTGAAAATTCTTTTCGAAAAATCACAGCCTAAAATCGCTGATGTTGAAATTAAGACATGTCGCGACGGAATTGTGTTCTGGACATTGACAACAAGATATCGGACGGTCCAGGTGTCATCCTGGATCAGCAAATCAACAACTTTCCCGATAACTCCATCGACCGCCATCAATTTTGAATTTCGAATTTCGTTAAAACGTTTTCGCATGATTGGATTCCTATCTACTCATTACATACAAATTCAGACGTCGTCAGTCGCAACCAACCTAATCCTTGTTAGGGCTGTGGCTTGGGTTTAGGAAATGTTGGGGAGGGTGGCCGATCGATAGGCGGTTTAGCACCGGTCAACGGTTTATGATCAGGCCGGGGTGCTGGGACGGGCTTGGGTTTGATCGGATCTGGATGATTTAAATTTCTCATTCGAATACCCTCGGTTAGCTGACGATTCGCCGGTGTTCAACAGTAACGGTGGTTGGCGGTGTGCGACCGATGATGTAGATCGCATGTACCAAACCAGGGACATAACCACACAGCGTGAGCACGATGTTCAGCCAAAAGTGCAGACCGAGTCCAACTTGAAAAAAAACGCCAAGGGGTGGCAACAAAATTGAGAAAACAATCCGGATAAAGTCAGCCATTGGTTTTCCTTCCAATTGATGAAACATGACGGTATTCGGTGGAATGCACTTGTCATGCCAAAAGTGGCCAATCTCCAAATTCAGACATTCCGATTGAAAAAGCCCTGATTTCGAACGGTCGTCGATCAGCCAACTACCAAGATGGTTTTGAGACGATCAACTTAGGATTCAGACAAGCTTTGAGCGAATCATCCTGCGACAGCCTATTTCCTATTTTTAAAAATTGGTGCCGCCCTGAACCAATCTTCAAGCTGTTTCTACTTGGCATTCCATGAAACGAAAGACTCGGATGAATGAAACTCAATTCATCTGCAACGAATCCAAACTTTGGCATGTCGATTGCTGCCGCACGATCCACGACGAATTCCGTCTTTAAATTTCTCCCACAATTTCGGAAGTGATTCCCATGTTGCGTCTAGCTATTGCGTTACTCATTCTTTCTTTAGTGTTTGCGATTTTTGGTTTCGGTGGGGTGGCAGCCAGCTTTGCCGGTGCGGCTCGACTTCTTTTTTACGTCTTCATCGTATTGTTTGCGATCGCTGCGATCATGAATGTTCTCAGAGGGCGAGCACCGGTCATCTAACGTCACTGGCGTTGAGTAAAATTATTGAAGTCTTGGATTTGGTCAAAATTGACCAGCACCATCAAATTCGGCACCCCCTAAAAAACGAACTCGCCTGAAAGAAAGGAGTGGATTTCAGGCGAAATGCCAATTTTTGAACAAGATTGGCTTACTTTTTCAAAGTAATCGAGTTGGTAAAATCAAATCCTTCGATCGACACAATCGAAAGTAATTCGAATTTGCAAATTCAAAAAGATGCCCGAAGACTCAATTGAAAAACTGTTGAATATCCTCGAATCGGTCGGAGAAGGAATTTATTGCATCGATCTGGCTGGGAATTGCACCTATTGCAACTCGCGCTGTCTGGAACTGCTCGGGTTTGATTCCGAGCAGGAATTGCTCGGCCAAAATATGCATCAGCTAATTCATCATCATCACCGGGATGGTTCTATTGCCAAAGTCGAGGATCACAGGATCTATCAGAGTTACTCAAACGGCCAAAACACGCACGTCCAAGAAGAAGTTTTTTTTCGCAAAGATGGTCAACGTTTCGATGCCGAATATCGCAGCCAACCGATCCGTGAAGGCGGGCAAATTGTGGGCGCCGTCGTAACGTTTAACGACATAACATTGCGAAGATCTGAAACGAATCATAGATTGCATCTGTCGCGGCTCGTTGAATCCTCTCAAGACGGAATCATTGGTCGAGATTTAAACGGCAAAATTACAAGCTGGAATGATGGAGCTGCGAGGATCTATGGCTATGAAGCTGAAGAAGTTCTCGATCATCCGATCGCCTCATTCATTTTGCCCCCGGATCGCAACCGGGAAGAACCGGAAATTTGTCAGGCGATCGAGGATGGAGAAGAATTAAGCCAATTTGAAGTCAAGCGACGTCGGAAAAATGGCGAGATCATCGACATCTCTCTAACGATCTCTCCCGTTTTCAACACAGATGATGAATTGGTCGGTTATTCCAGCATTGAACGAGACATTACCGAAACTCGCAAAACCCAGGATGCGATTCTCAGGGCCATGACGGCGGCCGAGCATGCCAAACAGTTGGCCAATCAAGCCAATAAATCACGTGCCGATTTTCTGGCCAATGTTAGTCACGAACTTCGCACGCCAATGAATGCCATCCTTGGGATGATTAATTTGGCCCTTGAGGAAGAAGTCAATCCAACGGTAGGCGATTATCTATCGGTTGCCCAGTCCAGTGCCAACTCGCTGCTCGGTCTGGTTAACGAACTGCTGGATTTTGCAAAAATTGAATCGGGTAATTTCGAAATCACCAACGAAGAATTCGACATTCGAGAAATGATCGATCACGCGGCACGGACTCTGGCGTCCAAAGCGGGTGAAAAAGGACTCGAAATCCTGTGCGAAATCGACAGTCGAGTTCCTGCCCGTGTGATCGGAGATGGGCGGCGAATTCAACAGGTATTGACCAACCTTTTAAGCAACGCCTGTAAGTTTACAGAAAAAGGCGAAATTGTCGTTAAAGTTCGATTGGTCAGGCAACTACTATCCGAAGCCCGCTTACGATTTTCAGTTCAGGATACGGGGATCGGAATTGCCGAAGAGGATCAAAAAGTCATATTGTTGCCGTTTCAACAGGCTGACATGTCGAAGACCCGGAAACAACACGGTACTGGTTTGGGGCTTTCAATTTGTCGGGAGCTTGTATCGTTGATGGGCGGACAATTATTGCTTAACAGTCAGCCAGGAGTCGGAAGTACGTTTTCATTCAGTTTGTCCTTGCCGGTAGCGGACCGAACAACGCCGGCCGATAAATTACCATCCGATTTAGTGAAAGATCTGAAGGTGCTGATTGTTGACGACAACCCCACCAATTTACGGATCCTGGAAAAGACATTTGTCAGTTGGTCAATGCAACCCGTCGTGACAGGAGACGCCGAGCAGGCTCTTCGTGTGGTCGATGAACTAAATTCAAATCAACAAGATATCTCAATTATTTTAGTCGACTGTTTAATGCCACAGGTCGACGGATTTGAATTAGCGGAAAAACTGATTGATAAAAAAGGAGACGACTGTCCTCCGATTGTGATGATGCAATCTGCATCCGATTTATCGCTGCATGCCGACCGAAAAGCTTCAGCTCCAGTGTCAGAATACTTGACGAAACCGGTATCGCAGTCCGAATTGTTGGATACGATCGTGGGAGTTTTGGACCTGTATTCCGACGAGTCTGCAGAATCCAGTTGGACGGACCCTAAAGCCAAAGAGACCAACTTGCCAATACGATCGCTCCAAATTTTGCTGGTCGAAGATCTGCCCGCCAATCAAAAAGTGGCGAATGCGATCCTTGAAAAAAGGGGCCATCAAGTCACGACGGCGAACAACGGACGAAATGCGATTGATGAACTTGCCAATAAAGAAAAATCGTTTGATGTCATTTTGATGGACGTCCAAATGCCAGTCATGGATGGTTTGCAGGCGACCGCCGCCATTCGCGCGATGGAAGACCAGGCAATTTCCGGACTGCCCATCGTCGCAATGACGGCTCATGCGATGCAGGGTGATCGGGAATCCTGTTTGGCGGCTGGTATGGATGCTTATTTGTCAAAGCCATTGGACGCGACTCGTTTGGTGGAGCTTGTCGAATCGATTGTCGGGCATCATTTCGGTGAACCGAAGACGAAGAAAACGGAAGTGGCTTCCGATGGAAACAAGGATAACGTAGAAACCGTTTCTGGTTCCCAAGTCGAAAGGGTCCCGCTAATCGAACTAGAGGCATCTTTACAACGGCTTGGAAATGACCGCGAACTGTTTGATGAGTTCGTCGACATCTTCCTTTGTGACGCACCCGATATCTTTGAAAAACTTCGAAGCTCGATCGAGTCAGGGGACTCCGTTCAGCTGGAAAAATCAGCCCATGCTTTGAAAGGACTGATGTTAAATTTTGGGGCCAAGTCTTGTTGTGATCTGGCATTGGCGTTCGAAGTCGCTGCCAGAAACGACAACATCGACGGAATTAGAAATGACCTTCCAAGATTGAACGATCTCTATGACCAACTATGCGATGAGCTCAAGTCCCTGCCTCGCAATGAAGATAGTTGAACGGATAAAAATGGTCCGGATGGATGTGGGCAGCCTATTGACAGCCGTCAAAAAACAAAATTTCGTATTCAATCGTCATTGATCGGCGATAATTGGAAGGCAAGGCTCGTATGAACAAAGTAGACCAACTTACTCAGATTCAAAACCGGATCCAACAGCTTGGCTTTTATTGCCCGTCCGTCCCTTTGACGCATTTGATTTCGGCTCCAGTTTACGCTCTGATTTGCATGCCGATGTATTACGTGGCATCGGCAATCGTCATCAAAACAGACGAAGAAGTACCCGAATCTTTGATCGAAGATCTGTTCGGCGTGAAAAATGTTCGCGAGTCTTTCACGGCAGGTAATGAAGTCTCAGAACTACCAGTTTCAGAACAGGATTCTCGACACCTACAAAAGTTTTTGATCCACCGACGTCCGATCGACTCGATTATTTATGACTTTGCGCTTGATACGATCGGCTTGTTTTTCGAGGTTGCCGATGAAAGCGTTGTTCAGACAGCAAAAATGATCGTCGCAAAAACCGTGGTCGCTGTCGCTCATGCGTCTGG
>JBCCSJ010000089.1:0-17459 GCA_039200505.1 Planctomycetota bacterium | reverse complement strand
GAAGAAGGCTGTTGAAGCCAAGACCGACAAGAAAGAGCAGATTGGGCTCGTCTTTTCAACCAAACAGTTCAAGAAATCTTACAAAGCCAAAAAAGCCTCTGGAGAAGACGAATAGTCTCGCTTTCAGGTTTTTTTAAAAATACGGCTCGCCATTTCTAATTTGAAATTGGCGAGCTTTTTTGTTGAGATTCCTGTTTTTATTGGAATTCACAAAACGGCTGAAATTCCGGATGGTTCGCGTAAAGTCCATTGACACCAAAGCCGAATACAAGCATAACTTGAATGGGTCGGGCGCTTAGCTCAGTTGGCTAGAGCACCTCGTTTACACCGAGGGGGTCGGGGGTTCGAGTCCCTCAGCGCCCACTAATTCAGAACCGTCAGCCTTTAGCATGCTTGACGATATTTTTTTTACGGGTGTTTTGAAACCCCGCTTCCAACCTTAAGCAAGCCGATACTGCGTCGGATTTCGCGCCACCGGCCAAAATGGCGTCGTATTTGGCGTCAACTTCGGAAGTTCTGTTTCCGTCATCTACGGTAATTTCAGCCTTGGATTTGCGTTGGCAGCTTCGGTTTCGCCGGTTGCAGGAACCGGGCCTAACGGCCAGCGGCTAGCTAATGAGTTGTAGCTTCATCAGCTGTTTTCACGGCTGACTCAAATAACTCGTGTCACTTGCAGACATCCGATGAAATAACTCGCTCGGGTGCCTGCGAATTTCACGAGAGATCTCGTTATTCGGGAAATAGCGATTCTGCCGCGACTGACCGAAATGAGGCCCCCAATCGGATTGGATTGAATCGAATTAGAATCCACTCTTAAATTTAAATTCCGCTAGGAACGATAAAAGCCAGAGGCTCCAGATTATTTGACGGGGGCATTTATTCTGGAAAAAATGGAATCATGATTCGATTTCGATGCCAAGAGTGTGACAAAAAGCTGAAAGCCGATGAGTCGATTATCGGGAGAAGGGTTAAGTGCACCCGGTGCGGCAACATTGAAGAAGTGCCTTCCGAAAATCGACTTGAGCGGAAGTTTGCCAAAGGAGCATTCGAAAACAACACCAAGAGCGATATGAATCTCATTCGCCCTGAATCTTCAAGTTTTGATTTTTTGTTCGACAAGAAATTGGAATCTCAAAATTTGATTCCGGATGTGGGATCCGAAGAAACTTCATTGCTTGTTCAAAGGGATGAAAAATTTGGCAGTGATGAATTGGCAGAGGATTTAGGTTCCCGTAACGGTTTCCCGGTAGTCAACAGTTCTAACTTGGCTGCTCCCTCTCCCGGTTCAGATCGTCGATTCCGGTACTCCCCTGACGAAGATCACGAAAGTAATTCATCCAAGAAAAAAGAGAACCAACGTGTTGAAGAAACAGCGAGTAATTCAGCGTTGGACGTGATTGAAAATCGACATGCGGGGGAGTCGTTGCTGTCGGCACCAAGTCCCGGTCGCCAATTTGCACTGAAGAAAAAGAAAGAGTTTAAGGGGCAGTTAATTGCGGTGGCGGCTGGACTGTTGGGTTTGGCAATAGTTGGGTTGACGCTTTACTTTTTAAGTGGGAATCCTTCTTCTTCGCGAAATTCATACGATGATGCGTTTCGAGATTTCCGGGAAGTCAAAGCCTATTATTACGCACGTCTGCAACTTGAAAAAGCAGGCCGGGTCTACAACGTGATGAGGCAAGCACTTATCAAGACGGGACAAGACACAGATGATGTCGCCAGCGAACTGAAACAGGTTCAGGACTCCATCGAGGAACTGACCATTCATTCAACCGTGCTTGATGAAGCATTTGAGTTGTATCAGCAGGAAGAATCAGACCGGGCCAAAGAGATGGTGCTAACTGCCACGCAAACGATGAATGAACGAAAGTTGGAAATTGACCTCAAGACGAACGAGATAATGAAAAAGCGTGGCGTCCGCTAGATTACTTCGGCCCCTTCCGGGTGTTGCGAGAGATAATGATCGAACACAACTCACCCACCTCAACCAGGCGGCCTTTATTCTGGCAAGTCTGCTTTCGATTCGTCTTTGGCGTAAAACAGCATGTGTTGCCAGGGCAATTTATCGAATGACTTGGCAAGCTTAAAACCATTTTCTGTCATTTCTTTATCGACCTGTTTCTTGCTCATTTTATGCAATGGCTTGATGGGAACTCGTGGATCTTCCTCGCGGTATTCGACCAGTACCACTAATCCGTTTGGTTTCAAACTTTTACGGATCGCCTGAAGCATCTCAACAGGGTGAGAAAATTCATGATAAACGTCGACCATTAAAACCAGATCGACATCATTCTCTGGAAGGTGAGGATTGTGATAAGAGCCAAGGATTGGGATCACATTTTCGACCCCTTCCTCTTCCATACGGTCTCTTAGAAAACCGAGCATTTCGGGTTGGACGTCCACGCCTAAAACGGCCCCTCGATCCCCGACAAGTTTGGCGATCGGTAACGAATGAAAACCGTTTCCGCAGCCCATGTCACAAACGGTCATCCCCGGTTTGACTCCGAGATTGGCGAGCATCAACGAGCACCTTTCTTCGCGTTCTCGCTCGTCTCGAATCAACCATTCGGCACCCAAATAGTGCATTGTTCGGGCAATCGGTCGCCCCATGTAAACCTGAAGTGGTTTGGGAATTTTTGTTTCTGGATCGGTTTGTTCGGGTATCGGATGAGCCTTTTTTTCCTGACCCGTTACATCAAGCAGTGGCAGCGATAGTAAACAGAGTAGGAAGCTGGCGAGCCTTAGATGTATTCGAATCATCATCTTATCGTTCCCGAAAATTTAGCTTGCGTGAAGTTCCCGTCCGACCAAACTCGGCATCGTCAATCATCATTGGCTTGACGAAGCTACTCGCCATCTTGAATTGAACATCCAGATCATCATCACAAATAACAGGCCATTTAAAATCACAGTGAAAGTGACGTACCCGCCGAAATGCCTCAAGTCAGTCAGCCTGTAACCGAGAAACGCCAATTCCGATTCACTCGCACGAGTCCACCGAGTTTTGGCTTCCACGCCAAACTCTTCCATGTAAAGCGGTACGTTGAAAGCGGCTGAAAAAGGACTGGTGACCGTCACTGTATTGACAACTTCGGCCCCTTTCGTCCCCGGAAAATATTGATTCCCAAAAAAAGCGGCGGCCAACGGAGCGACATACAAGAACAAAATGACCGTGTAGGTGACCATGAGGCTGGTGCTTGTTTTTCGAAAAACGGTTGAACAAAACAGGGCTAAGACCGCCGTTGTCAGACAGGTCAATAAAAAGATGATCAAATACGCCAACAGCGTCGGAATATTGGGCCAGTATTGATTGACCATCACCATGGCAAGAAATACGGGCCAAAGTAGGAAGGCTGATAGAACGCTGGATACCCGCAATCCCGAAACGAGTTTGCCCCACAGGATTTGCCACGGGGTGATGACCGTCGTCAATAAAAGGTCGAGCGTTTGCCGTTCCCGCTCACTGGTGACCGAGCCCGCAGAAAATACGGGCCCGATGAGAATATTAAATAACAGAACGTAGCAGATATACCACGGAGCAAGGTGCCGTTGGATATAAAGACACCATGCCATGACCGGAATCGCGACCAACATGCTGATCTGAATCGCAAGACGCAGCATCAAAGTTCCCTGGCCGAAAATCTCACTTCGGAGTTCTTTGTCGTAAACCGGGTTCGTCCCGTCGTCCATCAATGTTTCCCGCTTGGGTGGCGCAAAAAGTTTGTCAGGGAACTGGTCTCGTTGGATGACCAGGCCGACCGCCTGGGCGGATTCCAGTTCCAAATCGACCACCTCTTTTCCTTCGCTACCAAAGTCGGGAGGGTACAACATTCGTGCACAACAAATGTAAAACAGCGGAATCGAAATGAAGGCTGCGATTCCGGGAATCACAGCGATTGCCAATGCAAAACGGGTTTCACCGTAAGAGCTCAGCGACGACCAGAACAGAATCCCAAGCAAAGCCAGCGGAAGAATCGTCAGGTAACTCACTACCAGAGAGGAACTGGTCCGAGGAAAAAAGCTTCCGCACGCCACGCTAATCATCCCAAACGTGATCACGCTGGCGATTAACGCAAGGTAGGCCGCCAGCACCTCGTAAAACGAAACACCTCCCAGCGGCAAGCAGAGCATCACAATCGGTAGCGATGCAAATATCAAGACAGCCAAGTGGGTCAGTGCCGCAATCAGCTTGCCCATCACAATCCCTTCGGGGCGAATCGGGCTGGCCAACAGCATTTCGTAAGTCATTCGTTCCTTTTCACCTGATATGGCCCCAGCCGCAAAACTGGGAGCCATCAAAGAAGCCAGAACATATTGACCCAAAAAAAACAGATCCACCAATGTGCTGGTTCCCTCTGAATTTTTGGTCAGGTCCAGTTTGACTTCTTGAGGCCAAGCAAAATAGACGACCGCGGCCAACATGACTTGATAAAGCAGTAGCAACATAAATGCCCGAGGCATTCTAAGGTTGACCAGCAGTTCCCGCTGCATGACCGGGTTTTCAAACAAGTACATGAGTTCCCTCTGTTTGCCGTCGAGAATGCTTCGTTTTGTAATGAGATCATTGAACCCGATTATAGGCTCGATTCAATCTCACTCCGGTCCACCGATTATAGGCTCCCGAAATTAGCAGGCCAATGGTTGGGGCTCCCGACAGAGTTAATACTCTCTTGGGTTGACTTTTGCCTGGACTCGCCCGGGCAATCCCTGGATTCGAAGAAATCCTTCCGCGTCATCCTGGTTGTACGTTCCGCCACCTTCCATAGTAGCAATTTGATCGTCATAAAGACTGTGCGGGCTCGTTCTTTGGGCCACCGAAATATTCCCCTTGTAAAGATCAAGCGTCACACGGCCACTAACCACTTTTTGAGCTTCTTGATTGAAGGCCAAAAGGGCGTCAAATTTTGGGCAGTACCAGAAACCGTAATAGACCATTTCGGCGACCTCAGGTGCAAGTCGATCTCTTAGATGCATCAAATCTCGATCCATCGTAAGCTGCTCGATATAGCGATGGGCATCGTAGAGGACCGTCATCCCGGGAGCCTCGTAAACTCCCCTGCTTTTCATCCCTACAAAACGATTTTCTACCATATCGATGCGCCCGATGCCGTTGCGTCCCCCGATCTCGTTCAGTCTTTTAACCACCTGGAAAGCTGAAAGCTTTTCACCATTCACCGAAACGGGGACGCCAGCTTCAAAATCGATCGTCACCGATTCCTTTTGGTCAGCCGCCTCGGCGGGCGAGACTCCCATTCCAAACTCAACCAGTTCAACGCCGTTGACATCCAGTTCCTCAAGCTGCCCCGCTTCATAACTAATGTGGAGACAGTTTTCATCGCTGCTGTAAGGCTTGGCGACTGATGCCTTGACCGGAATTCCTTTGGTTTCACAGAAAGCGATCAACTCGGTTCGCCCAGGGAAACTGTCGCGGAATTTTTTCATTCGCCACGGCGCGATCACTTCAATGTTGGCATCGAGGGCTTCGGCGGCTAGCTGGAATCGACATTGATCGTTGCCTTTTCCAGTTGCACCATGAGCATAGGCTGTGGCCCCCACTTCTTTAGCGACTTGCAAACAGATTTTCGATATCAAAGGACGAGCGATGGAAGTTCCCAATAGGTAAGGACCTTCATATTTTGCCTGCCAAGCTAGAACCGGAAATGCAAAATCGCGACACAACTCTTCGCAAGCATTGATAATTCTGGCAGTTTTCGCTCCGGCGTTTTCTGCCTTGCGAAGGACTTCCTGGCGATCTTCACAAGGCTGCCCAAGGTCCACGTACACAGCGTGAACGTCATAGCCTTCGTCAATCAGCCAGCCCAGAATTACCGACGTGTCAAGCCCGCCCGAATATGCAAGTACGCAGCTTCTCATTTTCCATTCTCGAATCTATTTTGAAATTCAACTGAAGCAACGATTGTAGTTCACTGCTACGATTTATAATATGCGGCTGACAAGATCCAAGCGATGAGTTCCCTATGATCAATAGCCATCAATTTCAGCAGGCCGCCAAGAAGTTTCGCGCGGGACGAATCACTCTACAAGAATTGACAGATTATGTTTTCAGCGAAAAACCGGTCCGCAAGCCGAACGAGAACAAGGTAAACGTCGACCCTACCGATTCTCAAAATTTGCAATTCCAAACGAATGGTAAAACGGATTCAACCACCCGCAGCGAAACGGAATCGAAATCGTTGCCGCTGGCTCAACTTCCCAAACGCCCTGCTGAATCACACAAAGGAGACTTCGGCAGAGTCCTAGCGATTGGAGGAGCAGAAGGGATGGCCGGCGCGATTAGTTTGACCGGGTTGGCAGCACTCAAGATGGGTTCGGGATTGGTCCGAGTTGCGGTGCCCGAAATGATTCAGGCATTAGTGGCGACCTTCAATCCTTGTTTGATGACGATCGGATGTATGGCAGAGAACGACCATCTTCATGGTGCATCGGTCGAGTCATTAATGCACCACAGCGAATGGGCCGATGTGGTCGCCGTGGGACCCGGAATGGGACGCGGTCAGGCTCAACAGTGGATCTTAAAAAAACTGTACGCCGAAATCCCTCAGCCCATCGTCGTCGATGCTGACGGGCTAAACGCTTTGGCTGACGAAGTTTTTGACCTTTCGATCCATGTGGGCCAACGAGTCTTGACTCCGCATCCGGGAGAATTCCAACGACTCGCTCAGACCAAAATCACCAATCGACAAGAACTCGAATTGGCCGCTACCAAAATGGCCGAAGCCGAACGAGTCGTCGTAGTTCTGAAAGGGAACCAGAGTTTCGTCACCGACGGGGCACGAGAATTTCGAAATCAAACCGGAAACCCCGGTATGGCTACCGCTGGATCGGGAGATGTCTTGACCGGGATGATCACTTCGTTGATTGGACAGGGGTTGTCCCCATTCGAAGCTTCCTGCCTGGGAGTTCACTTACATGGATTAGCGGGTGACTTCGCGGCTCAAAAACTCGGCGAAACTTCGTTGATTGCAACCGACTTAATTGAATATCTGCCGGATGCGCTAAAAAGGCACGCTAAAAATTAGGCAATCGTCATCTTACGGTTATCGCCCAAAATCCAAGTTTGCATCGAAAGAATGAATATGAAATCGAAATCAACAACCAACCTTTTCGGAATGCTTTGCTTGTTCGCATTCACGGTGCTTGGAAGTCTTGTCGACGCGTACGGACAAGAAAAACTGCCAATCAAAATATTTGTGCTCGCTGGCCAGTCCAACATGCAAGGCAAAGCGCGAGTTGAGTTATTGAAGTATCAAATGATGCAACCGGAAACTGAGGAGCTGTTTTCCCAATTTCATCAGAATGGGGAATTCATTGTCCGCGATGATGTGTTTATCAAATTCTTGGATCGGTCAGGCGGTTTGACGGTAGGCTTTGGAAGCCCGGAAAAGATCGGCCCAGAACTGCAGTTTGGATTCACGATGGGGGACAAGTTCGAACAGCCAGTTCTATTGATCAAAACCGCTTGGGGAGGCAAGTCGCTTTACCAAGATTTCCGCCCGCCAAGAGCACCCGACCCTGACGACGCTATTGTGCAAAAACAACTTCGAAATGCTCAAAAGAGAAAGCCCGAGACAAAGCTCGAAGATATCAAGGATTCTTATGGAATGTATTACCGCGAGATGATCGGCGATGTCAAAGATACCTTGAACAATCTGGATGTCTACGTCCCCGGTTACAAAGGACAGGGTTATGAAATCGGTGGCTTCGCCTGGTTTCAAGGTTGGAACGATATGGTCAATCCAGATTTTGTACCTGCTTATACCGACCTGATGGCGCAATTCATTCGTGACGTTCGCAGAGATCTTGATGTTCCCGACTTGCCGTTTGCGATTGGTGTTCTCGGAGTCGGAGGTACGAATGAGGAAAAACGTAATGAACGAAAAGAGCAATTTAAAAGAAATCAAGCCGCCGTTGGCGAGTTAGATGAATTTCGAAATAACGTCGCGATTGTGCACACCGATCGGCTTTGGGATCTTGAAGCCGATGCCGTTTTCAAAAAGGGCTGGAAAGAAAATCTTGAAGAATGGAACAAAGTAGGTTCCGACCGTCCCTATCATTATTTGGGAAGTCCAAAGTGTTACTGTCGGATCGGCGGAGCTTTGGCGAAAGCTTTACTTGATTTGGAATCCACATTGGACGACGATTGACGATGACAGTCGTCTAGCAGATCCAGTCGTGCATTGAAAGCAAGTTCTTATGTACGCCTTGCAGTGCTCAACCGAAGACTTAGGTAGCTTTCGGTAAGCTGTGAAGTTCCGCAAGACTTAGTGCGACGACCTAAATACTTGGATTAGGCGGTTTAACCCCCTTGAGGTGCCGAGCACGGTGACGGGTAGGTCGTTCAGAATCGGAACTTCGCAATATCAGACGACGATGGTTCGGCAGTATCGCTATTTGGCGACGTGTGATTTCAGCAACATTCTTTTCGGATTCCTACGTGAATGAGTTGACCGATTTTACGGTCAGACGCCTCAGGAGGGAGTTTGATCTGAACGTTTGGACGATTTCGGGTCATTCTTGAATCCATTTTCGGTTCGATGCGAATCCTCAAATAGACGGTTTCAAATCACCCAATACGGATATGCAAAAATGAAAAAAATAATGTTTACTTTGTTGGCTGCTCTGTTCGCAGTCAATGTTGGGTTCGCTCAGCAGAAGACGATTGTCGAGACTGCGGTCTCTGCCGGCAGTTTTAATACTTTGGTGACGGCAGTTAAGGCTGCTGGATTGGTCGACACGCTCAGCGGTGGAGGTCCATTTACGGTTTTCGCACCGACTGATGATGCATTTGCGAAAGTCGACGGAGCTACTCTGACGTCGCTTTTACAGCCAGAAAACAAGCAGCAACTGGCTAGTGTTTTAACTTATCACGTAGTTGCCGGAAGAGTGAATGCGGCCGCTGCATATGGTTTGGATTCTGCCAAGACAGTCAACGGCCAAAAAGTAGGTTTGGATTTTCGGGGTGATGGCTTAACTGTTGGAAATGCCAAAATTGTGACCACCGATATTCAATGCTCGAACGGCGTCATTCATGTCATTGATGCCGTTCTGTTGCCTAGTTTGGATTCGATCCCAGCGACTGCGAAGGCCGCCGGTCAATTCAACACGTTGTTAGCAGCGGTCAACGCGGCAGGACTGGCAGAAGTTCTAAGCGGGCCAGGACCTTTCACCGTTTTCGCTCCTACAGACGAGGCATTCGGCAAGCTGCCTGAAGGCACCATTGATTCGCTGCTCAAGCCTGAAAACAAACAGAAATTGATCGACATCCTGAAATATCACGTTGTCTCAGGAAGAGTTTACGATACCGACGCTGTCAAAGCAGAAAATGCATCGACGCTGTTGGGATCATCGATCAACTTCAGCGTCGACGCGGATGGATTGAAAATTAATGACGCTCAAGTCGTAGCGAAGAATTTGGAAACCACAAACGGGGTTATCCATGTCATCGATTCGGTATTGCTCCCTAAGGCTCCAGTATCAATGAGTAGTCACAAGGTAATGGATTATTTGAACCAGACCGTGATGAAGGGGGCTCCTGTTTATAACGCAGGTCATCACGGGCAATGCTGCGAAATCTACATGGACTGCATGAAGTCGATTATGGCTGCAGGAATCACAAACGCAGATGATTACACCATGTCCATTGTCGACAAAACAATCACCGAAGCCAGCAAGACTCACAGCCAAACCGACCGTGCTTGGGTACTGCGGCGAGGGATTGATTCACTGTATGAGCGGATGGCAAGCATGCCCAACACGATCCGGTGAATCAGTAGCGATACTTGGTTGGCTGATTGTCGTGGTCAGCTATCGAAGTGAAGGTTTGAGAAGGCTCGGTAGCTATTTGGCTGCCGAGCTTTTTTCATTTACTTCAATGTTTGGTAAAACATAATTATGAATGTGAAAACCCTCGATCAACTCCATTTTGACAATCGGTTTACCAATGAGCTTCCGGCTGACCCGGTGCTTATCAACCGTCCAAGGCAGGTAATCGGTGCGGCCTACTCTCGGGTACGACCCACTCCGGTTTCGAATCCCTGTTTGGTTCATTTTTCAAAAGAAGTGGCGGCCGAGATCGGCATAGGGCTTACAGAGTCGGAAACGGACACGTTTGTGAATGTGTTTTCTGGGAACCAGTTGCTTTCGGGAATGGATCCTTTTGCAATGTGTTATGGAGGGCACCAATTCGGCCACTGGGCAGGGCAATTGGGCGATGGACGGGCAATCAATCTGGGAGAGGTTCTTAATGATCAAGGGCAGCACTGGACGCTACAACTAAAAGGGGCCGGAATGACTCCCTATTCTAGAACAGCGGATGGTTTGGCGGTGCTCAGATCTTCCGTTCGAGAATTTCTTTGTAGCGAAGCGATGCACCATCTCGGTGTGCCGACAACCAGGGCTTTGTCACTTGTGACTACTGGCGAACAGGTGGTCCGAGATATGTTTTACAACGGCAAAGCCAAGCCTGAACCGGGAGCCATCGTTTGTCGAGTTGCGCCTTCGTTTGTTCGATTTGGCAACTTTCAAATTTTCGCAGCTCGAGAGGAACACGAGCTTTTGAAGTCGTTGGTCGATTTTACGATCCGAAACGATTTTGCCCATTTGGGAGATCCCAGCCCGGAAGTTTATGCTCAATGGTTTCACGAGATCTGCGATCGAACTTGTGACATGATTTTGGGCTGGATGCGAGTCGGTTTTGTTCATGGAGTGATGAATACCGATAACATGTCGATTCTTGGTTTGACGATCGACTACGGACCTTATGGTTGGTTGGAAGACTATGACCCTAGTTGGACACCAAACACGACCGATGCGAATGGTCGACGATATCGGTTTGGGAATCAACCGATGGTTGCCCATTGGAATCTTTATCAACTTGGCAGCGCGTTGCTATCGTTGGTTGAAGGTACGGATTCACTGCAGCGGGGTCTGGATCATTACCTACAAAAAATCGAACAGGCTGGCAGTGAAATGATTTTTTCCAAATTGGGATTAACGGGTTACGATCGAGAGAATGACGAGGCATTTAAAACCGAGCTTTTTGAAATCCTATCGCTGATCGAAACAGATATGACAATTTGGTATCGCCAACTCGCCAAGTTAAATTTTGATTCTGAACTGTCACCCCAAGAGTTGATTCATCCGCTGAGGGAAGCTTACTATCAAGTGGATGAACTTGAAGGCGATGTCCTGAGGAGAATGTTGGATTGGATTTTCGAATACCGACGTCGCTGCAATGAACTAGGGCTGCCCGATGAAGATCGAAAGAAGCGCATTCGGAAAGTCAATCCAAAGTACGTTTTGCGGAACTACATGGCTCAATTGGCCATCGATAAAGCCGAACAGGGCGATGACTCGTTGGTTATTGAATTGCTGGAATTACTTCGAAATCCCTACGAGGAACAGCCTGGAATGGAAAAGTATTACGCCAAGCGTCCGGAATGGGCCAGGCATCGCCCGGGGTGTTCGATGCTTTCTTGTAGTTCGTAAACAGAACCGATTAAGCAAATTTGGCTTTGATTAAAGCGATGGGTTTCGGGTGGCCGGGAGATTCAAGCGAATTTCGGTTCAGACGTGGTCAACCGCGATCGGTGTCAGTCGGTTCCCATACAAATTGAGCAATGGGAAATGACGGGAAAGGACGGGAAAGGACGATGTCATTTGGAAGTAAATTGTGCGTTTGTTGGAACGAATCGTCCGGCAAATCTTGAACGTTCGCCTTTCGAGATCAACTCATTCGGCTAAACTAAATGGAAATGGGGCATCAATTTGAAGCGAATCGTTTGTAGTTTGGCCCTCAAGCGTATCTTGTTGGGAATTCCGGCCAAGGCCACATGCAAGTCAACTTGATTTTGAAACAACATTGGAAACCGAAACACTCTTCCAAGTTTGGCCCTTACTTTCGTGCATTTTGATCGTTTCCGTTTTGACCAATTGCCAAGATCTTATTTCAGTTTGCAATGCAAAATCTTGTTTACCATTTTGATGTAATTGTTGTCGGAGCCGGGCACGCCGGAACGGAAGCTGCGTGTGCTGCTGCCAGGATTGGGGCCGATACCGTTTTATTGACGACGAACCTCGATACCGTTGGGCAAATGAGTTGTAATCCAGCGATTGGTGGTGTGGCCAAAGGACACCTTGTACGAGAAATTGATGCCCTGGGAGGATTAATGGGGCGGGCAATTGATGCGACGGGAATTCAATTTCGGATGCTGAATCTCCGCAAGGGCCCCGCAATGCACAGCCCACGCGCTCAAGCGGACAAAAAGGGGTACCAAAACTGGATCAAGTTTGCAGTGGAGCAGCAGGAAAACCTTTCTCTAAGGCAGGAAGCCGTCGAAGATCTAGTCACAGAATCTGACAATGGGACGACTCGAATCATAGGGGTCCGATGCAGGGGGAATGTTGAGTATCGAGCCAAGGCTGTTATCCTCACGACAGGAACTTTTTTATCCGCTTTGATGCACACCGGAGAGGCTCAAACTAAAGGTGGACGAGCTGGAGAGGGAACGACGACTGGGATCAGTAGTGCGCTGAGCCGATTGGGCTTTGAGTTGGCTCGTTTCAAAACGGGGACACCTCCTCGATTAAATAGCCGGACGATCGATTTCAGTAAAACAGAGATTCAACCGGGGGATGTCCAGCCGCAACCGTTTTCATTTTTGTCCGACGATTTTAAAGTAGACCAAATCCCCTGCTGGATCACCCATACCTCGCCCGAAGTCCACCAACTGATACATGACAACTTGCATCGAGCCCCGATGTACAGTGGGCAGATTCGCGGATCGGGGCCACGTTACTGTCCTTCGATTGAGGATAAAGTGGTTCGTTTCGCAGACAAAGAACGGCATCAGTTATTTTTGGAACCAGAAGGCCGTGAAACGAACGAAGTTTATGTGAATGGTGTTTCGACCAGTCTGCCTCGGGATGTCCAAGATCGAATGTTTCGCCTGATTCCGGGGCTTGAGAACGCACAAATTATGAGATACGGATACGCAGTCGAATACGATTTTTGCCCCCCTGATCAACTCCGTCCTACTTTAGAGACCAAGTCGATCGACGGATTGTTTTTCGCAGGACAAATTAATGGAACCACTGGGTACGAGGAAGCTGGAGCCCAAGGTTTGGTCGCCGGCGCGAATGCAGCATTAAAGCTGAATTCCGGAAAGCAATTGTCGGTCGATCGAGACCAGGGTTACATCGGTGTTTTGATCGATGACTTGGTCACTTGCAGCGTGGATGAACCGTATCGAATGTTTACCAGCCGAGCCGAATATCGGTTGCTGTTGCGACAAGATAATGCAGATCGAAGGTTGACCCAGCTAGGATATAAAGCAGGGTTAGTGCCGGCCGATCGTATGCAACGATTGACAAGTAAAGAGACAGAAATTGAACGAGTCAAAAAGTTTTTGGATGAAGGGCGACACGAAGGGAAATCGCTTTCTCGAATTTTGAAGCGGACGGAAACTCAGTGGGAAGAACTGGTCGAGATTTCGCCTGAGTTGGAAACAATCGATCCAGAAGTCCGGATGCAAGTCTTTTACGATATCAAATACTCGGGATATATCGACAGGCAACAGGCGACGATCGATAAACACAAACGCCTGGCAGGAAAAAAGATTCCCGATCATTTTGATTTCGAGTCGATCGGTCATTTGCGGCATGAAGCCAAAGAAAAACTAACTCGATTTCGCCCCGTTAGTCTAGACCAAGCTCAAAGAATCAGTGGGATTACTCCGGCAGATATTGCCGTGTTGATGATCCATCTTGAGGGACCCTCCAAGAATCAATCCAATTCGAACACTCAATCGGCAGCCGACCCTACCTGATTATCTGGTTGGCATTGGTAGAACCGAGAGACGAAGAGAAAGCGGCGATTTTGCCAAAGCTGGGGATAACTGGGTAAACGCGGTGTCCAGAAAGCCTGGGTGCGAATCTCGGCGAGTTGAGTAATCTGGTTTCTTAAGGTTCGTAAAAATAGTCGCCTAGAGTCCGCCAATCGCCCAGACGGGTGTGAAAACTGCGAATTTATAGGGATAATATCAATCTTGACCGGTTCCACAGGGTAGATATAATTCGGCTGCATTGGCAAGATTGGCAAGTTTGGCTAACCACGTTGAGCCTGCTGTTTGAGTCAACTTCAAAGAAAAGGCAATCCACCGAACGCATACGGTGGACTATTTTGCGATACGGTTTAGAACGCTTGATTTGCCCATATTCTGGGGAGCAAGCCACCTAGGGAGAGGATGGTTATGACAAGCAAAACAGTCTTTACGACAGGCGAAGCCGCCAAGATTTGCAAGGTGAGCCAGCAGACGATTATTCGCTGCTTTGATAATGGAAGTCTGAAGGGGTTTCGAGTTCCCGGTAGTCGATTCCGCCGAATTCCTCGAGATCATCTTTATACCTTCATGAAGGAAAACGGAATTCCGACAGAGGCTCTTGAAAGTGGCAAACGAAAATTGCTCGTCGTCGATGATGATGAGGAATTGGTAGAGTTAATGGTCGATGTCTTTGCCCGAGACGGTCGATTCGAAATTAAAACGGCGAATAACGGTTTCGGAGCGGGCATGTTAGTCAAAGAGTTCCGACCCGATTTGGTGATTCTTGACGTGATGCTTCCGGATATCAACGGGAAAGAAGTTTGCCAGCGAGTGCGATCCGATCCGTCCATGCGATCGGTCAAGATCATCTGCATTTCAGGGATGGTCGAACAAGACAAAATCGCCGACTTAAAAACTGCTGGGGCGGATGATTTTATCAGCAAACCATTCTCAGTTGACCTTTTGTTAGAGCGAGGATGCGAGATCCTGGAGATAGATAAAGCTGCCTGACGCTTATCAAACTGGATTGACGTTGGAGTAACTCCCAACTCAACGTTTACTTTTTGGCGTTCAATCGGACAGATGGAACGCCAATTTAATGCGCCTGTGAAAACTGAAATCCTTTCGACGTATATATCGGGACCAATCCAAGTGCACATTTCCATTTCCCAAGGTCGGGGGATGGGGCGGAAGCGGCTGCTTTCACTCGTCGGTAATCCAATCAAGAATTTAGATTGACCTTGAATCCGATGGGCAATTCAAGGACAACCAAACCGGAATTCAATGTCAAGGAAGGTTGTTCGTGCTGTGTTCTGGTTTGATTTGAAAGAGTTTGGGTTTCCAATTGCGTTACCCTGTCCATCTCAAGACCTGTTGGACTTATATCTTCAAATTGCTCCCTCGGCGTTTGATCCACTATGGGATCTTTCGACACCTTATCAAAGGCTACTTGTTTCAAATCCATCGGCATTGATTCTGGCGTCTGTCCTCTATCAGCATCAAAATGGGGTTCAGCCAGAAAGTTTCCAGCCTCTTGTTAATTTCTGCGAAAAAAATTTCCCTCGATGTTTGGCGGACATTCCTGTTTCAAACGGTAACGGGAACCCAATTGTGGGTGTTTTTGAAGTTCAGAGTTTGCTTGACCAATACATCAGTGCAAAGACACCCAAATCACTTCGAAAAATTTTAAGTGAATTTCTGTCGCAGATTGGGTGTGTTGAAAAGAAAAAACATGGTCAACGAATTCTGCGAAAACTATTCGCAAAATCATTTAACTTGCCTTTGCGGCTTCCGTTCGAAAATTCCACTGTCGAAATATCTGTTCGATCGGCTTGCCGTTGGTCATCCAGCGAATCGTCAAGTTTTGACTTGTGCCAGCTTTTCCAAGTTCACGAACAACAGATTCAATTTAACTTGGGCACTGAAACTCGCCTTCGCGACATGAAACTGGAATCGATGAAAGGATTGGCTTACGGAGCCAGTCATGAGATCAACAATCCGTTAGCAAACATCTCGACCCGGGCTCAAACCCTTCTGCGAAATGAAGACCGTCCCGAAAACAGGTATCAACTTTCAGTTATCTATGAACAAGCACTCCGAGCACACGAGATGATTTCGGATTTGATGCTATTTGCAAATCCTCCAGCTTTACGATGCGAAATTTTGGATCTGAATCAACAAGCCAAAGAGGCGATTCACGATTTTAAAATCGAACTTAACCGAAAAGAAATCAAAGTCACGGTATTGGAATATCCAGACGTTGTTCCGGTTGAGTTCGATTCGACCCAACTGAAAATCCTTTACCAGGCACTGCTCAAAAATTCGATAGAAGCGATCGGAGATAAAGGTGAGATCAAAATCCGTCTATTTCGTGAATCGGTAGGCGTGATTGGAATTTCATTTTTGGATTCGGGTCCGGGGCTGGAAGACGCCGTTTCTGAAAATATCTTTGACCCGTTTTATTCAGGACGAGAAGCCGGGCGAGGGTTAGGTTTTGGATTGTCCAAAGCTTGGCGAATACTCGAACTGCATGGCGGACAAATCTATTTCGACTCGTCTCATTTGAATGGTGGCAAAATTGAAATTCGACTTCCTGTCCGACAACCCAAACCGAATTTGATTTCGGCTAATGAGGCAGCTTAAATCATAGCTCAACGCTGCGACTTGAGGCATTTGGTGATCGTACGATCGAGCGTATTGGCAAACGTTTGAATGTCTTTTTGATTGAACGGTTTGGGACCACCGGTATCCAGGCCCGCGCTTCGAAATTGTTCCATTAGATTCCGTGTCGCCAAACGATTGGATATAGACGAATCGTCAAAAAGTTCTCCTCGAACACCAATCGCGATGGCTCCCTTCTGAATGACCCTTGCAGCCAGCGGAATATCTTGCGTCACTACGATATCATTAGAAGAGACTTTATCAGCGATATAGTTGTCTGCGACATCGGCACCATCAGCCACGAGAACCTGCCGGACGGTTTCGGACGTTCGAACGGGAACGGATTGGTTGGCCACAAAGGTGACGCAAATTTTCAACCTTTTTGAGGTGCGAAGTAAGATTTCCCGAATCTGTTTGGGGCAAGCGTCGGTGTCTACCCAAATGTGGATGTTGGAATCTGAAATGGATCTGACCTTTGCAGATGCGAATGATATCGCTGATTCTAAACTAATCTGGGGGCGTTTGGCATCGTGAAATGAGGAAATAGGAACGTCGGGTCAGGTGAGTGCTGGGACCAGGGTTATCGGCAAATAACCAAAGTTTCGCCTACAATGGTCTCAGAATTCGCAATCTGAATTGCGGTCAAATTTTTATGACAAAAAGAATGGTTTAATATGAATTCAACCACCGAAAATGATTTTCGGCAGTTTTCGCTGATTGCAGCCTTGATACCGATTTTTGTACTGATTGCTTTGCTTGCGATCAATGTAATCATCTATTCAGCGGATTCCTCTTATGGCCCCAATCAGATTGCACTCTTGCTGGCGGCGGTGAGCGCGTTCAGCGTCAGCCTGTTTGCTCTTGGGTCTGCAACAGCCCGTACGTTGTTGCGCACCAGCAATCTGGACCCGGGCGAGCGGTCAATGTTCACCACACGCTTTGCCTGTTTTTGCGTGG
>JBCCSJ010000088.1:0-17628 GCA_039200505.1 Planctomycetota bacterium | reverse complement strand
TCAAACCGATGAAATTCGCTGGTCAGGATCCAAAGAGCCACCGAAAAGCAAAAGCGGTACGAATCGAGAACCGTTCCAAGTCCAAACCAAGTTTGCTGATAAAAAATTAGATGCCGAAAAGATATCGGTCGCGAAGGTCAGCTTTCAATCTGCTGATGGAGAATCGAATTCCGTTGCCAATGCGTTTGGCTCACGAGAAATGCGAGATCCATCTACGATCGAACCGAAAACTGAGTCTATTGGGGCTCGGCAAACGCCAGATGAACTTTCCCCTAACCGATTCGACTTGGAGGATTCTGGGTCCAATAATCTTCGGCAGGAATCAACTCAGGCTGATGGCTCCCAAAACAATCTGCCTGTGGATACTCAGCCGCAAGAAGATCTAAACGTCAATGACCAAAGCTTGGAAAACGAGTTTGCACTCCCTGGCGATACGATCGAAGGTGAACTTGATGGCGAAAGTTTATCTTTGGAACAGGTATTACGCTCAGTAGCAGAGTGTTATCCAGAAATTGAAATCGCATTCGGAGAACTTGACGCGGCAAATGGGAAAATCACTGCAGCTTTGGGGAAATTTGATCAAGTTTTTGCGGCCCATAGCATTTCTCAGCCCTTAGGTTTTTACCAGACATATCGCAATGGCGTTGGGCTAACGACGCCGTTGTACAGCGGTGGAGAGGTTTATGGAACCTATCGGATTGGTGACGGTAATTTTGAACCGTGGTATGGTGAACGGGAAACGAACGAAGCTGGTGAATTCAAAGCCGGGTTTTCGCTACCTTTGTTGAAGGATCGTTTTATCGATGCCCGGCGAGCTAATTTAATCGGAGCCGGATTCCAACGGGATCAAGTATCGGCCAACATCGACTCACGACTTTTGTTCTTCCAGCGATTCGCAACTCAGGCATATTGGGATTGGGTCGCGACTGGTCAGGCAGTTCAGATTCAGCTGCAATTGTTGAAACTTGCCCAACAACGAGTTAGCCAAATTAGACCAAGAATCGAAAAAGGAGATTTGGCGGCAATCGAGCAGATTAATAACGATCAATTTATTGCAAAGCGTAAAAATGATTTGATCAAAGCTCGACGTTCTCTTGAAAAAGCTGCCATCAAGCTTTCCATGTTCGTCAGGGATGCTGCCTGTCAACCGATTATCGTGCAGGAATCCTTATTGCCAGCGCGATTTCCAGCTGCCGATTTGATTGCCAGCGAAAGGCTGGGAATCGACATCCAACGGGCTTTGAATTGTCGACCGGAACTTCAAGAGTTAATGGCCGCCCGGCGAGAAGTCGAGACCGATTTGTTGTACGCCCAAAACTTGACGCTTCCCAAAGTAGATGTCAAAGGATTTGCGGGCCAGGATATTGGTGGAGAGACTAGCAGTACCGGCGACAAGACGCCATTTGAATTGCAGCTAGGCGTGATGGCTGAGGTTCCAATCCAACGACGGGAGGGGCTTGGAAAAATTCGGGCCGCGGAAGGAAAGCTGACTCAGATTGATGCCAAGGTTGGATTTGTGTCCGATAAAATTAGAGCCGAAATTCAAGACGCTGCTTCAGCCGTTAATGCAGCTTACGAACAGATTGCTCAATCGAGCCGAAATCTTGAGCTGACAAAAGAAGCATTAAAGCTAGGTCGTATTCTATTTACCGAAGGCGACATCGATCTGATTGCGTTGAACATTTACGAGACCTCGGTTGCTGATGCTCAATTGCAACTTCTCGATGCTCGTTTTAAATACTTCTTTAATATTGCGATTTACGAGACCGCAATTCGGGGTCGATTTTAGAACCCCGGGGGTCACCTACGGCTAACGATGGGTTCACGCTCTGGCCTGTTTGACGCCAATCAAATCAAGACAGGATCACCGAGGAAGAATCCATTTCTTGTTCGCTGCGTCATACGCTGGCCAGATATTTGCTGCAAACTTTGGCTGCTTGCTGGCCTTCACGAATCGCCCAAACGACAAGACTTTGACCACGTCGACAATCACCGGCTGCAAAAATACCTGGCTGACTTGTTTCATAGTCTGAGGTATTTGCCAAAATATTGGACCTTGGCCCCGTTTGTAATCCAAACGCATCGCTAATGCCGGGTTCTGGGCCGAGAAAACCGAGGGCAAGAAAAATCAGGTCTGCCTCGATGATTTGCTCTGTGGCGGGAACGGGACTGAAAGGAGCTACGCCGGGCCGCTCTTGGGACCAGTCGACTTGCTGAATTTTAAGCCCGATGACATTCCAATCCTGGTCGCCCACAAACTCGATCGTTTCGGCGTTAAACTTTCGCGGGTCTTCGCCAAAAATAGCGGCTGCTTCTGCATGGCCGTAGTCGGTTCGAAAGATAAAAGGCCATTGAGGCCAGGGGTTGGAATCGGCTCGCTTGTCCGGGGGCCGGTCGACAATTTCAAGGTTGACGACACTTTTACAGCCTTGACGGATTGCCGAACCAATACAATCCGTTCCTGTGTCGCCGCCACCGATGACCACCACGTCTTGATCCTTGGCATCAATGGGACATCGATCTGAGCTCAGCAACGATGCGGTGGTATTTCGCAAATAATCCATTGCAAAGTGAATCCCCTTAAGAGACCGACCGGGAATTTTTAGGTCTCTTGGTTGAGTTGCCCCGACACAAATAATGACGGCATCGTAATTGGCCTTTATTTCGTCAGCCGATAAATCAAGGCCAACGTTGACACCCGTTTTAAAAAGAATTCCTTCCCGGGCTAATAAATCGAGTCGTCGTTGAACCACTGATTTATCGAGTTTCATATTTGGAATTCCATACATCAGCAGTCCGCCGATCCGGTCATCCCGTTCAAAAACAGTTACTTCGTGCCCATGTTGGTTTAAGGTGTCCGCTGCGGCCAAACCAGCGGGACCGGAACCGATCACGGCCACGCGTTGGCCGCTGCGAGTTTCTGGAATTCTGGGAACGATCCAGCCATTTTCAAATCCGCGATCAACGATGGATCTTTCGATATTTTTGATGGTGACGGCGGGTTCATTGATTCCAAGTACGCACGACCCCTCACAAGGTGCTGGGCATACTCTACCAGTAAATTCTGGAAAGTTGTTCGTATGATGCAGGCGTACCAAGGCCTCTTTCCATTGGCCTTCGTAGACGAGGTGATTCCATTCAGGAATGAGATTGTTCACCGGACAACCAGCCGCTGCCCGACCGATCACTTCGCCGGTGTGACAAAACGGAACCCCACAATTCATGCAGCGGGCGCCTTGAGTTTGAAGACTTTCGTCATTGATTTGAACCAGAAATTCGTTCCAGTCACCGATCCTTTCCATTGGATCGCGTTTGTGACCGTCCATCCTTTCAAATTCCATAAATCCGGTAGGTTTGCCCATCGTTGTATTCCTACGAATTGGTGGTCATTGGTTGTTGCTTGCTCGATCCCGCCTTTTGGGCTGTCAAAATCGACTTATAAAGCGAAGGGATCACGCGTTTGAATTTTTTGATATTTTGATCCCAGTGTTCAAGGATGGCTTTCCCTAAGACAGATTGCGTGTAGCGTACGTGTTTTTCGATCAATTCATGTAGCTCGACCATGTCATCCGGATCCTCTAGCTGTTCGATTTCGACCAATTCAAGATTGACATTGGGTAAAAGCTGATTGTTAGGGTCGTAGATAAACGCGATACCTCCCGACATTCCGGCTGCAAAATTTCTCCCGGTTCGTCCAAGAATTACCGCTCTTCCACCGGTCATGTATTCGCAACCGTGGTCCCCTACCCCTTCTACCACACACCGTGCTCCCGAATTGCGGACAGCAAACCTTTCAGCGGCAACACCTTGAAAATAAGCTTCACCACTAGTCGCACCATATAAGGCCACGTTGCCGATAATGATGTTCTCTTCTGGCCGGAAGCTGATGTCGTCTGGTGGATGTACGATTAGGCGGCCACCCGAAAGTCCTTTTCCTGCATAGTCGTTGGCATCGCCTTTAACTTTCATCGTGATCCCACCCGCTAAAAACGCCCCGACGCTTTGACCTGCTGACCCTTTAAAATTTACTTGGATCGTGTTGTCAGGTAATCCTTCGGGGCCATGGGTTTTAACAACGTGGTGACTCAAGATGGCTCCAACAGCCCGATCCGTATTTCCAATCGGCATCTCGATTTCGACCTGTTTTCGTTCATGAATCGCTGGTTTGGCGGATTCGACAAGCTTCCAGTCGAGTACTTCATCAAGAGCATGGTCTTGGTCGATTGTGCAGTAGACTTGTGTGCCATCATGGAACCCGACCGCCGGTGCTAATAGCTTGGACAAATCGATTCCTTTGGCTTTCCAGTGTTCGACCGCGTGGTCGACGTCCAATGCGTCCACACGTCCCACCATTTCATTGATTGAACGAAAACCCAATTCGGACATGATTTGTCGAGCTTCTTCGGCCACCATGAACAAATAATTGACCACGTGTTCCGGTTTGCCAGCGAACTTTTTGCGCAGCTCAGGATCCTGCGTTGCGATCCCGACCGGACAAGTGTTGAGGTGGCATTTCCGCATCATGATGCAACCCATCGTGATTAAGGGAGCCGTTGCGAATCCATATTCTTCGGCTCCCAGTAGCGTTGCAATGACGACATCACGACCTGTTTTCAATTGCCCATCGGTTTGCAGACGAACTCGACTTCTTAGATCATTCATCACCAGTGTTTGGTGCGTTTCAGCGATTCCAAGTTCCCATGGCATGCCCGCGTGTTTAATACTGGTTAGCGGTGAAGCCCCAGTTCCGCCGCCGCATCCGGAAATCAAGATGTTGTCGGCGTGAGCTTTGGCAACTCCAGCAGCGATCGTTCCAACCCCGACTTCCGAAACCAATTTGACGCTGATCCGAGCGTAGGGATTGGCATTTTTCAGATCATAAATCAACTGGGCAAGATCTTCGATTGAATAGATATCGTGATGAGGAGGTGGACTGATTAAAGTGACGCCGGGTGTCGACTGACGGGTCGAGGCGATCGTTTCATTAACTTTGTGACCCGGCAATTCCCCTCCTTCACCCGGTTTCGCGCCCTGAGCCATTTTGATCTGAATCTCATCCGCGTTGGCCAGATAATAGGCGGTCACTCCGAACCGTCCTGACGCGACTTGCTTGATGGCCGAACGACGCAGATCGCCATTTTCGTCTGCGGTGAAACGTCGGTAGTCTTCTCCTCCCTCGCCGGTATTGCTTTTTCCGCCCAAACGATTCATTGCAATCGCGAGCGTTTCATGAGCCTCTCCGGAGATCGATCCATAGCTCATCGCTCCGGTGCAAAATCGTTTCACAATTTCTTTGGCGGGTTCAACGTGTTGGATTGGGATGGAAGTTCGAGGTCGAAATTTAAGTAGCCCTCGTAAATGGCAATCCCGTGCCGTTTGCACATTGATGGCATCGGCGAATCGACGATATGCGTCCTTGTCCCCCGTTTTGGCAGACACTTGCAAGTTAGCAATGTTGATCGGTGTCCAGGCATGTTTTTCTCCGCCTTGACGCCAATGAACCGAACCAACAGTATCCAATTGGACGCGATCCGTTTGGTCCGATTCCTGTTGACCAAAACCAAATTCATGGCGACGAATAGCCTCTTTGGCCAACACATCGAAACCGACGCCTTCGATTCGACTAGCTGTACCGGGAAAGCATTGATCGATCACATTTGAATTCAGACCGATTGCTTCGAAAATCCGTGCTCCTTTGTAACTAGCCAGGGTTGATATTCCCATCTTGGCCAGTACTTTGAGCATTCCCTTACGAACTCCCTTTCGATAGGCAGCAATGCATTGAGTTGCATTCAAGCCAAGCGATTGGTCTTTGCCATGGTGGGCAATGATTGCTTCAAGTCCTAGATAGGGATGAATTCCATCTGCACCAAACCCGGTAAGCAGACAGTGGTGGTGCACTTCCCGCGCCTCGCCTGTTTCCACGATAATTCCAATTCGCGTCCTCAACTCTTTGGCGACAAGGTGATGGTGGACGGTACTGGTGGCAATCAAAGCACTTAAAGGAACTCTTTCGGAGCAAACGCCTCGATCCGAAAGGATAATCAGAGAGGCTCCATTCGAAATGGCAGCTTCGGATTCTTGGCGGATTCGTTTCAAGGCCTCCATAAATCCATCTTCGCCATCCGATTTATCGAAAGTGATATCGATTTTACAACTTCGCCAGCCGCCATGGTCGAGCGTTTCCACTTTCGCCATCTCTTCGAAATCGAGGATAGGATCGTGAAGTACCAAGCGATTACATTGCTGTTCGGTGGTATCCAGCAGGTTGCCTTCGGGACCAACAAAGCATTCAACAGACATCACAACTTCTTCGCGAATCGAATCGATCGGTGGATTGGTCACCTGTGCGAATAGCTGTGAAAAATAGTCGTACAACAGTCGAGGTTGGTCGCTTAAACAAGCGAGCGCCGCATCGTTACCCATCGACAAAATGGGATCTTTTTTGACCTTGATGAGTGGAAGCAGCATGAATTCGAGTGTTTCGCTGGTGTATCCGAAGGCCCGCATTTGAGCGATTCTTTCTTTTTCACCAAGGAAGTCGGTGGGAACCGCCGGAGCCAAGTCGTCAAACGTAATTCGTTGCCTCGACAACCATTCTGCATAAGGACGTTTCTTGCAAATAGTTTCCTTTAATTCATGATCCGAGATGATTCGGCCCTGATCGAAATTGACCAAGAACATTTTGCCAGGTTCCAATCTCCCTTTTTGAACTACTTTGGCTGGGTCAATATCGAGGACCCCGACCTCACTAGCCATGATCACTCGATTGTCATCGGTCACGTAATAGCGACTGGGCCTAAGACCATTTCTATCCATCACCGCACCGATATATCGACCATCAGTAAACGAGATGGACGCCGGACCATCCCAGGGTTCTTGCAGGCTGGCATGGTATTCGTAAAACGCCCGTTTGTGTTCTGGCATCGTGGCATGGTTGCGCCAAGCTTCAGGAATCATCATCATGACGGCTTCGGGAATCTCTCGTCCCGTCATCATCAACATTTCCATCGAGTTATCGAATTCGCCTGAGTCACTACATCCCGATTCGATGACTGGCATGGCAGATTTTAGGTTTTTGCCAAATTTATCACTGCGCATTAAACCTTGACGGGCAGTAATCCAATTGCGATTCCCTCGAAGCGTGTTGATTTCCCCATTGTGGGCCATCCATCGCAAGGGTTGGGCACGAGACCAATTTGGCAAAGTGTTGGTTGAAAACCGCGAATGAACCATCGCAAGGTGGCTTTCAAAGTCAGCATTTCGCAGATCTTCGAAAAATAACGGCAATTGGGCCGTTGAGAGCATCCCTTTGTAAACAAGAATTCGAGAAGAAAGGGAGCAGACATAAAACAGATCGGTGGAGTACATCCCGCTTTTACGAATGTCCGTTGTTGTCTTCTTTCGGATCAAGAAAAGTCGTCGTTCGAAATCATTTTGCGAGATCCCTTTTTCGGAACCGATAAAAACCTGGAAAATCGTTGGCTGGCTTCGTATCGCAGTTGGTACGATTCCAGCAAGATTGGGATCGACGGGTACTTCTCGCCACTCGATCAGTTTTTGACCGAATCGATTTGTGTTTTGAGCAAAAAGATTCATGCACCTTTCGCGTTCCTCTTGGTCGTTTGGCAAAAAGACATTGCCAACACCAACGAAAGGAAAATCAGTCGAGAATCCAATCTCACGAGATACTTTTTGAACAAATTTTTCCGGAATCCCAGTCAGGATTCCTGCGCCGTCTCCCGTTTCTGCCTCGCACCCGCAACCTCCACGATGTTCCATTCGCGAAAGGATCAGGCAGGCGTCGGATACGATTTGATGAGAAGGGATTCCGTCGATTTGGGCTACGAATCCAACTCCACAGCTATCGTGTTCAAATTCGGGTAGATATAAAGTCTTGCTTGGGTCAAACGGCTGTAACTTGCTCAATGGTTGAAGCTTCCACTTAAGGTTCTCTATCCATCTTTGAACGGGTGTGGAGGTCCCCTAACTTATTCATATTCTTTTAGCCGAAATAAATCAAATAGTGGATTTTTTAGTGGTGTGCCCAGTTCCTTTATGAAGTAGTTAACGGAAAAGATGAGGAAGTTTTAGGAAAAGTTGTTGTCTGAAAACTCGGTTTGGCAAAGTCAATCTGATTTTCCCAAAGATTGGCAGGTTATCGACGAATAAATGCTCTGATTCGTTTCGTGTTCCTTAAACCAAGAATTAAAAACATTCGATGCATTACCAAACTGCCTACCCGCCGGTCAAAAATTCAAACTCGGGCTATTCGGGAGCGACGACTCGGCAATACGTTAAATACGTTCCAGCCGGATACGTTCAGAGCCATTCGGTCGTAGTTGGCTATTTACTTTGGTTCATTGGTTTCACTGGAGCTCACCGGTTTTATTATGGGAAACCGCTGACCGGTATTCTCTGGTTTTTTACTTTTGGACTGCTGGGAATTGGATGGCTGGTCGATGCCTTTTTGATTCCGAGTATGGCGAAAGAAGCGTCTCAAAGGTATGTGCCGGGTCAGATGGATTACGGAGTTGCCTGGGTCCTGCTCTCGCTACTGGGTATTTTCGGAATTCACCGGTTTTATCAAATGAAAATCTTCACTGGGATTCTCTATCTTTTCACTGGTGGACTGTTTTTGATTGGTTTGATTTACGACATCCTGACATTAAATGAACAGGTTTCCGAAAGGAACCAAGCTCACCATGCCTGTTGGTAGATCCAGTTCTAATTGATCGCAAAAATGCTTTAATAAAAAAAAAGTTTACAAAGTTAGATTGAAATTCAATTGGATTACTTTTGAACGATTGCGATAAAACGCAATCGTTTTTTGGTTTGGGTGATTTGATAAATCGCTGTTTGGAATTCAGCACTACCGCTGCCATAATCTCTGGAATTCTCCTGTCCCAGTCGAGATGTGGCTATGTTTCAAAGATCCAAGTTTCACGCCGCCAACATTTCACACCTGATCACTAGCATTTTGATTGTGGCAATTTCGATTGGATTGTCAGATTTTTGTCATCAGAATTCCAATTTTCCAACCGTTCAAGGTGGTAATTCTCTGACGAGAGTGGTTTTCGACGATGAACAGAAATCAAACACCTTCCAAGATTCTAAGCCGATTTCCTCGATCGTGTCTCAATTTGAAAACCGAGCACTAGATTCACTTCCTACTGGATTACCAAACCAATTTGCCGTTTGTTTTTTTCATGGAAAAAAGATCCGAAATCAATTCCTCGTTCAAAAGCAAATCAGTTTGACCCATCTAAATCAAACTATTGAAAAGACATCGGCTGATCGAGTTGCGAGATTGCGGCTTATCAAAAATCACCTGGATCTGGCACACCAAAGGTTTCGACTTGGACAACTCCAGTTGGCATGGGAGTCGATTAACAATTCCGTCACCCTTTTTGATTCAAATATTGCTCGAAAAACGGATCCCAGCCAACGCGATTATTGGCTCTATCGAAAACAATTGAAGATTCAGTCTGAAATTTTGAACCATTCACTTCGTTTTTCAGACACTTTGGAATTATTGGGTCCATTGCAACTTGCAAACGAGATCGATCGGGCAAGCGACTCGAATTCACTTTCGATTGTTTGTGACCTGATTTGCCAGAAATCGATTGCGATGGACTATCAAGATTTACCAGGCAAAGCTCTGATAAAAAATCTTGTGAAGGCCCGCGAAAAGCTGAAAGAAATTGTGGTCCAAGAAGAAGATTCGGTTCTAAAGTCGAATGCAGATCGCCTGAAAACTCAGTTGGTTTTTTGGTCAAATCGAATGACCGTAGGGAAAGGTGACCAAGACGATTCTCTTTGGAAGGAGTCTAGTTCTGTTTTTGGATCGGATGTTTTGATCAATGATCAGTCTTTCGAGGACGCTTGTTGGAATCATTTGGCCATCGGCATTCTGGAATATGGTCAAGATGCTGAACAGAGTGCAATTTCAAATTTACGAAAAGCGAGAGACGGATTCAAAAAGTCTAACGATTTTAATCGCGACTCTCATTTGATCCGTGATGCAATGGTCCGAAGCTGCGTTTACCTCGATGCGACTTTTGAATTGAATCGAATGGTAGAAGAACGAGTTGACAATCAATCATTGCTATTGGATACGATTCAAAACGGACAGGCTTGGGTTCGATTGTCTCCATCCTCGACTCGATTAGCTTCGATAATTCTGGCACGATTTTCTGTCTGGGTAACTGACACCCAAGAAAACCGAGGAAGGATCTACAAAACGGTGGAAATTGACAATCAGATCAAAGTCGCATTGGATTTAGCGAAACATGGATTTGACAAATTTGGTTCACTGCAAAACTATGTTTCAGTCGCTACGATGGCAGTACAAAGTTTCGTGAATTTGGGGAAAACAAGAACGAGTCTTGCGACCTTAGACGATACGGTGGACCGAATAAAGTCGTTCGTAAAAAATAACGCCGGTATTGAATTGACTCCTGGCTCATTGGCAGCAGTATTTCGACCTGCAGTTTTTCACTTGGCACGAGAATGTAGATTTGGTGAAGCGTTCGAACTGTTAATCGAATCGGAAGAATTACTTTGGAACTTGCTTCCGCACGAAAAGAAAATCAAAAAGGTTCTGGTCGTCGATCAAAGCATCCAAACTTGCCTGCAAGGAATTCGGGGGCTCAATGAAGCATTGGAAGGCTCGACGGTTAAACTTGATTCGGAAACGATCGTCGAAATTCGAACGGCTTGGATCAAAAAAACATTAAGTTATCTCAAAGCTCTCAGCCAGAGCGATCCCAAAAGGGCATACTGGCACACCGAACAACCGTTGCTGAGTAAGCTCTTGGCTGGCCCCGCATTGGAAAAATTCAAAAAAAGCGTGAAACCTTGAATCAAATTGGTAGCCGGATCTTATGGATAGTGAATGTTTATTTTGATAGGACTTTGTGTTTGAGCAAGACCTGATAAGAATCGCTGCTGTTCCGTTTTGTTCGTGGCGAAAGATATTCGGGCACGAAATCTGTAAATGGGTCATCCGTCTAGGGATGCCGGTTTTAGTTGGTTGGGTGATCGCCTATTAGTCGATATCTTACTGGGCCGACCGCTTTTTCTGGATCCACAATTTTTCCTTTTTGAGTCACCACGATCTTGCCATCATTCACAAGCTTTTTAGCCGAATTCCTGACTTCGTCCATCTTGTTACGCCAATCTTCGGGGGCCAAAAGTCTTGCTGCTTCGGAAGGGCAAATGGATTTAGAGGGACCTCTTTTAGAAACCAAGCTCAAAATCGCGTTTTCAGGATTCATTCCATCCTCGTTGAAGTTTGAAGCATGCCCTGCTTTAGTCCTGATTTTCGGGGGTTTCTTCTGACGAATTCGGGGTGCCCGCGCCTTCGAATGCGGATACCAATTCGACATCCTGAGAAACCTGGACGGTCCTCATATCGATGAACAAACGGTCTTTATGTACGCGACCCATGACGGCGGGCTGATTTTTGCGAAGCCGGTCGGCAAGTTGATCAACACTCATCCCCGACGGTGTGACCGCAATGCACCAAGTCGGAATTTTTTGAGTCGGAAGACTGCCGCCTCCTAGCATCGAGTGATCTTCAACGACGTCACAGTTTTCGACTGCAGCGCTATAAGTAATCTGTTCGGCAGCCTTTTTGGCTCGCATGCTCAAGTTTTCAATCGGCATCGATAGCATTCGCAATAGCGGAATGGATTGCATTGCCTTTTCGGGGTCTCGGTATTGCAGCAGAGTCGCATGCAAAGATGCGAGCGTCAGTTTGCCAACTCGCATTGCTCGCATCAAAGGATTTTTCAAGATTTTTTGAATGTATCGTTTCTTTCCAATAATGATTCCGCATTGAGGTCCTCCAATCAGTTTGTCGCCGCTGAACAACACAACGTCAGAACCATCTTGAATACTCGCGGACACAACCGGTTCGTCCATCAACCCGAATTTGGAATAGTCAATCAAGGCACCGGATCCAACATCGTCGATCATGGGTAGATCGTGTTGACGAGCCACTTTTACCATGTCACGTGTCGATACTGTTTTCGTAAAGCCAACCACTTCAAAGTTACTGGGATGGACCTTTAACAAAGCCCCTGTTTCTTCGCCGACCGCATTTTCATAGTCAGACAAATGGGTCTTGTTTGTTGTTCCAACTTCTTTCAATTTTGCTCCGCTGCATTCCATGACATCAGGGAGGCGGTAACTTCCACCGATCTCAATCAGTTGGCCCCGTGACACGATGACCTCTTTTCCTCCCGCCAGTGCAGACAGGGTCAGCATGGTCGCTGCTGCATTGTTATTGACAACGATGGCAGATTCGGCACCTGTCAATTCACACAAAATCTTCTCGACTGCCTTGACTCGCTGTCCCCGTTCTCCCGTGGCGAGGTCAATTTCGACGCTGGCATATCCTCGAGCAATCTCATTCATCGCTTTTAAAGCGTCGGAGCCCAAAGGAGCTCGTCCTAAACCGGTGTGAAGAACAATTCCTGTTCCATTGATAACTTCGCGAAGGTAAGGTTTTTCCTCGGTTTTGATCCAGTCAGCTATTTTGCTGGCTAGTTCGTTAGCGCTAGGGATTGTTATTTCGTCAGCCGCATTGACCACCTGAGTGCGAAGGTCATCCAGGAAAGTCCGGATTCCATCAACAACGACGTTGTGATTCACGGACTCGACTGCTTGTTTGAGTTGTGGACTTTCGAGCAACTGATTGACCGAAGGTAGTTTTCGAAAAATGTTTGCCATTGCTGATCGGCCTGTCCGAAATACGACACTAATTGAAAACGAATTTAACTTGGCAGTCTTTCGACCTTGTGCCGAGAGGGAAAGCCGCCTTTCATGATTTACGAACTTTATTGTAGATCATCGTCGGGCGAACTTCATAGTTAAGATTCCCAATTCAAAGTGTGGCTTCGGCCGGCAACTGAATGGGCTGGTAACTGGACGAGTGAACTATTTCGCGTTAATCGTTGCCGCCAACTTCCGAGTCCGTTTTTGGTGGCTCGGGATTTGGGATGTAACCCGATTCTTTGAATCGAGTATCTTTGCCGATTTCACCCACTCGTTTCTCCATCTCTTTCCCCGGTTTGAAGGTCACGACGTATCTTTCGGGCACCACAACGGAAACGCCGGTTTTTGGATTTCGAGCTTGGCGTTCTGCTCTTTTTTTCGTTTCGAATACACCAAAATTTCGTAACTCTACCCTCCGCCCGGAGACAAGAAATTCGATAATTTCATCAAATGTACTTTGCACTACTTCCTTGACTTGAGCTTGAGGGAGGCCCGTTCGATCTGAAATGGCCTTAACGATTTCCTTCTTCGTCAAATTCGACTCCTTTGAAAAGGCAACTCTTCGGTGGGCGGCTCCAGCGAAATTTTCAGGCTACGATTCGAACCCGTTGCTTTCATCTTTCGATTTTCGGCAAGAAGCAGTGGTACGTCGAAACAATAGAACATTCAAAACGCGATGGATCGCAACTTAGGGAGGAATGTGTCGTTATTCGAATGGGAATCGGGCATCGGTTGCTTTACCTTGGCTTATCGGTTTTTCCGTAAAGCCCTTCGAGGACACACGATACCGAAACCCACGACACTGATGTGTTAATTTATAGACATTAGGGCTTTGAGTCAATTTCAAGTCGTTCGCTTCGTGCGTCGATCTGGTTGTAGCAATCGGCCCCTGCTGAGAAGCCACCGTACATGCTGAATGCGTCACGCAATCAAACGATTTGGTGAAGAAATATCACTAATATCGCTACCGAAACTTGAATCACATCCGCCAGTGGCGCGAACCAGACAGCATCGTATCCATTTGCATTCATTGAACAACACTTGGTCAATCACCGCTCTCTTTCAGCGGTTCAGCCTGCGCTCATTTTGACCAACAATAGAAACGATCCTTGCCGCCGGTTTCGTTGACTTCTTCTCGAAGGAATTCAAGCTGGCTTTTGTCCAAGATTTTGACGGACGCCAGATTTTGTTCATCGACATAGGCAACAATCTTTGTCAGTCCAAGCGATTCGATTGCGTATAAAATCAATCCATCGCAGATTTCGTGACCGTAACCATTCCCGAACCAATTTTCTAAAAACCGATAACCAATTTCAGGTCCCTGTTGGCTAGGGACGATCGCACATGTTCCAACAAATTGCTGATCTCTTTTTCGGATGATCGCCCAGACCCAAAACTCATTGTTTGGATCAGAATATTTGCGAATGCAATCTTCTAGTTGGTCGCGGTTTTGATCAGCAGTGTATGCTATTCCCGAGGTATACCGCATGACTTCCAAATTCGATTGCATCTGGTGAAAGTCGTCGAAATCGGAACTTCGCAACTTCCGGACGTGTAACCGTTCTGTTTCAAAAATCATGGTCTCCAACTTTCAAAGAAATGGGTTGTGTGGGTCCGCGGAGGCTGAAAATGGATGGTGAAAGGAGGAAAAAATTTTTAATTTTGCGTAAGTGGGGGCTTTGGGGAACGTCTATAAAGAATTGTGCATGAATAACATTCATTTATGTTTTGACCCCATTTCAAAAGGCCCACCATGATTCGAGTATGTTTTGCTTTCATCCTGCCACTTGCAGTTTGCTTTGGACTGACAGAAACAGCGTCCGCCCAGTGTTCGGGCAGTTCTTGGGTTTCGCCAAGTAGCGTCTCTCAAGTCCTTTATTCACCTGCTCAACAGCAGCTTACCAGTCCTACCGTAGCGAATTATTCGTCTACACCTTCCGGTTCGTGTCAATCTGCCTTTGACCGAACGATGTCTTACAGTTCAGCGGTCGCCTATCCAGCTTCGTCAGGGTTGGCACAGCCCACTTGGCGTCAATCAATTTCGACTTACCAGCCAGTGCCAGGTTACCAACCAGTCTTTCAGTCACCACTTCCGACGACTTATCCGAATTACTTTTCAACATCTCGTGTCCAGATCCTGGGTATTGTGAATCCTTTTGCGCCCAACGGATGTTCCGATGGTACTTGCCCGCTTCGGTAAATTTCAGAATTGCCGGGGCAACCATGATGATTCAGGATCGAAAACAAATATTGAAACTCGAAACGAATTCGATCCGTCCAGAGGGCACTTTCGATAATGTTTTGAGCAACGAAATCTAAACCGACGTTTAAGAATGGCGATTCGTCATTTTTATCCTGCGAGCGGGGGAGCAATTTCCCATAACCCCATCCTCCGCTCGCACTTTTTATTCTGGAATGACGTCGACTGAAACTGTCATCGTGGTTTGGCCGCCGCCAGTAAATACGCCCTGGATCGGACAGATATCTGAGTAGTCTCTTCCCCACCCGATCGTAATGTGATCTGTTTGAGGCACTAAGTTGTTAGTTGGATCGAAATCAAACCAGCCGTAGTCGCCACAATAAACACTGATCCAGGCATGGGATGCGTCTGCTCCTACTAATCGCGATTGACCGGGCGGAGGTATCGTTCTGAGATAGCCACTGATGTATCGGGCTGGCAAATTCAATGATCTCAGACAGGCCAGTTGTAAGTGTGCGAAATCCTGGCACACACCCGCTTTCTTCCTGAAAACTTCTTCCACCGGTGTGCTGACCGTGGTCGCATGAGAGTCAAATTCGAAATCCTCAAAAATGCGTTGAGTTAATTCGAGGGTAGCTTCAGCGATGGGGCGGCCGGGTAAAAATGATTTTCTGGCATACAATTCCGCCTCAACGCCGGACCTGACGCGGGCGGAATTGTGAGCAAAATGAGCGACTTCCAGGTTCGAGGATGATTCCATGTTAGCCACGTCTTCCCAGGGTGGTGTTTTGTCAAATTCTGGGTAATTTCGACCAGTCACCTCGATCTGGTTGTCGGCAAAAACTTCGAGTTTGCCGTGTGGTTTTTCGATTGAAAACTGCTCAATTCGGTTTCCAAAAAAGTCATGACGTTGAACAATACTCAAGGGTTTGGGTTCAACGACAAGTTCATGCGAGAGGCAAACCTGATCAAAGATGGGGCGCGGATGCAGCCTCACAATGTTGAAACACTCTGGAACTGTGTCTCCATAATCGTAAGTCGTTTTGTGTTTTACTCGAAAGAGCATTGTTTAGGCTTTTGTGCGGGGTTCAATGGCGGTTCGCAGGTTGAAGGTGAGTTACAGATTGTCTTCGACGATTTGGACGAAGTTTCCGGTATGAACAAAATGGCGATTACTGATCAATGTTGCCAATTTGGGAAGCTTCTGTTCAATCGATTCAAACAACTTGAACAAGTCGTTTTTTTGAGAAGACTGCGCTAAATCAGAGAATTGAAAAACATCCATCGTCTGAATGGACTCTGCAATTTCCCGTGCAAGAATTAGCTCCTTGCTGTCGCCTTCTGTTTGAGCGACCTGTTCCAAGTTAGTGACGAGTCTTTTAAGCTGATAAATGAGTGACCGCGGGTTGGCTGGATCCAATAGCAATAAATCGAGAACCGCAGGTAGCTGAACATTTGTGTAATATCGCGACCGGTAGGTCAAACTACTATCCGATATTTCAAGCATCGTATCCAAAATCGAGGTTGTGTCTCGACTGATGCCACGCACGCAAGTTTTTACGTAAGAAACAATCTGAAGCGCATGTTCCAACTGATTTCCCATGTTGACGAATTTGTGAGCTTTGGTTCTGGTCATCGAATCGTTTAAAAATCCGCTATAGGCTGCCAATCCGACGATCAACGAATCGATAATGTCCAATAGATCAGAAACTTCGCATTGACTGGGGCAAGCATCGTCCATGGTGGCACTCATATCCTGAACCATCCGCCACGCGTCAGACGATAGGCGATCCCGAATTTGGCCAGCCAGCGAAACGATTTGATCAATTTGAAAATGAATCGAATTCAGACGACTGGAATTTAAGGCATGCCGCGGTAAAGATTCTTCCAACTTTTTTACTTGATCGTCATCTGTCAAATTTTCGAAACCGGGATTGAGTTGTCCCGATTTTATCAACGTTCGAAGAAGGGAGGGCAATTCCAACATATCTGCTGGGTTGGATTCACCAGTTAATCGGGTCCCCACGGCCCGCAGCAACCGCGACGTGTAATCCGCTCGATCCAGGTACCTGCCTAGCCAAAAAAGACTTTCTGCGATCCGGCTTGGAAGAAACTCTCGCCCGCGAACCAGTTGAATTGAATCCGAAGTACCTTTTAAAAGGCTGGTTGGGCGAACGGGTTGGTCAGAAATAATCCAGGCATCACTGGCCCGCCCATCGCTAAACGGATTGTCAGGGATTTCGCACGGTGTTTCAGAAATTCGGACGAGCCCCCCTGGCAGCATCGACCAAGAGTTGTCTGTGGCCGTAGCAAAGGTACGAATCGAAATGTATCCCGGTTTGGTTTTGCCATCTTCCCAATAAGCTTTGGATGAATGCGGGAATTTTTCAAATCCAACCCAATGAGAAGGACTGGTCCGCAGCAGTTCGATGCGTTTCGCCCGCGTCATTATTTCGGTGTTTAGCTGTTTCAATGCGAGTTGATCAACGGATGCTTTGTCAGCAAGTTGCCCAAAACCACTTCGAACGCGGAACGCCGGCATAAGTTGGATTTCGTCGATTCGGTCCAGCATGATGGCTAATGATTTGGCGTTTCCGCCCCACCACGAATTGACACTTTCAATCGCAAGCTTATCTCCCAAAAGC
>JBCCSJ010000087.1:0-18010 GCA_039200505.1 Planctomycetota bacterium | reverse complement strand
GTTCCCGGAGCCTATTACGGCAGTTTCCTAAACCACCATTACGGTGACTTGCATGCTGGCGGGGGTAATTTTAGCAATGCCCAGGCCACGGCCTTATGGGCAGACTTTTGCAATGCAGGCTGCGGGGCGACAGTTGGTGGCGGTTGTGGACATGGAAGGCTTCGAGGTCGGCATTCTTGCCTTGGAGGTTGTCGATCGGCAGCCGTGGCTGCCCCTTGCAATTCCGGTTGTGGTGCTCCAGTCGCCGTGAGCGGTTATTCCACGATTGGAAGTTACAGCTCCGTCGGAAGCTGTGGAGGATGCGGCGGTTGCTTAAGCCGCTTATTCAGTGGAAAACTTCGCAATGGTATTTTCGGTGGGTTTGGGCTCGGCTGCTGCGGGTCAAATTGTTTTGGATACCCTGGAACCAATTGCTGCGGCTTTGGGGGTCTCGGTCTCGGATCCCGAATCGGATGTGGTGCAGGATGCGGAGTCGCAGCTGTCGATCCGTGTGGCGGAAATGTAGCTGGGTGTGGTGGGTGCGGAAATCGTCATCGCATCAAAGGATGCATCGGGGGATTGGTCAAACGAATCTTCCATCGCGGCGGTGGCTGCCGACTATTTGGTCACAGTCGGTGCAATGTTGGTTGCAACTCGGCTTACTTTGACGAAATGGTTGGTTTCGAATACGGGACCGCAGGAATGCAAAGCTACGTGTCCGGGATTGCAAACCAGTGCTGCGGTTCGACGGCTGTAGTCCCTGGCGTCGCTACTCCTATGAACGGCTCGGTCCAACCTTCGCACGCCCCGATAGCTGCCCCGGCACCTGCGGCACCGTCCCAAGGGAATCAAATCATTAGCGAACCCGTCACGTCAAACGGGGGAAACTAAGTTTGATCTCTCGAGTTGGCGAAACCTTGGTTTACATTTTTAAGACCGTCCAACAAATGGGGCGGTCTTTTTTGTCACTGGAAAGCGATGCATTGATAAAAGTACTTTCAAACCAACGATCGGACTTGTGATAGAGGCATTGTGCTTCACCAAATGTGGAATGGGTTTGATTTTCAGTTGAATCAAACTTATTTTTGGGATACCTTTTGATTTGTGAGCGACCCACGAAAGTTCGAATTTCAACTTCATCTTCGTTGGTCCAGCATGGCCAACACCAATCAAGCAGACACAGGTAAAAAATGGGCAGTAGTGAACGCCAAAGAGAATTGCGACGTCGCAGAAAAAGAAAAAAGAAAATTGGCCTGATTAAGAAGCGGCTTAAGAAAGCGACGAACTCTGAAAAAGAAGTTCTGGCCGAAAAAGTTCGAAAAATGACTCCCGGTGCGCCCGTACTTTTGGAATCAATGGGCTTGAAGTAACCTCGTCTTCACTCACAAATGATTTAAGCCACGTTTCGTCTAAAACGTGGCTTTTTTTGTCGCGAAATCGTGCACTGATGACTGCTTCAGATGCACTTGTTTCAAAATGTGGTCATTTGGCCATTTATGGTTAAATCGTATATTTTCCAGTCGGTTAACGCTGATAACATTCACTGTATTGACCGACCCACTAAGCCAACCATTGTCACCCCTAAGCCATTCGGAGAGTTGGAATGCTTAAGCCCAACGATGAATTGACCGGACGTACCGAATCCAAAGATGATGCGATGTCGCTGATTCTGCAACAAGCAGGCAAATCTGCTTCCGAAGTCGCAGCTTTGTCGACCTTGGATGACGCAGACCGGACTGCCGAAAATCAGTTTTCAGGTGAGGCTCCGACGATCTCGTCTTTATTTGGAACAGGTCGGGCTCGCGAGTTTTTCGCCGGCAGCTTCTCGCCCACTCCTGAAGTCGCCGAGGTGATGGGCAATTCACTTGAGTTCCTGATGAATTGCAAGGAACAGGGGCAATTGCTGGACAATGACAGAATGTTGTTCCGCGACGAAGTCTTGTCCGGACTATCCGAAAGAGGATTTTTTGGATTGGCAATTCCGAAGGAGTATGGCGGTTCAGGTGCCAAACTCGGCGACCTTGGCCCGCTACTTCGTGCACTCACATTCATTCATCCCGACTTGGCGGTCATGTTTGAAGTCCACAATTTCTTGGGGCCTGTGACGCCGATACTCGATTTTGGAACCGAAGAACAGAAGCAGTTGTATCTGCCAAAAATGGCGAAAGGAGAATTGCTTGGTTCGTTTGCGTTGACCGAACCGGGAGTAGGTGCCGATCCAAGTCGGCTGTCGATGACAGCGAAACTGGACGTTGACGATTACGTAATCAGCGGAATCAAATGGCCAATCACCAATGTAATTTATGGTGGAATTTGCGTTCTGGTCGTCAAACTGGAAGGACACGATCTGAAACCGGGGCGAGATTCGGGAATGATCGTATTTGAAGTTCCGGCGGCAGACACGGATCACTTCCGAATGAAGCGAAATGATTTGACCGCATTTGACTATCTTTGGAACGCCAGATTTCGGCTAATGGAATACCGAGTTCCCAAAACCTGTTTGTTGGGACCTCCGGGAAGAGGTTTGGCGCAGGCATTCAGTTCGTTGGCCAAGGGGCGAGGCGGGATTGGCGTCAACAGTGCTGCTAAAACATTCAAGCTTTTGGCCCACTTGATTCTCGACCCCGAATCGCAGTCAGAACAAAATTCAGCCCCGCAGTCCGAATCCAATCCTGGCGAACCAAACGGTGGAGGATGGACATCATTCCGAAGTACGTTTGGAAAACCGATCGGCAGTGCTCCCAGAATCCAGACCTGGATTGGTCGGGCAACCGCGCATGGGTTGGCTGGCCGGGTTCTCGGTGATCTTTGTTTTCGTTTGGCCGCTAACGGCGTTCGAGACGAAACCCAAGGAATGATTGCCAAGGTCTACGCCACCAAAGCTCTACTACAAACGGCAATCAATTGTTACCAGATTCAAGGTGGACGTTCGGTTCATACGGATGAATTGCGGAAGTATTCCCGATTAAGTCATCCGACGAGCAGTCACGGTGAAATGCCAGATCACCCGATTGAAAATTACATCGGGGAAAACATGCATGAATTCACAATTGCCACGGTTTATGAAGGTCCCAATCCGGTTTTGGCTGACGTGGGTGCCCCCAACGCGATGACCCGCAGCATTCGCGGCAAATTTCTCGAACCCATCGGGATGGCCGAGGTAGCGGGCAAGTCAGGCCTTGGTGCCAAAATGAAGTTTGGCTGGTTTGTGACCAAAACAATTCTGGGATCTTATTGGCCTACTCACGGTGATATGGGCGGTGTCGACAACATGTTTATGCTGAAGCGAAAATATGTTGAAAAAGCCTTTAAACGGAACCGCGTTTTAGGGCGTCGTATCCTGCTCATTATCGCGCGATATCAAAAGTCGTTTATGGATCAGTCCTTTCTGTTGGGCGATGAAGGTGGGGTTTTCGATCAGCTTTGTCATAATTTGGCTTCGCTTTGTTTCGCCCTGTCGATGGAGAAACCGGAAACGGAATATCTGAAAGTGGCAGCCGCATTGGACGAAGAAGCTGCACTTCGATTGACAGGTAAAACGTCTTCACCCAAACTTCAACAAATGTGGGCTGAAATCGGGCAGCTGATGATGGATAAGAATTCCAAGCTTCATCAGGATTTGATTGCTCCGATCAAAGTAGCTGATATTCCTTTGGATCCGCGTTTCATGGACCGGTTTATCTAATCGAACATCTCTGGTTAGGCTGTGCAAAACATTCCCCAAGCGGAGCCAACTCGAAAATTAGAAATTCACTTCGCTTGGGCAGGAGTTTCCCCGCTCAAGCAAGTTTTCTGGATCCACGTCTTTAGCACGCTTGCCATCTCTTCGGCCCTGCTAGGATTCGATTGAACGACGTTCACGGTCTCTCCAATATCCTCGCGAAGGTTATAAAGTTCAAACCGATTCTCATCCTTGGTTTCTGAATCAGTGAGCTGTACCAGTTTCCAATCGCCCATTCGAATGGCATTGCTAGGCGTATGCCCCGATCCATGATCGTGAGGATAGGTCCAGGCAAGGAAACGATCGCGAAGCGGTTCGCTCACAGGTTCGCCAAACAGCAAAGGCTTCAGCGAACTTCCGTCGAGATGTTGATTGGGCCGCTGGGGAAGCCCGACTAAATCAAGAATCGTTGGATACAAATCCATCGTGATTCCAGGCGTGCTGACTTCATTCGGCTGGATGTGGTTTGGCCAGCAAACAAAGGTTGGAATTCGAATTCCGCCTTCATAAGTCCACCCCTTACCAGCACGTAAAGGATGACATGAAGTCGGCCCTCCATTTCGGCGACCTTTTTTGAGCGTGGCCAGGCCTCCATTGTCGGAGGTAAAAACAATAACTGTATTATCCGAAAGACCTAACTGTTTCAGCTTATCGATCACTCGGCCCACATTGATATCCAGATTCTCAACCATCGCGGCGTAAGTTGGATTGCACTGGACTAACCGCGTGACGGCCTCGTTCCTTTCACTGGAGGTTCGATTTTTAAGATCAGGATTTGATTCGAGTTTTTCGCTGTACTTTTGGACCACCGAATCGGGAGCTTGAATCGGTGTATGCACAGCATAGTGAGCGAAGCAAAGGAAAAAGGGTCTTTCTCGATTTTGATCAATAAAGTCGACGGCATAGTCTGTCATACGATCTGTAAGGTAGTCACCTTTTTTCCCTTCTTTTAAATCAGGCACGTCCCAATATCGTACGGCATTCGATTTCGCTTTTTTGGTTTGTCTTTTAAACGGGAAGAAGTAGGACCCGGGGGCTCCCGCTCGATTAACACACCTCATCCAGGTGAACCCCTGTTCTCGAGGTTGCTGATTGTCTTTTTCACCAAGATGCCATTTACCGATATAGCCAGTCTTGTAACCGCCACTTCCCATCGCTTCCCCAAGGGTCACTTCATCCAGCGGAAGGTGGATATCATTGGGTTGGTTAATCCATTGAGTGATACCGACTCTTTGAGGTGCCTTACCTGTCATCAGGGCGGCCCGAGTCGGAGAACAAACTGGATTGGCAGAATAAAAATCAGTAAATCGGACCCCGGACTTCGCAAGTCGATCGATGTTCGGCGTTTCATAAAAAGTCGAACCGTAACATCCCAGATCGGAATACCCAAGGTCATCGATAAAGAACAAAACGACATTCGGTTGATTGTCTTTATCAGTTTGTCGGACCGAATCGTCCGATGACACTTGGGCAGCCGAAACCGACACAAGAACCAATGAGAAAACAAACCAAGCCAACTCTCGCATCATGACTCTCCTGCTAAACCAACGGACTGGTATTTTGATCGCTGGGGAGAATTCTTTCAAATCGGTTGCACTTGGCTTTCAGAAGAATTAATCTCATTCTGCACTGGCGGGGATAGAGATCACGCATGAAAAGGATTCGCGGAAAAGTTCGACTTCGCGCCCGAGGTAATTTCAAGGGTTCGGGATCTACCGTAGGGACCGGCAGACCGGACCGTAAGATCTCAATTTTATGGCTCATTCCGTTAATGGCCGCCCCGATCCTTCCTAATGTGGTCCCAACGGCTCCGAAAGAACCCGACACTATCGCCGGTGAAACTGCCACACCTACCTGGCCCAATTGGTTAAACTGGAAGTTTCTTGTTGGGTGGACTTGGGAGATTCCTGATTTTACTCCGTACGTCCCGCTTCCTGATTTGGTGGAAATAGCAGAAATCACTCGTCCTGGTAACGATCAAATTGTGTTGGGTCCAAAAGTGATCGTCGAAGGTCGGGTCGAATCCAATTTGCCAGGCCGTAAAACACTTGAAGTTTTTGTCGGCCACCAAAACCGACTGGCGGATTTAGATCGAAACAATGAATTTAAAATTGAATTTGATTCGCTTCCGCCGGGAGTTCACAAGATTCGGACCGAATTAACATCGCCGAATTCAAGTTCGAGTCAGCCCGACCAATCTCGACGAATCATTATCCCCCGACTTTATCATTCTTTCACCGGGACCGACTACGGCTGGACTTTCGATACGACGGCAAATGTTGAATCGGATTGGACCCTTTCTTCCGATGAAATTTCCAATGAGTTTGTCAGGGCTAAATTTGGCAGGCCCATTTTGGATATCTATTACGTCGTCGATACTTCGATTAGCATGTCGATTACCTTACCAACTTTTTACAAGGCATTAGGAATTCATCTTACGAATGAATCAGGTTTACTTGATCGAATTGTCAGCGGCAGCGATCAACCCAGGCTGCAACTAGGACTGATAACTTATCACGACACCGACGGTGACGATGTCGATCCGGTGCTCAATCAGAAGTACTTTGGAACCGATCTGACAGAGTTCCAAAAACAATTTCGCAACATTCGATTCTCACCCGGCGGTGATTGGCCCGAACATCACTATGATGCTTTGGCATTCGCTAACAACTTAATGCGAGTAAATCGCTCCTGGGCTCAAAACCCAATGAAGATCGCAATTCTAGTAACAGATGGTCCCGCCCGTGTGGACCGAGTATCTTTGCAGGAAATCTCAGATTCGTTGCGTCAAAACAATGTCGAACTAATCACGGTGATGTTACATCCATTGTCGTCTCCGACTGACTGGATTGACTTTAGTTCAGACTATAACTGGAAAGCGAATCGTACGAATCCTGAATTTTCAGAAGACGAGTACGATCAAAAATTTCGGACTCGGCTTGTAGCCGTTGGAGATTCAGACGAGCGATTTGCATTTCAACAGGGAATTCTCGATGCAAAACGACTGGCTCGTGCTACTGATGGCAGTTTCTTTCGATTTCGGGATGAAAAGTTTCAACCGATCAAGCAGCGAATGATGGCTGCCCAACAAATGGGATTGGGACTTTATCAAGACATTGTTGGTCCCAAAATTGAATCTGCGATGCGGAATCAACCTTTTCGGTGGATCGCCCCGCCGAGCGTAATTACGGCCTTGAGACAGGCACAAAACGAGTCGATTCAATTCAAATTATCCGGTCCGAAATCGGGCGATCTGGTTTTAGAAACCAGTTTTGGCGAAAGACTTCGTTACCATTTTACAGTTCCACCCAACGCGACAACGAACACGACTCAATCAAATCGTTGGTCAACGATCGTCGCCAGTTTGAATCACGAAGATTGGAAAACCGAATCGGGTCAAGTCGTCGATGAGACTCTATTCCGGTCAGCGTTGACCGAACTGACAGCCTTCAAAATAGAATGTCTCGTGGTTCCCGAACTGGTAGCTGACTTCGACGAATTTATCATTCTGAAACCTTTGACTCCAAGCCAACCTTATTCGCCATGATACGATTTATGAAACCAGATGTGATCGGTTTCAGCTTTGAAGCCATGCGTCAATTCTTTGCTGTTGCTATCTTTGTTTGGCTGTTGGTTGGTTGTGGCGATTTGAGCCCAGCTCAATCGTTGGATGCCAACGGCTCAGAATCTGGTAACGATCTGAAATCGTTGCTGCAAAACTTAAAAAACGGAAAAGCCAAATTGAGTGCTGAACAGATCAATGAGGTTGAAAAGAATCTGGCCCCTTATTTTGATATTGTCTCTGCAGAAAAACGGAGACAATTGAATCAACTCGCCAATCAGATGACGTCCTGGACCAAAGAATTCGAAAAAGTCAATTCGGACCAAAAAATAACAACAACAGAATTAGAGCAGCTTGAAAGGCTAACCCCTGACCTCTTGACGAGTCAGTCCAATGTCCCCGAAGAAGGATGGGCGAAATATCAAAACGCTTTCTTGGTGTTGAAAGGCGATCGACCGATCGATGGACCGACGGCACTCACTATTTTGTTTATCGGATCGGCATTGTTACACTTTTTGGCAGCCCAAACGCTGGCGATCGTTGTCAGCTTTTTCCCCAAAATTGCGGATGTTTCGCAACTAAGCTTGGAATCCAAAGAAAATGGTTTGACGGAAAAGAAGGTCATTTTCTACAGGCGGTTTGTCTATTTCGTGGCGGCAATTTTTTTCAGCGTATTGATATTAGTCTACGTCGCCCATCTGAACTTGCTGTCAGCTCTTGGCTTTAAAATCCCCGATGTCAATTTTTGGGGTGGTTTTCGAATTGTATCCGGTGATCTGGACCTGTTGGTGACGGGAATGATCATGGTAGTCGGATCCGAAAAAATAGCTCAGTGGCTACAACTGCCCGGCACACCTGCTCCGGTTGAAGTTCAACCCGTTGTGATTTCAGGAGAGATCGACATCAAAGATCCACCGAATGACGATGATGGCAGCCAAAAAGAATCCGGCCCGATCGTGAAACCATAAATTTCTAAAAAGAATGATTTACCGGCGGCGATGTTGATCAATCAATTGTTTCACGCGTTCCGGGTCAGGCATCCCGTTAACAGCAATTTCCAGGCCCGACTGCCCTGCACTAGAAATCCCCAAACTTCCCACACCGAATATCCTTTGGAAAACGGTTTGGTTTAGTTGCACATTTCGAATGTCCTGGTGCCAAACTTCAGTGATCGACCGTGACAGAATTCCTTTTCGCAGCCTCACCCGTTCGTTTGTGACCGTCAATGTAGTCCCCTTACATTTCAACCACCAATACAAAAACATGAACAAGCCGACAATGACCAAACACAATAAACCGGTGATCACGAATTCAACTGGACGATTGCGAAACATCGACGGATGTTCTTCGTATAGAGTGACTTCTTCGAGCTTCTGATTCATAGCCTGCAAGACGTTGTAAAAATTTGATTCAAAGGGCTTGGAATCCCGTCCTTTAATTTGGGTCGATCGAAAGCTGGGTCAAGGCGGCCCATTCCCACACAATCAGTCGATAGTTCGTATTCGAAAACATGGCAAAACTGTTGGGATGATTCTCCTGAAAATCGCCAGATTCATTTTGAAGTCATTGACTCTTGGGTCCAACTTCGAAATCCTGCCCGATTTTGCACGCGTAGCCGACCAGGATCCCCACTCCTCCCATCAGAATCGCACCCAGCAAATAGGGAAAAATCAAGGACGCTTTGAGCATCGGTATTCCCAATCCCGATCCAAAGATCCGGGCCATCGCACTTACACTTTGACTCACTCCCAAAGCCCGTCCTTGTTTTGCAGGATCAGACCAACGAGAAATCAAAGAGTACAAACTTGGCTGGAGGCAACTGTATCCAGTCACGATAACCGCGAGTGCTCCGTAAAGCCAAGCCTCGGATGCCGAGTGAGTTGCGTAAGCAAGAACGCCAAAACCGATCACTTCAATCACGGCACCTGCAACGGCCAAGATCGACTCGGGGACTTTTTTTGCCAGCCGACGAACGATGCCCCCTTGAATGACCGCCACCATCAACCCGATCAACGCGAACGTCAAACAAACTTTTTGAAACGAGAACGTGAAGGGAGCATTTTCGATCGTCTTGGAACCTTTGATCAACAAACTTAACGTGGTTTCAAATGCTCCAAACGCAAAGATGCAGATGAAAAAGCCAGCCAGTAAAAAAAGCATCGCGCGATTTGCAATAGCGGTTTTCCAAGCTTCCAAATTGATCCATTGACGAGTGTTCCCAGACTGGTTGCCTGGCACGTGCGATTCCGGCAATTTAAAGATCGCCATCAGCAAAGCGATCAATGAAAGTCCTGCGGCAACGAAACCAGGGCCGGCTCCCGGATCCCCTTTGCCTGTGGGCACGGCGAAAAAAGCAAACATGGGTCCCAGCGTAAATCCAAGTCCAAACGCTACGCCGATCAATGCCATCCCTCTGGCTCGATTCTTTTTCGTGGTCGTATCGGCGATGTAGGCCTGGGCTGTCGGAATCGTGGCCCCTGCGATACCGGCTCCGATTCGAGTAACAAACAACCAAGTCAGACTTTCATTCATCGCTGCGAATGCAAACATCAGATAAAAAATGACACTCCCAGCCAGACCTACAATGATCACTGGACGTCGACCGATTCGATCCGACACCGACCCCCAAATCGGAGCAAAGATAAATTGCATGATTGAAAAACTGGCCATCAACATGCCGATGATAAATCCGCCCGGATCGGTTCCAAAAATATCACCGTAAATCGGCAGCAGCGGAAGTACGATTCCGAAACCGAGCAGATCGATAAAAACCGTCAAAAATATGACTGCCAAAGAGCCACGGGTTGGCTCAGAAATAGGTGGATCTAGCTCTTCAGACAAATCGGACATACGAACAGGTTCATCGGCTTTAAAACTTGAGGAGTTCAACCTTAACGCAAGCCATCGAATTTGCGAAGTCGTACCCCCAATCATTGTCCGTCAAGTGGGCAGTAATGCACTGATCGACCTGGTCGAAAGTCTGAAAACGGAATCCCATTTGACCGTTTCAAGCCTTCTCAACATTGAAAAAGTCCCTAAACTCTGAGAATTACAGTCGACCTGGAATCCTGAGAAAACGGAATATGAGTTTACCCGAAAAATTGGAGACCATGTTTTGGTCTGGAGATGAAAACGGCTTTCTCGATTTGATCGATCAAACTCTACTGCCCAACGAGATGAAACGTCTTCAATGTCGGGATGTCGAAACTGTATGGGAAGCGATCAAAATGTTGCGGGTTCGTGGTGCACCTGCAATCGGAATTTCAGCAGCCTATGGAGTTGTCATTGGCTTACAGGCGGCTTCTTCGACAATAGAAGAACTCAAATCTAAATTGGATCAGGTACTTGAGTATCTGGCGACAAGTCGTCCCACCGCCGTCAATCTTTTTTGGGCACTGGATCGAATGCGGGCTCGCGCGGACGAATTAATTATGGAAGGTGACGCTGTCGCCGTTCGAAAAGGATTGCTCGAAGAAGCTCAAGCGATCCACGAAGAAGACCGCCAAATGTGTCATTCGATTGGCCAGAATGCATTTGAACTGTTGGGTGACGTCGACAGTGTTCTAACTCACTGCAACGCAGGGGGATTGGCTACTGCAGAATACGGGACCGCGTTGAGTGTATTTTTTACCGCTCAAGACAAAGGCAAGGATCTGCACGTGTTCGTTGATGAAACCCGACCGCTGTTACAGGGTGCTCGTCTGACTGCCTGGGAATTGATGCAAAGAGGCATTCGAGCAACTTTGATCTGTGATTCCATGGCGGCCCAAGTCATGCGAGAAGGGAGGGTTCATGCTGTAATTACCGGTGCCGATCGAATTGCGGCCAACGGCGATTCCGCAAACAAGATAGGTACTTATTCGATCGCTGTACTCGCCAGGGCTCATGGCATTCCGTTTTATATCGCAGCTCCCAGCAGCACTTTTGATTTATCGATTGAAACAGGAGATTCAATTCCAATCGAAGAACGAGCGGCACAGGAAATCACTCACGGATTTGGGAAACAAACGGCCCCCACCGGAGTCGATGTCTACAATCCTGCCTTCGACGTGACGCCGGCCGAATACATCGAAGCAATTATCACTGAACGAGGGCTCATTCGACCGGTTAACCGAGAAAATATCCAACAAGTGCTTGGGTACGTCTAAACACCACATAGGCCATAACAGCTAAAAAGTTGGTTTGTCGCGTTGCTGTTGGGTAATGGGCGATAAACGCAATTTTCCGATCAAAATTCCGCCGGCCCGTTCGCCGTCGGGATGCTCCATACTATTGCAAGTTATTTTTAGATATCGAGTTTGGGAATCCTCAAGCCAATAGTAAACCTGGTTGGGAGTAATTTCCCCCTGGTTTTGCTGGCGGGTGAGTAAACGTTTGCTTTTCAGCTCTTGGGGAAATGGTTGCCACGTCGTCCCATCTTGGGAAGATTCTACGATTAAAAAATCGTCACCTGGAATTTCTCTTTGAACCAATTCGGCATCCAATTGAAGTTCCGCCGGAAAAGCTATCTTCGGATCAACCTTAAGCGTGATTGATCTTGAAGGTCCTGCCAAAAGATGGAGATGCCGAAGGCCTGGATCGGAATTCGCGAAGACAGCATTGCCGTCAAGATTCCAAATTCCGACTGCTGATTCGAACTGGTCACTCCCTCTTTGGATCGTTGCCTTTTCAAAGTCTTCTTCAATCGGGTCCAGAGTCTTTTCATTCGTTTCGATAGCAACACTTGGAACCGGCTCAACTTCGACGACGTTCGCACGATTTGGGTCGCTCCAAATCCAAAAAACCCCCAAACCGGCCAACATTAATAAGAGTGTGTTCACCGTAATCAAAATGGGCATCCATTTGCGAGTTCCCGGCGCGTTAGCTTCGGCGGTCCCCTTGGCCCGGCGTGTACCTAGCGTCTGTGCTGAGTCTGTTTTGGCAATGTTAGCAAAGGGATCCGATTTTTTAATTTTCCTTTTCTGCTGAACCAAATCAGCATCAGGGATTGCTCCCTGAAACACCCATTGGTCTGGATTGGGCAGTTCATTAATCTCAGGCAATTCAATTTTTAGTCGCGCGGACCCCAGTTTTGCTTTTAGCTTTTCGTCATATTTTTCTCTTCGCTGTTCGTTTCGCAAACAGATGCGGGCTCGGGCAACTTCCGACAATAAACGTTGAGCCTCATTCACATGAGGGCCATTGGAAACGTCTTGAAGAAATACTACTCGTTTTTCGACCGATCGTTCGATCTTTCGAGCATCTTTTTCAAATCGCTTAAGACCTAGCAGCCGATAGTAGTCCGGCGGAAGCTGGTCTTTGGGAATGCGTAACCACGAAGTGTAGGGGTTGAAAGTATTCGCCATGGGTCAATCTGGTCAGACTTCGATTTGTCGGAAATGTTAAAACCGATTTTAACCAAGTCTGTTTCAGTCGACTATCGTTTTTGCATTGGCCAGTTTTGATGGTCGCCACAAACGGGTACTCAGCGCCCCCTGTTGCCGAATACTTTCATTACATAGTGAAGTGAAACTTGGACTAATTTCTGGGAAGCATCGCTTGAGCAGAATTAGATTGGGACCGCTGTTCGGATCTCCATTTGATCAAGCAACTCAGCCCAGCAACCGTAAAGACGACTCCCACAAATCCCATTACCCAGGTTGTGGTTGGCACGGCGACTGAATCCAATTCAAAACCTTCAAGTCTCTCGACCAACAGTCGGGCAGTTTCCAAAGCAGAACGATATTTATCCCAAGCGATTAATAGACAAAGTAATCCGCCCCCAAATAACGTCATCCCGATCGATCTAATCTGATTCATATTTGCCCCATTCACCTCTACCCGATCCAACCGACACATAAACTGATGACGGCGGCAAACACCAAAATCATCGAAATTTGAAATCTCGTATTTGGTTTACAGAAGGAAAGAATATACGTCCAAGCGGTTGAAAGGATCCAGATTCGAAAAAATAACACCAACGGCATTTTAAAGCCGACCGCATCGTAAAACGGCGGCTCTAACGGTATCCAAATGAGTCCAACAGTCAAAGCGAAACCGATTGCAACGCCCAAGTCCTGCCAATTTCGACTACGGTGAGTTAACGATAGCCCAAAACTAAAAAGTCCAGCAACCAAAATTGGAACAAGAAAAAGATGGCTGGCGCCGGGAACATAAAGGGAACTCAAAACGGCTAAAACCGTCCAGCCCCCGATTGCCACAGGACCGAATGCCTGTCTTGATGTCGACATCGGGATCATCAGACCCGAAGCGCATGCCAATCCGCTGAACCAATAAACCAATGCCAGTGGCACGGGATTATTCGGCCAGGGGTGATTAAAGATATCGACGAGCTTCGTTAGATAATTCAAGGCGTAGCCGCAGGCAAAAATCGCCCCAAACGACAACAAGTAGATTAGCGAAACTTTCAACCACTTGTTAAACGCAAAACCGGTCGCCTGCCTTCGGCGATTGCCAAATCCAATCAACGTAATCGCGATGACACCGATCCAAATCGAGTAATTAGCTGGCCACCAAATTAATCCCAATCCCATCAAATCGAAATAAACCGCTTCATCTTTGTTTGCAACAGCCATCCAATCTTTTCGATCAATGTCGATAATGGAATCTAAATCGTTTGTTGAACCCAAAGAATTGAGCAAGTGCAAAACGCTGGTTGCCTGGTGATATACGCTTTGTGGGTCCACATTCGAGATTTTATCTGCGGGCGTATGGTATTTTTTAACATCGCCAATGAAAGCAAAATTGAAACCCAGTTTTCCGAACTTACGGTAAACAGAAAAATCGGTATCGTTGGGTAATCGTTTATAAATCTCTCGAAACAACGACGATGCGAATTTTCGATTCGAAAGTCGGGCAAGATATGGAATCAGTTTTCTGCTGTAAGGACTCGTTTCAAACATCATGCTTGGACCACTGGTTCCTCTTGCTTCCATATTGATAACCAATCCTAAACGCTGATTGATTTCAGAATTTCGCACTAAAAGTTTTGCTCCCAGCAGGCCCATCTCCTCACCATCGGTAAATAAAAAAATCACGTCTCGTTCCCGCGGCTTTTGTCGTTTAAGCAATCTCGCGATCTCGATGGATAATGCTACTGAAGCAGCATCGTCGGCAGCCCCAGGGCCGAACGGAGTAGAATCGAAATGGGAGGTCACCGCGATTGCTTTTTTCGTTTTCGAGCGTCCTTCGCAGACCACCCAGAGGTTGTGAAGTTCGACGGAATCGAGGTCGGTCCTTTTGCGGTCTCGCATCGCCTGGGAAATTTCGACATTCCCGATTTGTCGTTTGACGGAATAACCAATGCTTTCGAGTTGTTCGATTAGACGCTGGCGTACAATCTGATTTTGCTTCGACCCTGCAGGGTGTGGAATCTCATCGCCAACCAAAGTTTCCCAGTTTCGAGCAACTCGAAGCATCGAAAACTGGTCTTCATCCTCAGTAAAACTGGCAGCATCAATCGGTGGCGGTGAGTATCTTTGCGTAGCTAAAACAAGAATGCCAATCCAACCAATGATGACTCCAACCAGAATTACCCAATCCAAGTAGCGACTTCGACTCGCTTGGGTATCACGCCCAAAAGTTGATTGGTTGGATTTGGAACCAATTACGGGCATTACTTTTTTCCAAGCCGACGTTTTGCCTGGAAGAAATCGGTGAGAATCCGACTACACGGCGCTTCCATCGTTCCTTGAGTAATCTGACACTGGTGATTAAGTCGTTGATCCGAAAGCAACTGGTACATCGAGACCACCGCTCCGGCCTTTGGATCGGTCGCACCAAAAACAACGTGAGGCAGTCGGGCCTGAACAATCGCCCCGGCGCACATGGAACAAGGTTCGAGCGTGACGTAAAGCGTACAATTTTCGAGTCGCCAATCACCGATAGCTTCGGCCGCCTGGGTGATGGCAATCATTTCCGCATGAGCGGTTGGGTCGCGTAATTGTTGGCACAAATTATGGGCTTCGGCAATCACTCGACCGGAATGGACGATTACTGCTCCCACAGGCACTTCATCCAACTCCCTCGCACGACAAGCCTGTTCAAATGCGCGCTGCATAAAATGGGCATGCGGAAAGATTTCTAAACTCATTTTTGTTGATTGGGATTTGTTTTGAGTGATCTGATCTTGAAATTACGGATGTCGGAGCTGGTTTCAAATGTGCAAACCCCCAACGGAGTGCAAAGCGTAGTATCGCCACGCAAAGAGATTTTCTTGTTGGTAATGTCGACGTCGACTGCTTTTCGATCGTCGATCCAGGCGACTATTTTTTGGTCTAAAATCCGAACGCGAATTTTGTACCACTGATTCTTGTTGAACTTTGCATCCCAAATGACGCCGGTTTCATTGCTGGAAGCATCCACATCATCGATGCAGGATAACCCAACGGTTGAACCTCCCCATCCACCTACGATGAAGGTGCAATGAGAATCTTTGACCGGAAATGTCAGTCCACAAAAGAAATCGATACCATCCATTTTTCGTGCCTCCAAGCTTACTTCGTAGTTGGATTTTGGAATGTCTTGCCGCGTTGAACTAAACCCTGTCAACGGATCCCCGGCTCCCACATGAAGCATGCCGTCTCGAACGGCAAATTCTCCTTCGCCGCCAAACTCGATTCCCTCCCAACCTGCGGTGCTTTTACCGTCAAATAGAGGAGTCCAATTCAAGTCTTGTTTTTCACTTTCGTTCGATTCCTGGGCACCTGAATCAGGATGTTTGTCTTGGTCGTCGGTGGTTGGCTTCTGTTTCTGATGCTCTTGCGGATTCTTGGGAACGTCGGTCGAATGAGACTGGATGCCTGATTCGGAGCAGCAAACTAAAATCGAAACTAAAGCTGCAACGATTTTCTGTTGTCGGAAAAAAATTGACATAAGAGCATTCTTTTCGAAAATTGAAAAAGGACGACAATGACAAAACCACGTTAATGTTCTAATTCATTCTAAGCGATTTGGTCAAAATTGCATTGGAGTGTTGAACCCGGTTCCCAATTTGAAAAGACGAAAAATGCAGATTCAGTGGTTCCCGGGGCACATGCACAAAGCCCGGCTTCAAATGAAGGAGATGCTGCCCAAGATCGACTTGGTCATTGAAGTTTTAGACGCGCGGATTCCTTTCAGCAGCGAAAATCCGATGCTCGAAGAAATCAGAGGCAACAAACCGTGCCTCAAGATTTTAAACAAGGCGGATTTAGCCGATGAGTCGATGACCGCCCGGTGGATGAAGCGACTTGAGTCAAGGTCGGGGATACGAACGTTGGCGACAACAACCGACGACATTGGAACGATCAAACGCCTATCGCAAAGATGCGTTCAAATGGTTCCCGAAAAAGCCGAAGGCAAAAAAATATTAACCATGATCGCCGGGATTCCAAACGTTGGAAAATCGACCATCATCAATATTCTTGCTGGAAAAAAGATTGCGAAAACCGGCAATGAACCTGCCGTCACCAAAGGTCAACAGCGGATCAACATTGGAAACGGCGTCACGCTTTTGGACACTCCTGGTGTGCTGTGGCCCAACGTCGAAAACATCAACAGCGGGTATCGACTGGCCGCAATCGGTTCAATCAAGGAAACCGCAATGGACTACACCGATGTTGGATTTTTCGTTGCCGGATTTATGTTGGAGACCTGTCCTGACCGTCTCATCGAAAGATACCGGCTTGATTTCGTTCCCCAGGACGCCACCGAGTTCATCGAAGGCATGGGGAAAAAAAGAGGATGCCTTCGAAAGGCCGGAATCGTCGATATCGACCGAGCGTCCAAAATTTTTGTTACTGAATTGCGTGCAGGTAAACTCGGGCGAGTCACGCTCGAATCGCCCGAGATGATGGAACGCGAGAAAATTGAAACAGCACATCGGGTTAAAGAAAAAGAAGCTAAGAAACAAGCCAACGCAAAAAAAAGAAAAAATGCATTCAAGGAACGCAACCGAAACAAACCCTAACGATTAAAATCTTGGTTCGATTGACTGCAGTGCCAAATGGGCTAATCGTTGGATTAGGTAAATCCCGATTCATCAAATCTGGAATGCACCGTACAAAACTACTGGTTTTCGTGGGATCAACGATTTTGGTCATCTATAATTTTAGGTCTGATACGAGGGTGCCGGTACATTTTTTCGGGCTATCCACCAACGACTCGTTTTCAATCGACCCACTGGTTCGGATGTTGCAAATTCAATGAAATTTTCAATCGTTGGCACTTTGGTTTTAGTCTCGTTAGCCGGGATCGTGGCTTGGGGCATTTGCTCGGTCAATTTTTATCGAAACGACTCAGCGGATACTTTTAGTCAGACGAATCGTCCCAACGTTGTTCTGGTATACGCTGACGATCTGGACATTGAAACACTTGAGCATCGTTTTGTGGATTCGACCGGTCAATCGCGGGCTGCGTTCCCGACGATCATGTCAATGGCTGAGCGGGGTCTTACTTTTACCAACTTTCACGTCACGACTCCCGTTTGCGGTCCATCCAGAGCATGCCTGTTAAGCGGCAACTACGCTCACCGCAACAATTGCCGGGTGAATGATCCTGAAGTTTCCGACGCTTGCGGATTTTCGGGCGGCTACGAAGTTTTTGACCGAGACAACGAACTTGGACATTGGATGCAATCGGCAGGGTACCAAACGGCTTATGTTGGAAAATACCTGCATAACGGATTCACACCGAAATCGTTAAAGGCAAATGGTTGGTCTGAAATTCGGCCCCAAGGATGGAATCAGTTTTTTGCTCATTTGGGTGCT
>JBCCSJ010000086.1:0-18057 GCA_039200505.1 Planctomycetota bacterium | reverse complement strand
CCTCGATATTTTGGAATCCATCGATGACTGTTATCAATTTCTCGTAACCATCTTTGTCCAATCTGCCTGAAAAAGTGGGGAGCACACGTGTCACCGATGGATTCCAAAATATCGAGGAATTCTTCTCACCTCGAATTCTTGTCTATCCGGAACAGGTAGGTGCGATTAGCGACGCTGCCAAGCGATCATTCGTGATTGGCATTGAGCGGATCGAAGGCGAGTTTGTTTTTGCTCATAAACCAGTGGTCCAAAGGATCGAAGAGGGAACATTAGTCCGGCTGAAAGCTCGCAGTGAAAACGACAAAATCAGGTTGGATGGGGACATCGCAGTTAGCCAAGTGGGATCGGTTGGCGTTTTTGATTACCCGCAGAATACAAAAGGCAAACGGCTTTTAAAGCAACAGCCAGGCAATTTGACTGTCCAAGTCCCTGAACAGACACTCAAAAAAATTCACTTTTCGATGGATGTTGAATCAGGTGAAGCAATCCTGTTGGATCCTGTTTATCAAGTGGTAAAAAATAAAGATGATCAGCAGGAAACTCGGCGGCTTGTCTTTTTAGTGAAGCCTACGCTGGTCAATTTGGAAGGTAGTTCGAAGTAGGCTTCTTTGAAATCGAGTGAGCCGATGGCACATTCAAGAATTTGATAAATGGCGGCGGCCAAATACCAACTTTGCGAATTTGCGAAAGAATTGATCGGCCGGAATCGTGTTTCCAGATTCAAATCTTCCGAGCTAATTAGTCTCGAAGTCTTACGTCATAGAGTGTGTAATTCTTGAGGTACCATTGATACCACCGGTCGCGATCGACCCCGAAACTTTGACCAGTCAATTTTTCGAGAGCATTGATGACCTGCAAGTTAGTAGATTCAACGGTCCTGGGACCATTACCGCCTACTCCAAAACTCGAGATTCCTTGGTTATTGAACCCAGCCCCAATGGCTCCCGGACTTTCAGCGGGAGATACTTTACGAATCGTTTTGACAACCTGGATGAGGGAAACGATCTGGTTTTTGGCATCCAATTCGCCGATCGCGTAGGCTGCGTTAGAAAGCTTTTGATGATCTGAGTTCTTCAACAAATAACCGGTCAGATTCTCAGCAACCGCTTCCGAGTCAAATTTGTCTTGTTGTAAAAGAGTCAATGCAACGTCGCGCAAATCCGAATTTGGATCCTCAATCGCAAAATAGCAAAGAGCCAAAACAGCTTGTCGCGAATTCAATCGACCGAAGGCTTCGATATAATATCTTCGAAGCGCAGGGTCGGGTTCTTCGATGGCGGCTTCACGATAGATGATCACGTTGTCGTCCGTGCAGATTTCGTAAAGTTCTTGGATTAGTTCGGGTACGTTGACTCGCGATTTTTTGAATTTATTTCGCCATCGACTGAATTCTTGCCGACTGTCCCCAAGGCTTTCTCGCTGACTATCAAGCGATTCATCAATCACAATTTGTTTTTCAGTCCGCCAACCTGCCCCTTTGCGATGGTAACCATGCAGTTCGTGGTATTTTGCTTCCGGAACCCAGACTCCTTTATCTTTGATTAATTGAAAATTAAGCTTTCTTTTGACTTTTATGTCGTTAGGATCGAGCTTCATAATCCTCTCAAGGTGATAACGAATCTGGTCCTTGTAACGAATCGTTCCACCTTTTTGATCCTCACACCAGGTATACATTCGGTGGTGGTCTTCGGCGGTATCAGAAATCTCTTGAACTTTTTCGTTGTATTCAATGTCGGAAAGAGAAAGTTGTAATAATCTGGCAACGAATCGGGGCTTGTCGATTTTCAGAACGACACCTTTTTCAGTTTGAAAAACGACGTGCGGACGACCGTCGACCTTTTCTTCCTGAATGAATTTTCCGACGATTGTTTGACCCGATTTCAGCACAAGGCGATCTTTGATCAAAAGGAACCCCGGGTCAAATGGATCGTCAATGGGGTTTGCGATCGAAATTTGACCCGAGATCAAAAGAGCCAATCCAATGATTGTGATCACCTTGAAATTCATTTGTCTCATTAACCCGATTCTCGAACTTACCATTTTTATTTTCGCACGTTCCAAACCCTCGTCTAGAGACTTTTACGCAGACTTCGTGTAATCGTTGTGAGTTGTCTTTGTTTTGGCTTTGTCATCTAGAAATTAAGCGTTACGGGCCTGAATTGTACAACTACGCTCGGTTTGTAACTTTTTTCATCGAAGATTGCCGCCTAAAATGAAAATCATTGGGTTGTCAGGATGCAAGGTTCGGTAGTCAGCCATTTTAGAGATAGCCGAAATGTAAGGGCTCATATTCAGTGCCCATAATCCAATCGTGTGAAAGTCTATGAAATACGCGAATCTTTTTTCGCTCAAGCGGGTTATGAAACTATGGCAAAGATCAGTCAAAATCAGCTGGCCAAATTATTCCAAAGATTGGCCACCAGTTATACCGCAGGAATTGATTTGAGGACTGCCTACCGACGGGAGACTGAAACCGGTTCTCCGACCTATCGGCAAAAATCGAATTCAATTTACAAAGGACTCGGTCAGGGAAAAGAACTGGCCGAAGCGATGGCAGACACCGAAGGATATTTTCCTGATTTGGCGATTTCGGTCGTCAAAGCCGGCGAAAGAGGCGGACGATTAGACGAAGCCTTCAAAAGGCTATTTCAACACTATCGCAACCTTGTGGAGTTCCGAAACAAGTTCTTAAATGCAATCGCGTGGCCAGCGTTTGAACTTGTTTTTGCGATTATGATCGTAGGACTGTTGATGGTGATTTGTGATTGGTTGTTCTCGGCACTCGGCCGACAGAAATTTGACTGGTTCTGGATGGGAAGCACCGTGGGCAATGTCATTGCCTATTTCGTGCTGGTAATCATCGGTTTCGCTTCGCTGACTGGAATTGTCATCGGCACGACACGAGGATGGTTCGGAACGATTCCAATGAGTATCGCCATGAGAATTCCGTTGATCGGTAAAACGATTGAATGTTTGGCACTTTCACGGTTTGCATGGACCATGTCGATGGCTGAAAACGCTGGGATGGGAGCCATTGCTAATATGAAATTGTCTCTTCGAGCGACGGAAAACTTCTTCTACAAACGGCTCGCCCCACAGATTTGTTCCCAACTTCGAGATGGTAAGGAGTTCGGAGTCGCGATGAGGTCAACCCAAGCGTTTCCGGAAGACTTACTCATTTACGTTGAAAACGGTGAAACGGCAGGTGAACTTGCCGAAACTATGGATCGTTGTTCGCATGAATTTCAGGAACGAGCGGAAACAAATCTTAAAGCGATGGGTACGATTGGATTTGTGTTAATGATGTTGTTTGTCGCCGGAATGGTTTTGTTGATTGTTCTGTTTGCGATGTCTCAATACGTCAACATTATCAATGACATGGCTAACGGCAAGTTTTAGTTCGTATCTGGCGGTCGACAGGTAATATGATCAATTGATGTCTTCCTGATCAATCCTGCTTGTTTTAGTTAGTCAACAAGCCCACGAAGCGTTTCCAGGTTCATTACGTCCAAGTCGACCCCGTCGCGTTCCCCTTTTTCTGTTTCGAGATACATCGGTATTTTCGCAAATCTTGGATCGTTCAGTAGCAAGCGAAACGGCTCCAAGCCCATGTGCCCCTCTCCGATATGTTCGTGGCGATCCTTGCGGGATCCAAATTCCTTTTTGCTGTCGTTAAGGTGAATCGCTTTAATCTTTTCAATTCCGAAAGCTCGCTCCATTTCGGAAACCGTGTCATTGAATGCGGACGGTGTTCCCAAAGAGTAGCCAGCTGCGAAGGTGTGGCAGGTGTCGATACAAACGGCTGCTCGATCTGGTTGTTTAAGATTATCAAGGATGTATCCTAGATGATCGAAATTCCATCCAAGGTTACTGCCCTGCCCCGCTGTATTTTCTAACAGGGGGATGCTTTGAATCGATTCTGTTTTCTTGTGGATCTGATCCAGCGAATCAACGATCGCATCGAGACCCTCTGATTCCGTTGAAGTCGTAAAAGAGCCAGGATGGAAAACGACATAGGGAATATTCAGGGCACTTGCTCTCTGCAACTCGTCAATCATCGCGGCGATACTTTTCTCCCGAAGTTCATCTTTGGGACTGGCCAGATTGATCAAATAAGATGCATGAGAAATTGGTGCCTGGATTCCGTTTTCAAGCAAACTATCTTTGAATCGCGATGCATCGTCGTCTGTCATCGGCTTGGCTTGCCAACGATTATTGTTCTTGGTGAATATTTGGACGCATTGACAACCAGCGTTGGCTGCGGAGATGGCAGCCTTGTAATGACCACCAGCAATCGACATATGAGCACCAAGGATTGGCATTGGATCTTCTCTTAATTTTTAAAAAGTCTTCAGGGCCGTCGAATGGTTGCAACTCGATTAAAGTTAACTCACATTGAAAAATTGTTTTTTGGCAGGGTGATCCACAATTGCGAATCAAGTTCACGATTGTTGGTCCATCAAAATTGTGTTGACCATTCAAAATTTCATATTTTTGTAATATCGCAAGGCTTAAGTTAACCGGATAAGTCAATTCAGATCGCGCTAATTATCAGGGTAAAGGTTTCAGTCGCGTCTTACTATCGCTTAAAATTTGAAGAACCAACCTTGGGTGATTCGATTACTTTCCCCCAGCTCGAGCGAGTCGTTTCAGAGCCTCAAGTGCGGCATCCGTATGGGGGTACCGATTGATAAGTTCACGATACCTTCGATCTCGGTTGGCTGAATTCACTTGGATTGTATCAAGAATCGTTTGGGCCTGTTGTTCTTCGTTCTCTTGCAGTTCCACGTACGAATTGAACCGGTTTTCACGTTTCGATTCAGGAATATTTCCTGGCAGGTAGATGAACCGATGAACGACAATTTGGTCGGCGATGCTCACCTGGGTGTCGACCACTTCGGTATCGTCCCCCAGTTTAGCCATTAGCTCGCAAGCGATTCTCGGATGCCGTTCACGAAATTGGAAAAGATGCAAATAGACCGTATAGCGTCCCTCTTTCGCTTGGCCTCGCAACCATCTGATATTTTCGACCGGTTCGCGAGTCAGGTCAGTGCCTTGGACATTTCTATCCACATCAAGCAAGCCCCGACATCGTGACATTTTGTTCGAGTAGTAAATTCGTTCTCCGTGTGGAACGATGACATGCAGGTCGATGTCGGACAAGTTTTTCCAAACCAGTGAAAACTGAACCTCCCCCTGTTTTCCGCCTGCCTTTTTCACCTTCTCCTGAATGTCGATGACTTGCTGAGACATCTCGCCGGACATCCCAAGGGCTCCATCCCCCTCATTTTCAGCGAAAAGTTCAGCGTTATGTTCTACTAACTCTCCCTGAAATCCTATAGCATCCGGTTGACCAGAAAAACTCTCTTCCAATTGCAAATCCAGTTCGTTTTCACTGGCTTCCAATTCCGAATCGGACTGGATATCGTCCATTTCAAGTTTTGGCTCTTCTAGCTCGACTAAAAACGGTTCGTCTATTTCAAAAGCGGGTTCCTGTTCTTGCTGAGCTACGACAAAAATGGTTTTGTCAGGAAGTTGAGGTAAGATCCACCAAGCAAACAGCAACAGAACTGCAAGATGGACGGTGAAACTGATCAACCAGTCGGGCTGCAAAAATAAACGAATCAACCAAGTGGAAATGGATCGTTGACTCTTCCCTTCGTCACCAGATTGGACACTCCAGTCAAATGCATTTTTTTGAGAGTCTAGTTTGCCGTCCCCAGCTTTCACGCGATTGGATGTTTTGGAAGTGGCTGCTGGTCGAGACGCAGGTTGTCTAATAGGTTTTACAACCTCTAGTTTTCCGTCTTGCGTCATAAGAAATCCGTCAAATTACTGCCCCGAGGTATCTTATACGTTAAGCAACATCGGTCAAATACGGCATTTCGCCCTCGATTTTTGTGGTTAAATCTTGGTCTTTGGTCTCAATTCTAATCGCTATTCCAATTTTTTGATCCGAAAGCCTTCGCGAGTTAGTTTGGTCCGTACCTAAAAACCAAGTCAAATCCAAACGAACTCGAACTTCGAATTTGGGCATTCGCATTATATTAGGTTCAAATCCGAGTTGACTCAATTTTTGCGTTACATCAATCGAGTCGAATGACGCTGGTTGCCAAAGGCATGAATTTGTTTTCTACCGCAACTTTTAGGTCAGCTCGATCTCGCTTCAATTCTTCGATCACCGGTTCGGCCCTGTTCGAACTAGCTCGCACCATTTGGTCCATCCAAAATATCGGGATCCAAAGTCCCCGTTCGGGAATGACGTCCAGCAATTTGGAAATTGGTTCTCCTTCTGGCAAAAGCGAATCGATAGCGGATTGCAATTGTTGCATTGCAAGGTCCGGATCGGATTTTAATTTGCTCTGAGCAGTGGCGGCTTGAATCCGTGCATCCATCCATGGATCGTCGATCGAAATTTGTTTCAATTGAGATAGAATTGACTCAATTGATTCCAGGTCCGAGTTTTTTACCTTCGACTCCAAAACAGTGACTAAACCCGTTAGTTGGATCGAATCGTCGAGGTCGCAGTCGGGAGACTCGATCGTGTCTACAACTTCATTACAGACTTCGTTGGATACATCGAGATCTTCCAATCGAGTGGCAATTTCTAGGATGAAAATGGCAGTATCCATTGCGTCTTCGGACAAAAATTCAGTATCCAATTTTTCCTGTTTAAAGACGGCCCGAAAATTCTTAAGAGCCAACTCAAGCCGATTGCCGAGCATCTGAGCAATGGCGAGATTGTATTGAGCAGCTATTTTGTCCGATTCAGATTCTTCGGACGAGTTTTGTCGACGGTCCAAGAGTAAACGATTCAGTTTTTCTGCATCCCCATAAAGCTGAGCCCGGCGATGATCTTTCGCCGTTTTTTCCAAATAAGAAAGTGTGACTGGATGATCAGATCCAAGTACCCTTTCTGCCGTCTCAAATACATTCCAGGACTTTTGAATGGCAATTTGGTGGTTACCCATTTTTGAATGACAAAACGCCAACTCAGATTCCGTCTGCAGTGACGTTGGATTTTCAGGACCAAACAGCTTGACTCGTTTGTCGTGAATTTCAGCCAAAAATCCGATTGCCTCTTCGTAGCGATCCAATCTGAGCAGAAGGCTTCCATGATTGGTGATGACTGCAAGTGTATCTGGGTGTTCGTCACCTAAAACTCGACCGTGAGCATCGACCATCCGTTTACTTAAGTCAATTGCTTTGTCTTTTTGTCCACCGTAAAAAAGACTGACCACGAGATCTCGTTGTAGCCTCAACGTTGTGGGGTGATCTTGACCAAGTGATTCGGTGGATTCATCGACTAATTGGGTGACCAGTTTTAATGACTTTTCTCGTTGCCCGGTTCGGCTGTAAACAACCGAAAGATTTGATGCAGTTGAGAGCGTATCAGGATGGGCGTAGCCTAATTCGGTAGATTGGAATTCAAGTATCTCTTCTAGGTTTCTTTGGGCTTCCGTAGGTTTTCCCATCAAAAACTGAAGGGTCGCCAACGTTTGTTTGTAATTAAGAGTTTCATTCGCTTTTGGCCCGAAACCTCTCGTCGCGATATCGACTGATTTTTCAGCGTATTCCATTGCCTGTTCATATTGGCCAACGTTTCCGTAAAAGGTGGAGAGATTGAGGAAGTTGATCGCGATCATTGGATGATCGGGTTCCAATTTTTGCTGTTGCAGCTTTAAGACTTCCAACCCCTGTTCGATCGCTTTTGGATAGTCTCCCAAGTCAGCATAACAAACGGCTAACGAGGTACCGATTTGTAATGCTGCTAGGCTGTCTGGTCCTTGTGATTTTGAATATTCATCCAGCAAAGCTTTTAGGATTTCTTTTGCTTCATCATTTTGGCCATTTTCTTGATAAGACTTTGCCAAATATTTAAGGTTGATTAACCCCTCTTCTGAATTTTGCAAATTCAACAGTTCGTACTTGAGACGTAATTCGTCAGCTAATTCCACCGCTCGTTTGATGTTCCCTTTTTTGATTTCCCATTCGATTCGAATCGATTGAATCAACATCGTCCGGCGGTCATCGCTTCCGTAAAGAGCTCGAAATCCATTCTCCGTTTCGTTCAGTAGCGTCAGCGAAGGTTCCAGTTGGCTAAGATCAAGATGAATGGTCGCAAGCTCGCGTTTAATTTCAAGTGCTGCTTCATCCGACGTTGCCGCATTGATTTGAGAATACAAATCTAGAGCTTCCTGATAAGTTTCGAGAGCCAGTTTGGATTCTCCTAGTCCACGCATCGAATCGGCAATCGATTTAAGGATCAGTGCCCGTCCCTCTTTATCTTCGGAAAGACTTTGGGATACATTTTTCTTGGCACTCGTTAGAAACTGAAGTGCCGTCATGCCGTTGCTTGCCCCGTAATTAGGGTCGACTGCTTGAAATGAAGCCACGGCAGATGCCAACCTGTTTTCCGCCGTACTGGCAGCATTGTTGGCCTGGATCGCGAACCAGGTGCTGGCAGTGGTGCCTACCAATAAAGCGACCAAGATAGCTGCAGTGGATGCGACCAGCCCTCGATTTCGTTGGCAGAACTTTGAAAATCTTTCTACCGCGCCTGGTCGTCGAGCCAAAATTGGCTCTTGATTTAGCCAGCGTCTCAAATCGTTGCCAAACTCTTGAGATGATTGATACCTTTGCTCAGGAGATTTATGAATCGACTTGATGCAGATCGTTTCAAGATCAAAGTCGACCGATCGATTTAGCTGTCTCGGCGGTACCGGATCGCTGAAACGGTGTTGATCAAGAATCTGCAGCGGCAGTCCCCGAAACGGAGGCGTGCCGGTAAGGCAAAAGTACAAAACCAGACCAAGACAATATAGGTCAGAACGATGGTCGACCGATCCCGTTGGAGAAATCTGTTCGGGGCTCATATATTCCGGCGTTCCGCAAACGACATCCGCGCGAGTCAATGTTTCGTCTTGTTCTGCCCTCACCAATCCAAAATCGGTGAGCTTGGCTCGTTGATCCTGATTATCAATCAGAATGTTGCCTGGCTTTACGTCTCGGTGGATGAGTCCATTGTCGTGAGCGGTTTGTAGTCCTTCGGCAATCTGAACTAGATACCTCACGTTGTCCTTGATCGAAATTTGCGATTCCACTTTTTGTTTTAAAGTGGGACCGATAATCAAAGGCATGACCAGGTAGGGACGACCGTCGGGAATTCTTCCGGTAGCGTAAACTGGAACGATATAGTCGCTGCGAAGCTGACCAGCAGCCTTGGATTCTCGTTCGAATCGAGCGAGCAAACTTTCCTGACCGGTTGGATGAATGACCTTAATCGCCACCTCGCGACCAAGATTAAGTTCCTGTCCCAAATAGACGTTCCCCATTCCTCCTTTGCCAATTTTTTGAGTGACCTGATAACCGTCGAAAGAATACGATCCAGACGCTGCAATGGCATCCTCGATAACGTCGCTGGAATGCGTGGAACCGCGATAAGAATCTTCCAGTTGCTGATCGGTGATGCGATCTAGAATTTTTTGACAGTTTTCACATTGTTCGATATGCAAAACCACCGTCTCTTCGATCGGAGTGGTGTCATCAAGGATTTTGGCCAGTTCGGATTCGGGCGGACACTGATTGATGATGGTGTCTTTGTTTCGATTGCTGGGTTTCACTGGTTTGCAGTTGGCAGTAGATAATTTGGTTGAATGGTGACTAATGCATTTTCCTTACGGCCACCGAATGTCGTATTTTATCGTATCTCGCGGTTCGTGTTCGCTATTAGATTCTGTCAAAAATCACACACTGTAGTGAGCTGCCTCTCAGCATCCGCGGCAATGATTCGCCGAAATCTCTTCTGCGACTTGGGAGTAATGGGACGGTCGATGCCAAAGGGTTCTTGCCCGATGACGACAACGACCAATTTTCAACCCATTCTTAATCCTTATCCTAAGCCAATGAGAATCAGAAATTTACAAAAAGATGAACGATCAATGGGTCATCAAAAGTCATTTGATATCTGGCAGAGCTGGGGCTCATGTGAGTCAACCGCGCTGCAAACATTTCACATTGGAGCGGTTCAACGGTTTGGAATCTGATTTCGACAAATCAAAATTCGGAACGCCGCCGGAGCAAAAAAGAGTGCCAAAATAGTCGCGCCTGCGACGCCACCTGCGATTGCAACGGCTAGAGGTGGCCAAAAACCGCCTCCGCCAAGAATCAGCGGGGAAAAACCAGCCATGGTAGTCAAAGACGTCGATACGATATGCCGGGTTGCTCCGTTGACGGTTTCGATCATCGAATCCAGATCTCCATTGGCGGCTGATTCGTTCTCCCGAATTGCTGCCAAGACGACAATCGTATCGTTGATGGCCACGCCCATCAGCCCCATCGCACCGATGATCGCGGTAAACCCAAAAGGGTAACCGAAAATCCAAAGGGCTCCCATGCCAAGCCCGATCGACAAAACTCCTACCATGCCCACAATGCCAGCAATCCTGAACGAAGCAAAACTTAAAACGAGTGTCGCAATCATCAAGACGACCAAGATGCCAACATTGGCCATCAAGTTAGCGACCGCTTCATCCCTTTTGGCTGCTTCGCCCCCGTAAGTCAAAAAATATCCTTCGGGAAGCTGGAAATCTGATTTTTCCAATCGCGTTTGAAATCGGGACAGAACACTCGACGGTAAAACTCCTGCTGGAATGTAAACCTGAATTTCGTTCAATCGCATTCCCGCCAAATGAGTGATGGATCCGTATTCAGGCACCAGGTTCAAATCAGCAATCGCTGAAAGGGGGACGGCTCCATAATCTTGGTTGGTCATTTGATTCCGCTGAAGAATATTCATTTGCGAAATTTGATCCAGGTCGGCCCGTTGACTGTTGGCAACTCGAACCCTGACCGGAAGTTCTTCGGTCGCTTCCAGGATGCTTCCGCCAATTGCTCCTTCGGTCGTCGCATTCATCTGGGAGGCAATGTCGGTCAGGCTCAATCCGGCCCGTCTTGCTTGTTCTTCATTGACTTCGAAGGAGACCTTTGGCAAAGCTTCATCCATTTCTGATCGTGTGTGAATAACGCCAGGGGTTTTCACCAACAACGACCGGATTTGGCCACCAAGCTCGCGTAGCGTTTTAAGATCTGGACCGAACAGGCGGACTTCAACCGGGGCATCAAACGGCGGGCCTTGTTCTAGTTGGCGTACAAGCACCCGGGCATGGGCGAACTCGCGATCAAGTTTCTGTTGCAATCGATGAATCAAATCCGATTGATTTTGAAACGTTTTTAATTTGACCAAGGCTTGAGCGTATTGAGAAATTCCGACTCTTCGAGGTATTAAATTGTAATAAAACGCGGGTGCACTCTCTCCAATGAACCAATCAACTCGCTCAACTTCAGCTTCTTTTAATAGCATTTCACGGATACGTTCGGTCGTGTCCAACGTTCCTGCTACTGAACTTAATGGCGACAACTCAAGCTCAATGTGAATTTGATCTCGATCGGCTGGCGGAAAAAACTGCTCAGGTAATTCGGTTGCGGCGATGAAACCAAGTATCGGTGCGATCACTCCAAATGTGACGCCTGCCGCTGGATATCGAAAAAAGAACCACAGAATTCTTTTGTAAAACCGAGTCAATGCCGGGTTGGAGTAACCGTGCCGCAAAAACGTCAGGTTGGATTTTTGGGTTGATGAATCATCTTTCGAACCAACGGGCGTTAGCTTTGCAGCAACCGTTGGAATAATGGTCATTGCTAAAAACAGCGATCCGAAAATTGCCGCGATCACGGTAATCGCGATCGCTCCGACAAATTCACCCGCTGGTCCCGCCATTAAGGCGATTGGGGCAAATGCGAGTGCGGTCGTCAGCGTTGAACCAAATAATGGCCAAAGTAGATGTTTGACTGAATCAGTCACCGATTCCAATTTGGATTTGCCTTTGCTAAGGCGAACGGACACTTCGTCGACGATCACGATAGCGTTGTCGATCAGCAACCCCAAGGCAATGATAAGACCGGTGATCGACATTTGATGAACTGGTACGTCCATCAATCGCATGACAAATAGCACGATCATGGAAGACAATGGAAGGGCCAGTGAAACTACAATCGCGCTACGCCATCCCATCAAAACAAAAATCACCATAAACACGGCGCAGGCACCGAAAAACAGGTTTTTCAACAGAGTGCTTAACCGGTCTTCGACATAATCGTTTTGGACGAACATTCGGTCCAGTTTTAACCCTCTTGGTAGCTGGCTTTCAAATTCATCTAACACCTCGTTGATGCCTCGAGACCAAACGTCGACACGTTGATTTGGGCGGACGAACGCGCCAACAACAATGGCGGTTTGACCGTCCACAATCGCCAAGCTGTCAGGTGGATCCACCACACTTCTTTCCACCCGGGCAAGGTTGCTCAAGCGGACGAAACCACCATCTTCTGAATAAGCAATTGGAATATTCTCGATCCTTTGAATGCTGTCCAATTCACCATCGACTTCAATGAGCAAGTCATCTGAATTCCCACGAATCTGACCTGCTGAAAGCTTGGAATCACTGTTGGCTATTTGTCGAGAGATGTCGGCAACGGTAAGGTTAAGAGCGATCAATTGATCGGGGTCAATGATGATACGAATTTCCTCGGACGGTTGACCTTTTAATTCAGCTTTTTCAGTTCCCGAAACTCCCTGCAGCGTATCTTCCAACTGCTTAGCCCAACGATTCAAAATCGAAAAACTGACTTCATCATCTTGGTCCCAACAAATGGCCGCCAAGAGGGCGTAGGCTTTGAAATCCATTTCGTCAAAGTCCGGCCGGAACGAACCAGGAGGCAATTCCGATTCGACATCGCTGATTCGATCACGGATTTTTGACCATACCGATTCTGAAGCGATCACATTGTCGCGCAGTTCGATCGCAATCGTCGACACACTTTCTCGCGACGTCGAACGAATCTCCTTGATTTCATCAATTTCCGTCAACGCATCTTCAATTTTTTCAGAAATTAAAGACTCGATTTGAGAAGGTTCGGCACCCGGAAAAACGGTATTCACAAACGCCCCTCTGGAAACCAGTGCAGGGTCTTCCATGCGTGGCAGTAAACTAAAAGACGATAGGCCAGCCACGAGAATCAGGCTGACGGTCAACAGCATCAATCGCGGGTTGCGAAAATAGAAAGAACCAGGATTCATTTGGAGGCCTCCTGCGATTCATTTTGAATTTCGAGCGGGGTGACGGGCTGGCCCACGGCGACTCGATGAACGCCATCGGCAATAATTTTGTCTCCCTCAACAATGGTCCCTCGAACCAGACACCGATCTCCCTGAGTGATCACGATCACGACGTCCGACTTGGCAACTACGTATCCTTCATCGCTGTCTTCCACAACCATGACCGACCACAATCCTCGGACGCCCTGATTCAGAGATCGAAGCGGAACCCAGTATCCGCGACATTCCACCGTCGAACCAATCTCAACCGTACAAACTTGGCCGGAAACGATGGGCGCTTCAGCACGCTGGACAATGTCAAACACAACGGTTTGAGTTTGTGTTTGATCAATCTCTCCGATTTTGGCCTGAACGATCGATTCGTATTCTTGTCCCTCAATTTTGAGAGTTCGTTTTTCGCCGATTGCGATTTTGGAAGCGACATGGATTGGCAAACCGATCCATGCTTCCAAATGACTTTGCTCTACCAGTTTGACAATAGGCATCCCGCTTCCCGCGATACTTCCGGGGTCAAGGTAGCGCCGCGTGATGACGCCATCAAACGGAGCCACCAAATTTGCCTTTTGAAGCGAAACGTTGACCTCCTTCAACGATGCTTCCAGCTGTCGGACGAGTGAATTTTGGGCGACGATTTTTTCCTTTCGTGTACCAATTTTTAGCTCATCATATTGCTGTTTAGCAGACTCAAAATTGTTTTCAGCCGTTTTGACTCCGTAGAAAGCTTGGTCGTATTCCTCGCGAGAGATCGCCCCTGATTCATAAAGCGTTTTGCGGCGCTCGAAATTTCGAATGGCTGATTGAAGTTGCGAATCAGCTGCTGCCGCCAAAGCCGCTGCAGACTCTTTTGTTTGGTCACGCGGACCACTTTTTAATTCGGCGAGCTGAGCTTTCGCCTGTTCTAGTGAAGCGGCGACTGCTTCTCGGTTAGCTTGTAGAGTTTGAGTGTCCAGAGTCGCCAGTGTTTGGCCCTGTTGAACCGATTGACCTTCATCAACGTTTACCTCTTCAATTCGCCCGCCCAACTCAAAACCGAGATCGCTTCGCTTCCGGGCTCGAATGGTGCCGGTAAATTCGCGGGTCTGCTGAAACGAATCGACCTGGCGGACGCCGACAACATTGACAGCGAGAGGTCGAACCGGCGGTTCGGTGGCGTTTTCGTTGGCTCCGGATTCTGCCGAAACTGCCCCGCTTGGAAGCGAATTCAATTGGAACGCGATGGCTACCAATAGAATCAAGATGACTGCAGCAACGACCATTATTTGGCGCTTTGTCAAAAAATGGGAAAAATTTCGGGTCATATTTGCTTCAGCCATTGAGAAACACCTTTTGATTAACCTGCTGGACAACTTGGTCCATGTCGAAGTCTTTTGAGAGTGGTCGCCAATCGTATCCGTCCATCAACGCTGCGGTATGATCACGCACCGTTTGAACTGGTTTGTTGATCCCAAGCAACGACAGCGATTCAGACTTCAGAATGATGGAGTACCCACCCGACGTAAGTGCCCAAAGCCCAAACACAATTTCTTCGGGACTCATGTTGTCAGGAAGTACTAGATCCGAAGACGCAACCGCATCTCGAACAATGCCCGCAACAATGGACATACATTGGATTTCACAACTTTGAATCACCGCATGCCGTTTTTCCGAAGTTTTTTCACGAACCGAAGGAAGCATGATAATTTCTTCGAAAAGAAAATGGTCGGTATATTCCGACGCAAAAATTTGGGCAGCCTGACCAATTGCAACCATCCGGTACCGGGCTATGGCACGGTAATCGGCAGCTCGTTGGAATAATTCAACGCGCTTGGCCGATGTTTGAGCTGCCAAGGCGAGGATGATTTCTTCCTTGCACGAAAAATGGTTATAGATGGTGCCTTTGGAATATTTGACGGCTTCAGCGATTCGATCCATGCTGAATCCGTGGTATCCCTCGCGCACGATCATCGGCCGAGCCGCCAGAAGAATTTTTTCTTCTCGTTCGCGAATTTCGATCTGTTTTGGTGAAAGTAAATCCATAATCTGTTATTTGACGCTTCGTCAGAAAATGCAAGTCGGATTCAAGGCAATTTCAAAATAGCCAGATTTTTGTGAATCGAGGCACCGGAATTTAGGCGATTCTGGTCCGTAGCCAGCCTCCATGACCGAACTAAAGCGGGTGGGATGAGCCAGGTGCCCGGCAAGCCTGAAAATGACTCAATAGATTTATTCTGACCGGTCCAGGCGCTGAGCATCCGTCTCTTGATCAAGCAGAAGAAATCGTAGCTAAATGAATTTTGCGGATCCATCAGCCTTGATCTGGTATGTGGCTAACCAACGCCAAAACGGCTGATTTGATCGCGGATTGCGTCATTCATTGAGACTACGGAATGAGTCTTTTTCCGCGAGTTTGTCCCAAGTCCGCCACGCTGTCATCGAGAAAATGAAGATGCCCGCAAGTCCAAGGATCGGGATGACAAACGGAAAGGGTAGCACGACCGCCGATTCGAATAGCCTCCAGCCGGCATCGATAGACAAGATGGTTAAAATCCAGGCAGCGACCAAGAACTTGCGTTTTCCCGATTTCGCCCAGTGACCGTAAAAACGAACTGCTGCACCTACGAAAATAAACGAAAGTGCCTGGTAGAAAATGGCAGCCATCACTAAACCTCTGTTCCATAGTAAAGGTCAGCAACCCATTCACCGTAACCGTTGTACTTCTGAGTTTTCTGCTGTTTTCCCCATGTTCCTAACAACGTTTCGTTTCTCTGTGACCATCTGGGGTGCGGCACATCTGGATCGACATTGCCGAAAAACCCGTACTCGCTGGGCTGTATTTCATTCCAGAATGTTCGCGGTCGACTGGCCGTCAAAGTGATTCGGACGACGCTTTTGGGACCTTTGAAACCATACTTCCAAGGTAACACAATTCGAAGCGGCGCCCCATTTTGGGGATGAAGGTAGCGGCCGTAGGCACCGATTGCGACAAAGGACAACGGATTCATTGCCTCCTCGATCGTCAGCCCTTCTGTATAAGGCCAAGGGTAAGCGGACGTCCCTTGCCGAGGCGCCTGGGTTTGATCACTGAAGCTTATCATTTCGACATAACGAGCATTGGGTTGTATCCTCACCATTTTTAAGAGTTCATTCAACGGCACGCCAATCCAGGGAACCGTCATCGCCCAAGTTTCGACACATCGAAATCGGTAAATTCGTTCCTCTAACGATTTTCTTTCAATGTCTTCGATGTCAATTTTGATCGGTTGATCCACTAAGCCGTCGATTACAAGCGAATACGGATCGATTTGAAAATCTTTGGACTTGCGAATGACGCTCGTTTTGTCCTGGGCAAATTCGTAAAAATTATTAAATCGAAGGAAGTCTTCTTGGTCGGTTAATCGCCGCCCACCATTTGCGAAAACCTTGGATTCGGCAAAAGTTTTGATTTTTGGACGAAGGTTTAGCGGCGTTTTTAACCAATGCCTACCGGCAGCGACGACCCCAACACTTCCTGCGATTCCAAGCCCCAGCGATTTGACAAATCGACGTCGGGCGAAAAAAACGCTTTCGTCAGTCAGTCGTTCTGGTTTGGGATTCTTGTATTTTTTCATGATGAAAGGAATCCGTTCGGCATCAAAATTATCGACGCAAAAAATCAGATGAAATAATGTGGCGTTTTTACGACTGTCAGGATATCAGCATGATGTTCGATAGAGAATATATCCGCGGCCGAGCAGAATCGTTAGGATCCGCGGACACACCGATCGGATCTGTTAAACTTTCTTAGTTCCAAGAAGGTATATCAGTCCCATTTGTTTGATTCTGAAGTCGTCGTGTTGCAAAAGACTTTTAATCTCGCCCTTGGCTGTTCGGTCCTATCTTGGGGAATTATGAGGCTGGTCCACTCGCCTCCGACACGACGATGGTCTACGGTCAATTTGGCAATTGTCACGCTCTATTTCGTCGTCGCATGGCTGATTTTTGGCCGTCGACCGATCATCGGTCGCGTTTCAAGCTATGGTTGGTTGGCCGGATTTTTGTCGTTGGGCGCAGGTGCATTGGTTTTGGAACTTGCCCCTCCTCCGGACCAATGGTCGACAGGATCTTGCATCGCTTTCGTGTCTGCGACCTGCTGGGTCATTGCCAGTTTGGTCACGCTAGGTAAAAGCTTCGCCGTCATGCCAGTCTATCGAACCTTGGTGTCCCATGGACCTTATCAACTCGTCCGGCACCCCGCTTATCTCGGAGAGATCGTGTTGCTGTTGGTAGCAACCTGGGAGTCCTTTTCGATAATCGGAACGGTGTTGTTTTTAGTATCGGTGCTGTTCGTCGTTGCTCGGATTACTGAAGAAGAAAAATCATTTGGTCGGATCAAGTCGAGCGTCTATTCAAATTATCAAAGCGTTGTCCAATTCAGGTTGATCCCTTATTTGTGGTGATTTTTTCTTTCTTTACACGAGAGTGAGTGACCCATTTTGAATTCATCTTCCGCATGGAAAAATCAAAAGCCTACACCATCATATTTACAACTCCCAAGGTAAAACGGTGACGCTGAATAATTCGTCACCTCCGTTGCCCTGAACTTGAATCGTCAGTTTGATCTTGTATTCGATAAGTGAGCTTAACTGAGTTTTATTACGTTTTACGTAGGATGCCAGGTCGTCTTTGGCTTGATCTTGTTTTTGTTTGACAACATCTTCTGGAATTCCTTTGGGCCGGCAAACGTAAATCAGTTCGGAGTCACCGGCCTGAACGTCTGTGGCTTCCAAGCCGGAAAACAACATCTTGGGAAGATTTGATTTTTCGTTGTTGACGAATGCTTCAATTCGAGACTGTTTGATTCCACAGCCTACCACCAAGCCAGCGAGGACCAGCATGCCAACAATCAAGGGTTTAGAATTCAT
>JBCCSJ010000085.1:0-18096 GCA_039200505.1 Planctomycetota bacterium | reverse complement strand
GCAAAATACATCTTCGCCAGATGAAGTTTATTTTCATCCACCGCCTGGCGCGTTCGAGCCAAATATTTATTATGCATTCCTGCAAATCGAAACGCGTTTTGATACCACACGAATCCGAAGAAAATAGCAAACGCAACTGCTGGGACGAAATACAAAAGCTCTTTCAGCTTTCTGCGACGTTGAGCCAGTCGGTAAAGCGAGAGCGGAATCAACAGAATGCGGATCGGAAGTCCAAGGAAGTTCAGAATTGCATGCTGTCGCTTTCGCTTCTTCCTTCGGGAGCTCGATTCAAGGTTTAGGCCTCGTTCGTGAAACAACTCAGCTGCACGGAAAGGAAGAAACAACAACTTGATCGGAGCCAGAATCCAATTTCCAACCTGCTGCAGTGCATTCGACAGTTTTGATTTCAAGTCAAACCAGAAACGCTTACGGCGACGGCGAGAACGTCCAGATTTTTGAGAAGAAGACACGTAAACTTGAATCTGAATGGTACGAAACGGGAATATTTATTGGAATTGAGCAGCCTGGCGCTCGTGCTGTTTGGCTAAATCTATTTTACCAAGCTTTTTGTAAGCAGTAGCCATTTTTCTATGGATTTCTCGCTTGGTTGAATTTTGGGGAAGGCGTTGTTGAAGGGCAATTTGAAACTCGGCCAATGATTCGTCAAATTTTTCCTGTTTCAATAGGATAGTCGCAAACGTGTCCCGAATTCTACCATCCTGCGGTTTGGCGGCCGTTGCTCTTTCCGCCAAATCGGCGGCTCGATCTAGATCCGGTTCATCTCCGTGAGCCAACAACCAAGCCAAGTTATTTGCAATCAAGGCAAATCGGGGATCCAATTCAAACGCTTTCTCTAACAGATCCTGCGATTCCTGAAATTTTTGTTCGGTCCACAAAATATTTCCTAACGCAAAATGAGCCAATGCATTGCCCGCGCTCGATTCCACCCAGCTTCGAAGGACTGAAATCGTTCGCTTTTTTTCGGGAGCATCCGATTCCATCGTTCGATAAAAACGAATCAAAGCTTCATAAGCCGGAACATGGTTCTGATCGTACTCCAGCGATTTTGAAAGTAACTGCAGCTTACGGGCGAGTGCTGTGTTCTCTTCTTCATTGAATAGAACAAGATAAAATCCACAACAAGCCGATCGGATTTCCTGGTTGTTTTTTAAATCGACACCAGCCAGTAGCGTTCGCTCGGCTGAGTCGACTTTGCCGAGATCTTTTAAGATCCGGGCGTACATAATTCGATTTTTATGAAGCAGTGGTTTTTCTTGAACCAGCGATTTGTACTTTTCAGCGGCCTTGCTTAATGATTCCATTTGTAGTGTGCGGTTACCGAGATCCCTATAAATGTCGGCTACCATCACCAGGTATTCCGGTTTTAATTCCGCCGCCGCTTTCATATGAACAAGAGCATTTTCGGGGTCTCTCACGAACAGATAGTATTCGGCCCAGCAACGATTGATTTCAGGAGTTTTGGATTCCGGCGCATTATCCAAATGCCACTTTAGGTTTTTGAGTGTAAGGGCATTCGGAGGCCGTTTCATTTCTCGAACGATCCCGATCGCCACAAACTCATGGGCAGGACCGTAACCAGGACTCCCTGAATTGGGAGCAAGTTGCCGAAGGATTTCGATGGACTCTTTGGTTTTGCCGCAGTTTGCCAAAACGAATTGGTATCGAAATAGGTCTTCTTGAGAGGCAACTGGGCTGTCACGAATCAAGCGGGCAAAGTGTCGACTGGCTTCCAAATATTTTTCATTCTCAAAAGCTTCGTTAGCCTGTTTGCGAAGCGCATTCAATCGGGCTTCCGTATTAAAGACCCCTGCATAAACGACTCCTCCGATGGCAAAAAAACCAACTAACCAAGGGAGAGTCCACAGTAGTTCCTTTGGCTTTTTTCGAAAGATCCCCACGACAAATTCAGCGGGCGAGAGCAGAGTTCGACCGAGAATGGAAACGACAGAAAGAACCAGTCGAAACGGCAACAAAAGAACGGATTTCAAATTTAGCTTCTTTTTTTGGCGCCTCGCGGCAGCGAGATCATAAAAAGGCTGTTTGATGATCAGGGCCAGGGCAGCCGTAATGTCGGTGACCAACGAATCCAGCAACTGCAAAATGTAGCGGAAAAGCCTGAGAATTCGTTTTAAAAAGGACATATTGATGAATCAGATTGGGAAGTCAGGTTTTGAGGGTGCGAATTGATGACGCGGCAGCGGCAGGAAAATATACAGCGGGACAGGGCAGAGAAGAATTCTTCGATAGATAATTCCACAAAAAAAGCCAGACGGTTTCGTCTGGCTTTCCTGATTCGCCTTGTAAGATGAATTAACGTCGACGTCTTCGACGAGCGATTCCTAGACCGATGACAGAACCAAGCATTAAGGCTGCGGTTGGTTCAGGAGTAGCAATCAGAGGTGAACCGGGTCCACCAAACTGACCGATACCGGGGCCAAAGCCACCCCAAGTGAAAGTAAATGCCAGCTGGTCCGTTGTGTCGATATCAATTGGAACCCCAGGAGCTCCCAGAGCTGTCCCATTAAATAGTACTCCAGCGGCACCACCGTCAATTACGAGAGTCCAGGCACCAGCGAATGCCTGAGGAATAGCTGCGATTTGGTTCCCACTAACAGATTGGAGATCATCAAATGTTGGAACGTCCCAAGTGTAGGTGAGTGTAAATGTGTCACCAGGGTTGACTGCTTGAACAAAGTAACCCTGTTGGTCGGTAGCCCCGAAGATCGTGGCACCTGTGGTAGTTGCCTCTGCGAAGATATTTCCCCCACCGTGAGGTGTCGCCAAACGAGTAATCCCGTCATTTGCCACTGTGTCAACTCGGAAAAAGTTGTCAATAATAAAGATACCGCTGGCGTTGCCGCAGAACATCAGTGCTGCAACACAGGCGAGTGATAACGTGCGAATCATAGTTGTCTCTCTTAAATACTTAGTTAAAGGAAGTAGCAGGCGAATTAGACGCGGTTTCCGCGTAGTCGCTAAGTATAAATTGAATAGACCGTTTATCCCACCAAAATACGGAGATTTTTCCAAATCTTTACAATCCGCAAGGATATACGTTGTCAGACCACTCGACGCCACAAATTTTCAAGCTGGTCCACGTAATTTGCGGGTGAGAATTGTTCAATAACAACGGTTTTGGCGGTTTTGCCAACCTGTAAAGCGAATTCTGGGTTTTCCAACAACTTTTCCACTGCATTCGCCAATTTGCTTGCATTTGCAACTGGCACAAGAGTGCCAACCGTCTCATCCCGAATGATTTCTGGTATCCCACCGCTGTTGGAGGCAACAACCGGTATTCCCGCGGCCATCGCTTCAATAATTGCGATCCCAAAACCTTCGTTGTGGGAAGGTAAAACAAACAGATCCAGCGATTCCAAAACAGGCTTGGTTTCTCGGATACTTCCCAAAAAACGGACATTGGGAAGCGATGCCGCCATCGTTTCCAGCTCGGTTCTTAATGGGCCGTCACCCACAATCACCAAAAAATCGTCGTCCTGAATTGTCCCTTTTTCATACAGCTGTTTCCAAGCGGTCAGCAAGGTTTGGTGTCCCTTTTCCCACCTCAGAGTGCCCACGATGCCGACCAAACGGTTCGGACGGTCATACTTAGTAAGCTGTTGGCGAAATTGCATTCTTTCTGATTCATTCAAAGCCGGCCCGGCGAGATGATTTTTCGCGACACAATTATGAATGACGGTCACGTTTTCGATGGGGATGGCCAAATGGGTAGCTGCTGATTTGGCGACCTCAAACGAGCAGGCAGTGACACCTTTCGCTTTGGCATTGAAAGTTCTGTCAAGAAATTTGTGATGCCATTTTTTCCAGGTATAAATACCGTGCTCTTCAATGATGTGGTTTTTGAATTTTGCCTTTCGGCTGGCAAGGCTGGTATGAAGATTGGTCAAAAACTGACTTGACTGGACGATGTCAGGTTTTTTCTGCCTAATAAATTGGGCTAGTTTTTTCACACCTGCGAAATCGAACAGCCCACCTTTGTTGTTCAGTACGGTAAGCGGGACTCCCAACTGCCGAACACTCTCGGCGAGTTCACCTTCTTTCCGCAGGACAACGACTTCCACATCCGCCTGCCGATCCACAAGCTCTTCAAGAATCGAAAGCCTAAGAACTTCAGCCCCCCCAAGACACAAACTACCATGGGCAAAAATGACCTTTAGATTATCAACAGCCATTTACAGGTCACTAACTAAGCGTTGATAAATATCTGCATAGACACCGACGGCAACATCTACTGAAAATCTATCTACTGCCAATTTGCGACATCGGATCCGTACTTCCGGGTCAGTAAGAAGATGCTTCATTTCTTGAACGGCTCGTAGCCAGCTCTCTTGATTTTGCTCTTCAACAACGACACCAACCCGATTAGTAGTGATGATATCCTCCATATCTCCAATTCCTTTGCAATTGGCGAACACTGGAAGTCCCGTTGCAAGACATTCCGCAAGTTTTGTTGGACTACATGCGATCTTATCGAAATTGAATTGATTCATTACGACTCCCACATCTGCTTGCCTTAGGTGCTCGCCAACTTCATCGGGGCCAACAGAGCCGATGAAAACACTGCTTAGGTCACAATTCGATTTTTGTGCTGCTTTTTCGAGAGCTCCACGATTAGTACGAGTAAGTAGCTTTAAATTGCATTTCGAATAAAGTTTCTTGGACGCCTCAAAAAGCCCGAATACGGCTTCTGGCAAATAGCCAGGTCCCAAAGATCCAGCTGCAATCAACTGATGAGCATTTGACTTCTGCCGAACTTCGGCAGGGAAAAATAGTTCTGTATCGCAGCAGCACGGAATTACATCAATTTGAGTTTTAATCCCATTTTCTTTAAGGAAGTTTTTTCCTGCGAAGCTTAAGGAAACTAATGAATCAGCATCACTAAATAAACGGTTCTCCATTTTTTGTGAATAATTACGAACAACTTGATTCTTAATTGTCCCCTTAGCCCATTTTTCGTGCGTCCAAAAGCCTCTCATATCATATAGAAACTTCAATCCGGTTTTTCGACTAAGTCGCAATGCAATATTTCCAGGAATAAAGCTTCGAGCGTGAATAATGTTTAAGTCATAATCCTTTATCAACTTTAGACACTTTCGGTATCCTCCATAAATTTCTCGCCAAATGTTAAAGGCTCTTAGATTGGGATAGGATTTCTGTCCGTGCCAATGGATTTGGTGCGGAAGCAATTCCTGTCTAATCCTATCTTCCTCACCTGGTTCGAAAGGATCTCTTTCCAACGTGACGAGGTGGCAAATCTCTGAAGATTGGCTTAGCCGCTTTAGATACCGCACGACTTGAGAAACTACCAATGGGTGGCGAATGCCACTTGATGCGATGTACAAAATACGAGGTTTCATTTCCAAATGCTTGAGTGAAACAAAATGATTTTTCGGACGCAGAAAAAACAAACAAGTCTTCGCGCACGGAAGATCATTTATTTCGGTGCACTGGTTTCTGTAGCCAGCAATAAAGTTTATGTGGATACCATCGTTTGTAGGCCGGTCGAAAGATCGCCTTAAGCAATTCCTTAATGTTTTTGGGAATTGCTCTTTGACCTAAAAACGCGAAATCTACCAGCAAGCTGCGAGAAACCAATCTCATCCCTACCCGGTTAGCTAAAGCTGATACTGATTCGGTGCTCCAGCAATTAATGTGTTCAAGTGGAAGCAACGGGTTTAGGGATTTATTCGTATATTTCGGCGCCATCCAATTTGGATTCTTAAAACGACTTGCCATGGCATTTCCATGTGGAACAGAGATTTTAATTACTCCGCCGGGTCGAGTTGCAGATGCCAGTTTATTAATGACCTCAAAAGGTTCGACCAAGTGTTCAAAAACTTGCTCGGTGTTGACGAAGTCGACGGATTGTGAGCCCATTGCTTCCCAGGGGACAACCTTAATCCCAAGTTGCTTTGCGTTCTCCATCCTTGATTCCGCAAGATCAAAACCAGAAACTTTACAACCCAGTAGTTGTGCTGTCTGACACCACTTTGCTAAGCCCATGCCATAGTCAAGGACTTCTAAATCTTTGAGCGGTTTCCTAAAGAATCGAGAAATTGCAAATAGTTCATGAGCATCTCGGCTGGTCCTGGATGGCTGAAATGGCCGGTTTGCTGCCGACGACAATCCGATCCATTTATCGTATACCACTTCAAGCATTTCTGAATTTGGGACATTGGCCTGAAACAGCAACACACAGTCCTTGCAACTTAGTACTTTGTAAAAATCAGATTTCAAAAGTGAAGCATCGTATTTTTTATAATAATGCTTTAAGAATCGGTCGAGCTTGGGATCGCTGTAAGGTATTTCGAATACAGTTTCAAAATTGAATTTTCCGCAGGCAGGACAACACAAACGTTTTTCAAGGCAACTCACAGGGTGGACTCACGGGGGTGTTTGGTTTGATATTGTTGAATCGTTTCTTCCATTGCTCGTTTCAGTCTTGGACCAATCACCGGAATCGAAAATCTCTTGACGACACTCGCCCGGGCGGCGTTGGCAATTTGGTTTCTCAATTCGTGATCGACGATTAGCTTATCCAAAGCAGCAACCCACTCATCTTGAGTTTCTACCAGGAAGCCAGTCTTGCCATCTTCTACAAGTTCACAGTTGTAACCAATGCGAGTACCCACGCCGGGCACGCCGCTGGCCATATACTGCCGCAACTTACAACCACTTTTCCCTTTACTCCATTCCTCCAACGGCAGAGGCATGATGCCGATATCAAGATTGTGGAAGTTTTCCACTTCCTTCTCAAAAGTCCAGGGGATATTTTCGACTCGAACACCTTCGGCTTCGTAATGCCCCCCTACAGTTCTTAGAATGACATGCGGGTGGCGTTTACAAATTTCTTGAAGGGCAGGGGTGATCAGTTTCAGATACTTGGCCGTGCTTGGACTGCCGATCCATCCCACCGTGATTTTGCCACACGGTTGATGGGCGGATCGTTGCGTGAACCGATCAGTGTCTTCGGCTTCAGCGACTACGGTTACATGTTCGTTAAGTTGACGAGAATAATCCGCTAGATAATTATTCGGAACGACGACCCGATTGACCATTTTAATGGTTGCCGGAATCCGATCGGTCGATTTGAATCGATCGGCTAACCCGTTATGAGTACTATCTTTGTGGATAAAGATTGCATCATCAAAATCGAACACCATGGGAGTACCGGACTTTTTGATTCTGCGTTCAATCCTTGGTGGCCCGTACATAAAAGCACCTTTGAGGACATACACCAAATCGTATTTGGCAGCTTGTTTAGCTAACTTCATCCGATTGAAATAGCCTCGCATCAGTAAGCCCACCTTCCAAAGCGTGTTCCCTTTTTTGCGAGACTTGAAATAATCCCCTTCTGCAACAAGCGGTTGAACATCACAACTTACACCATTGGCCTCTAGCCAAGGAACCAACTGGTACACACGATATCGCGGGCTCGGAGCCTGCTTTGGGTATTGGGTTAAAAAAAGGACTCTCACTTTTGTTTCTCTATTTCGGCAACGCGAATTCAAGAGTTTTGATCAGCCTGGCGGGATTGCCCGCAATAACCGACAATTTTGGGAATGATTTAGTGACGATCGACCCCGCCGCAACAACCGTTCCTGCTCCTAGATGAACACCCTTCATAATTAGGACTCTCCGGCCAATCCAAACGTCATTTCCAATTATGATCTCGGCCATGTCCGAGTCATACCAGTTCTCCATCCCCCAACCTTGAGAGTCAATGCGGAGATGATTCCGTCTCAAGGTTGGATCTAACGGATGCGAATTGTTATCCCTGATTTCAACGTCCCTGGAAATTGCACAATACGATCCTATCCTAATACTAATTGCTGCGCTTATTGAGCTGTTGCCACCAATCCAAGTATGGTTCCCGATTTTGATCTTGCCCTTGCTGGCACAAAAAAGATTCGCTCCGACTGTGCAGCTATCACCGATTTCTATCGCTGCCTTTCGGTTTGCATTGACGCAAAAATTCATGCTGCACTGAAATCCCTGCCCGACGATGGCTTTGGATATGAACTTTCTTTTTGCCCGATTGATTTGATAGTTCCTAATTAGTTTTCGCATCATTGAATGTCACCTTAACTTTCGAGTTGCTTCAAGAGTCGAGCTGGAATTCCACCAACGACGGAATTAGGATCAAACGAGCGGTTGACGACAGCATTCGCTGCCACGACCGAGTTACAACCAAGTTCGCAACCTTGCAAGATGGTGGCCTTAGCACCTATCCAAACATTTTCGTGAATTGAAATTGGCTGACAACGCAATGGCTGGCGTCGGAAGGGTTCGCCGGAAATCTCAATCCCATGATTTTGATCTCGAATAGAAACATGTTCCGCAATGAGCGCATTATCACCGATGCTTATTCTTTCGTTAGCACAGATAACAGTTCCCCACCCGATAAAACCGTGATCACCAATTTCCAGCACCCCATCCTTGACAACAATTACCGCCCCTCTTTTGATAAGTGTATTAACACCGATCCGTAATTGCCCCTCACCGATGACTCGAATAAAGACACCGCCCTCAATCGCTACACCAGATCCGAACTTACATGCCGGGTTCTGAAAACGAATATTAATTTTTCGAATCTCGGAAGCTAGGAAATTCCACCATCGCGCCAGCAATCGTGCTGTTTTGGCGACAAGTTTAGGCATTGGACGATACCAAATTTTCAACTAACAAAAATTGTTCTTCAGGAATCGAAACAATATTTCTACCTCTGTTTTGTTTTAGCGAATATAGTCTGGGATTTTGACGCTTCCAGCGACTCCTGTGGGAAAGTCGAAAGTGGAGATAGTTTTCTGGAAACAAAAATTCGAAAGCAATTGTGTCGGTACTAATTGTCCCAGCCAATTCCCAAAGAAGAATTGGTCGATAGGTGGAAAGAGTTTTTGTTATTCCTTTAAGAATTGAAAACTCGTGGCCTTCTGTATCAAGCTTGATCAAATCGACGTTTTTTAAGCCGAGACTTGAAACGACCTCGTCTCCGATTTTAACTTCTAGTTTTTGATCAGCAGCGCCTCGCCTCTTTTCAAAAGTCCCTGCTCCTAGATTTCCGGATTTGTTTTCGTAGAATTCTAAGACTGAGTTCTGGTCTGATAGACCGAAATCATGGACACAAATCTTGAGACCCAAGTTCCTGTTGATGTTTATCCTAAGAGGTGTGAGAGCTTTTGGGTTGGGCTCAAAGCAGTGAATTTCTTTACAGTGATTCGCGATTGCCAAGCTATGGGTTCCGGTGTTGGCACCGATATCAAGAAAGACGGGATTCGTTTTTTCCGCGACAAACCTCAAAAAACGTATTCCAACAGGATCGTATTCACCAAAAAAGAAAACGTGCCAATCGACGTGGGAACTGGTATTACCGAGATAAAACTTTCCGAAAGATGTAACTTCAAAGTCTCGGCCCGGTTTCTGTTTTTCTGGACCAGCCAATGAAACAAGAATTCCAGCTCGGATTTTCCTCGGTAGTAATTTGCTGGTTCCGACAATCCTTAACAGATGATCTGAGAACCTCACTTGATCAGCCACGGTTATTTTCATTCAAAGCTAGACATAGATCCATCTTCGCAAGCCGTCAGATCCCACTCGACAATAGTCCTTCCCAAGTAGGCCTCTAAAATTTTTCGGTCTTCCGAAAAGTGATCGACAATTTCCATAGAAAGGTCATGAGTCAAATTGTTGTTCTGCGTATTTTTAGCTTGATTGAGGTCACGGATCCTTTGAGCGACGTTAAGACGTTTGAGTCTCAAGAGTCTTTTGAGAACCTTCGCCAAACTCAATAAAAGTCGCGGGGGTCGATAGAGAATTCGACCTAAAACACGATTTCGGTCTCTTCGTTTTTCGTTTATCGCGCGGAAGTCTGCAAAGCCGTCGTTCTGAACGCCCAAAAAATTTAGGATTTCCGAGTACGCCGAGGATGGATCTTTAATCCATTCTTCGAAGACGATCACTTTGATCTGCTCTGACGGGAAGTGTTGTCGCACTCTTTCTATTTGCCGTCCGAAACATCCGACTTTCTGATAATTTAAAAAACTTCTTTCCCGACAAGTTTTGGAAATTTTCCTTCCGGCTGCCCGTTCGTCACACAATCGCCAAGCTTGTTCCAAACTAAGTTCGGATTCATCGTGCATTAAAACGAGTTGAGCATGGTAGGACTGAAAAAATTTGTCGTATCTTCGTACAAAAATCAAGATCTTAGCTTCAGGATTAAACTCCGCAATTTTCTGACACGCGATGTCTGAAAAAAGATACATAATCGACGCATCGCCTAGATACTTCGTATCTGGAAGACTGGAAAATAATTGAATATATTCGGCCTCAGTTTTTGCCCATCGAAAACCTGGAAAATCGGAACAAAAGTAGTGGGGTTCTTTGGCAGTACTGAAACTAATGTCCTTGTGTCTCCTAAGGTATTCGTACCAAGCGGTGGTTCCACATTTCGGAGCGCCAACAATAAACAAGTTGGGTTTACGCTTCATGCTTTAATCTAGCGGGCTTCGGTATCAAAAAGGCTGCAAAGTTTGCGTCGATTCCAAGCTTTCGCTTTGCAATAATGACAAGGACGATGTTCCACGTAGCCATCGAAATAGCTGTAGCCATTCCAGCCCCCAAAACACCCAAAATAGGAATCAAAAAGTAATTCAATATTAAGTTGAGGATAGCACTGGCCAATACTCCTATGGCGACAAGTCTCTCATGATTGGACATTGAAAGAATTGCGCCTGCCGGTCCCGCCGCGACGTTAGCTAACTGTCCAACCGCAAGGACAAGCATGGGAATGTAACTTTCGTCGAAGTCTTCGCCAAAGATTTCTAATACCCAAGGACCAAAAAGGGCCAAGCTTCCGATGATCAAAATAGATACGAAAGTCGCTATCAGCGTTGTTTGATGAAGGGCTTTCTGAAGTTCCTGCCGATCGGCATTTTTATTTTTCTGCTCAGCAATTAAGGGCCCAATGGCAGCAGTGATTCCTACGAGAGGAAAGTTCACCACCAACGCCATCTGAATTGCTACTGAATAGTAACCGACACTTTTCATATCAATGATCGAGCCCAACATTAGGCGATCGGTTCGTTGATTAAATATATGAATTCCGGCGATCAGCAAAAATGGAAATGCTCCTGCAAGCCAGACTTTTGGATCTAATTCTTTTTTGTCAGCTTGCACAAGTTCTGATCGCACTGGATTACGGAGGATGCAAAACGAAACTGCTGTCAATGAGCCGAAGACCGTAATCAACATCGCATATTCCGGTTGCCCTGGCACTGAGAGCAGAAGCATTATTCCCACTAGAAAAAGGGTTTGAGCAGGCCTAAATAGATATTCAGGCATCTGGGAACTAATAATATTTTTCGTTCCGCGAAAAAGCCCCCTATAAATCCCCAAAAAACAAAGTAGCGGAATCATTAAAATTGCAAGAAGAAAGGTGGGCTGGAGATGCGGGTTCTCAAATGATAAAGAATTAATCAAAACAAAATAAATGGAAGCCGCTCCTCCTGAACTCAGCAGCATAAACCGAAATACAAATTGCCAAAGCGACTTTACTGCACCCGCATCATCATCGGCTCGAAGAACTGCAATCTCGCGAGTCATATAGTCTTCGAATCCAAATTTGACGAAAATGACTGAGAGTACGATCCAGGAAATGACAAAGTTGTAAACACCCAAGCCTTCAGCCCCCAACCAGCGAGTGAGTAAAAGAGTCGTTGCAAATCCAGAACCGAGATAAAAAATCCGCAAAAAGAAAGTTCCACTGGCAGACTTGGCAATGAACCTTCCTACCTTGCTGGCTCCCGGTTTTAACGGATAGTTTGAACGCGTTGTCGAGCCTTGAGTCATACTAAACGCCTGACCTCGCCGTCTTCCGGGAGAAGACGGCCAACTACGCAGTGGGCCTCGCGGTTGCGACGCAACTGACGGTGCTCTACAAGTTCCAGCACGTTTGATGTAATGGGAGTGATTTCGACAAGCTGATCCATTGACAGAAAATCTAGTTGATTCGCGAATTTCAGTTCCGAGAAATGCATCAAAATTTTTTGAATCTGCCCATCAATTCGTCAAAACTCGACTTTTATTAATTGGTTGGGACCAGAAGTGATAAACGGTTGCTGCTCGGCAGCATCATTCAAACCAGCTTTGGCTCGAGCAGTTCGATCGTCAAGCGATACATATTTACCAACTCCGAAACGGAAAAATATTGGCTCGACGGGAATTTAGTGAGCCCGTTTTTGCGATTCAGGAAGACAACCAACGGTGGCCTTCGCAGTTGCGGAATGACCAGCCGCTTAGCTTCCAACAGCAGTTGATAAATAGATTGTTCGTACCAACCACTTTAGGCCTTCGGTAACATTCAAACTCATGCTTGAACAATGATCAAAATGATTCACGGTGTTTCGGGAACATGAATAACTTGGGCTCGTGTGAAGAAAATTAAGTCTGATTATCCGTCACAAATAGTGTCAGTTCGAAAGAACTTTGGGATGGGCATCGGATCTTGGTGCGACGGGTACTGAGTTTCTAATTTGGTAGATCAGGTCGATGGCCGGTTTTGCATCTTCGATCCCATAACCACCTCCCGAAAGGATATCGTCGTAGACTCGAGTATGCAGGTCAGTAAATCCCGCCGACAAATCAAGTTCCTGCCCATCCGTTTCGATCGAACGATAAGCATATCCGCCGGCGTCGACAACAGATTGAGGAAGGTCACTTGCGTCGACCGACAAAAACCATTTCACGTTCGCCCTTTCAAGGTGCAAGATTCCAGAGGCTCGTTTCGATTCTTGGACGTGGATCTGAACACTTTGTACCGGCCCGTATACCCAGATTAGAAAATCAAAAAAGTGAACACCGATATTCATCGTCACACCGCCTGATTTTTCAAGGTCTCCCTTCCAAGAATACTGGTACCACTTGCCTCGTCGCGTAATGTAGGTCAGACAAACCTTCGCTTTTTCGTCACTCGTTTTCGCCTTTTCTCGCAATGCCTGAACCGCTGGATGGAGTCGTAGTTGGAGGATCGAATAGACCTTTTTACCAAAGGTATTTTCAACATCTTTCAGTTGATCGATATTCCATGGATTGATGACCAACGGTTTTTCGCAAATGGCATGGGCACCCAGTCGTAATGCTAAGCGACAATGGGCATCGTGAAGGTAATTGGGCGAGCAAATCGAAACAAAGTCAACCGATTCGGGGTCGTTACTTCGATGCAGTTTTTCTAGGTGTCGATCGAATCGTTCGACCTCTGAAAAGAAACTCGCGTTAGGAAAATAACTGTCAATGATTCCGACAGAATCGTGCTTGTCCATCGCAGCCACCAACCTGTTGCCAGTCTCTTTAATGGCTTTCATATGTTTGGGCGCGATATAGCCTGCTGCTCCAATGAGTGCAAAGTTTTTCTTTGAATCGCTATTCATGTCAGTTGCAAATTGCCGGTTGAAATTCGAGTCCATTCATTCATTCTGTCCATTTCGGCATTCGCCACGGACTTGATCGTGGTTACCTCATTGACGTCGAAACCGGGTAGGAACCAATCGTTATCAACTCTTCTTTCCGAATCGCTCTTTGATTCGCCGGGCGTAATACATTGGCAGACTCAAAAACGGTCCCGGGTCACTCAAGCTAATTAGGCCACCATGGTTGAACGGTGAAAAAGTGGTCAGCAGTGAAAACGGATTGACGTCGAACTTCTTCAAATGATGTCCCCAGGTCAAGATGTCTTTGTCCCTCAAACACCAATGGACCCCGTCTTTTTGTTTTTTGATTTCCGGCTTGGGAAGCCCGGCCAGATCGCAATAGGCATAATGAAGCAATTCGACGCCGGCCGATTTCGCCAAATGAAACCAAAGGGTCGGTCGCGGGTTGACCTCAATCATCTTGTATTGGCTATCCCGGCGGTCGTACTTGAATTCGGTGCCACAGATTCCCCGATAATCAATCCCTTCCAGAAACTTCCAACTCGCTTCTTCGACTTCCGGCACGTAAATACTGGTCGCGTAAGATGCTGATCCGAAGTCGACCGGATACTGGCGGGTTTTCTGTCCAACAAAACAGACATCTCGTTTCCCCTCAAGACCACGGTACATCGCTCCCACCCAGATATCTTTTTCAGACCCTGGAATCAATTCTTGCACCATCAAGCCGCTGGCGTCGTCTCCAAATTTTTCAACTGTCTTTTCGAGTTGTTGCCGGTCCTGTGCCACTAGAAGTTTTTTTCCTTTGAGCCGATCGCGCCAAAGATGTCCAAAAACAGGTTTCAACAGAAGTGGAAACTGAAATTCGTCAGCCAGTCCAAGGATTTCGTCGATCGAGTTGGTGAATGCGGTTTTCGCAGTGGGGACATCATTGTCCAAGCACATTTTGTAAAAGCTTGCTTTATCGACGATGGGTTCAGCTAAACCAGATTCAATGGCCGGAAAGGTAATCAGCTTTCCCTTGTATTTGTCACGATAATTGACCAAGGCTAAAACCATTGCGTCGCTGGTCGGAATGACGATGGGCGGCTCGGGTAGTGATTCCGCGATATTAATAACCGCATCGATAACCTGTTCATCAGTCGAACCGGTGATCGGTTTGCCCTGTCTAAATTTACTGGCAAACGCGGGGCGATCAGATTGATAGTCGGCAACGTGGACACCGATTTTCTGCGGTCCCAACGACCAGACTACAGCCAAACCTGTTGGCGAAGCTCCTAAAACGATGGCTGAAGGATTAGCCAATGAGATAACCTTGTTCGTCGTAAGCTGGTTCATACTGAGTCGTTTGCCCACGAGTGGAAGTCACAAATCCTGTGGCCCCCAAGATCAAGTAAACACCTAACAACTGCATCCGCCATCGCATCAATGGACCTCCATTGGTGGTTGCGGCACTGTACCCCAAAGTCATGATCAAAGTAGGGATCAAAACAGGAAGGATGACGTCTCTTCTTTCTCGCCACAAAACGAATCCACCTTTGACTGCATAAAACGATCCAAGAATGACAATGGCGACTTCCGGAAGTGCGATAATTTGACGAATACTAGTAAGCTGGGCTGGGTTCACACTAAAGAAGAAAAAATAAAGTCCTACTGCAAAACTCGTAGCAGTATCTATGAGGCTGTTCCCTACCTCGGAAACGTCTCCAGAAAACATCGCACCAGAACCGACATTCATCTTCCCGCGAACCTTGTTGACGTATTCGAGATCGGTGTACTGAGTGTCTAGTTCGTTGATCAGGTTAGGTGCCAAAATCAAAGAGCCAACTGCTGTAATTCCAATCAGTAAAGTGCCCGCCATTGCTCGGCCACGACTACCCGATGAAACAAAACTGGTCACTAGCAGACTCATGGGAATAATCACCGCTAGCAAAGAGGCGAGATAGGACCGTAATCCCAGAATCAAGACAAAACCAATGATCAGCTTCAAGGGCCAAGTATCGGTCGCCTTACGAATGAACTCGACTACACCTAACAGGGTTAAAGAGACTGCGAAGGCGGAAATAGAATCCCGCACCATCAAAGCACTATAGTAAACTTGTGTGGGAAAGAATGCTGACACCAGCAATACAGTAACCGATATTTTAGAGTCATTGGTGACTATCTTTGCCATGCGGTAATGCAGCAAAGGTACTAGCGCACCTGTGACTACCGTAACCAATTTGATTAAGAGTGGTTCGTGACCAAAAGTGTAATAGGTTAATCCGATAAACCACTCCCAGCAAAAGTCAACATATCCTTCCACGCGAGAGGGCCAGGGTTGCTGCCCATTGGAACTGAAATAATTGGCCATTTCAGTGCCAACCCTGTCATAAAGAAAGGCATCCTTGGTAAGACTCATTGATTTATCAACTTCGGTAAAGTGGATGAACACCATCAATACCAATCTCAGCAAAAAAGCAAACCAAATCCATTTGGAAATCGAATAGACCGGTCCAGCGACGTAATCGCCGCTGACGGTCGAATTCATGGGTTCGGCTGAGTGAAGCATTCTTTAGACTTATCTACCTATTGTTCTATGAGTTTTAATCGACTCACAGATTTGATTGGCTTTATTTTGTATCAGTTTTTTGTTGGCGATGAGCAGGGTTTTGCCAAGCAATCACAAGGAGACATAAATTACAAGAATCGAGCTGGACATTAGAGTCTTCTAACCTATTTCGATTCGTAAGCCACAATTTGAGATAAGTATTCCCCATATTCGTTCCGAAAATCCCCAGCTAGCTTTCCAAGCTGATCTTGGTTGATAAATCCAGAGCGGTAGGCGATTTCTTCGAGGCAGGCAATTTTAAGCCCCTGCCGTTTTTCAACTGCCGCCACGAAGTTACAAGCATCCAAAAGGGAATCTTTGGTTCCAGTATCTAACCAAGCGAATCCCCGTGAAAACAGTTCCACATGCAAAGCATTTCTTTCAAGGTAGATTCGATTCACGTCTGTGATTTCGAGTTCACCTCTTGCGGATGGTTTTAAATTGGCCGCAATATCAACCACCTGATTGTCATAGAAGTAAAGTCCTGGAACGGCGAAACTTGATTTGGGCTGCGAAGGTTTTTCTTCGATAGAGATGACCTTTCCGTCATCTCCAAATTCGACGACTCCGTATCTTTCAGGGTCGTTCACATGATAGCCAAAAACCGTGGCCCCTTGGGGACGAGCTGATGCGGCACTCAGAATCTTCCGAAATCCTTGTCCGTAAAATATGTTGTCGCCAAGAACGAGAGCAACGTTCTCATCACCCACAAAATCGGCGCCGATAATGAATGCTTGGGCTAGTCCTTCCGGCTTGGGCTGTTCCAAATAACTAAACTTCATACCCAACTCTTCCCCACTGCCCAGCAAGCTTTGGAAAGATGGAAGATCGTGAGGAGTGGAGATAATCAGTACGTCCCGGATGCCAGCCAACATTAGAGTCGAAAGCGGATAATAGATCATCGGCTTGTCGTAGATCGGAATCAGTTGTTTGCTGACTCCGAGCGTAATGGGATGAAGCCGAGAGCCAGCTCCTCCGGCTAGAATAATACCTTTAGTGGTCATGGGTGTGGGAATTAAGAATCGTTGTTGTTAGGGAAAAGGCAGGTAAGTTGACTAGTGGACTCGGAAGAAAAGTTAAGTCTCGGTTATCCAAGTCTGAAGCGACTCCTTGATCGCGTCTTCGACGTGCCGAATTTGAATTCCAGTTGATAGTAGTTTCGAATTATCCATAACACAGTTGGACCGCGGCGTTTTTGCTGCAACCTTCATGAATTCTTCCTCAGAATCGAAGAAATCAAATTCTTGGTTAAGTGATAATTCACTTTGAATTAATTCGGTCACTCTTCGAGTCGTAACACTGCCTGAATTGGTGACGTTGTAAATTCCAAATGGTACCCGATTTTCCCATGTCTCCAGACAACATCGAACAAATTCATCCAAATGCGATACCGAGTTGGTTGCGTCGAGTAACCGCTGGTATCGCATAATCTTGGATAGATAATTTCGGCCGGAATCAAAATGATTAAACGGAATGCGAAGCCGCCAAACGAATGCGTTTTCGGCTCCTTCGAGGCATTCTTCTCCAATCGCTTTGCACCCCGAGTAAAAGCTGCAGTTGTTCGTTCGAAAACAGAAATTTGGATCGTCCGATTCCGTGAATCCGGAACCGTCAGAATTTGTGCCTGTATAAATACATCCGGACGAAACGTGACCCCAGGGAGTTTGGGTCAACTCACAGGCCTCGCGAATGATACCTGGAAGGACCGCATTTCCCTGCAAACATTCCCACTTATGAATTTCGCACGCGTCCACGTTCGGTTTTCCGGTATACCCGGCCGCATTAATCAAAAACTCTGCCTTGGAATCTCGAATCAAGCTGACCAAAGTGTTGAGTTCATAGTAGTTATGTTCAGATCTGGAGAGATTCCGAAACGAAACATTTCGTCGAGTCAATTCTTCACAAAATGCGTTTCCGACGTACCCAGTTCCTCCAAGAATTAAAATCATTGAAATGCTGTTTTCGTAGGTGTGTTGGGATAGGCCAAAAGAGCGCGCACTCCGTTCCCGTGGGTGACACTACCCTGAAAAAAATTTGGTAATTTAT
>JBCCSJ010000084.1:0-18251 GCA_039200505.1 Planctomycetota bacterium | reverse complement strand
CCCCCCCCCCCCCCCCACCCCCCCCTCCACCCACACACCCCCCCGGATTCAAAAACGGGCACCGTTTACCTGAAGCTGTCGATCCCCAGGCGGAACAATTTTTAGCCAGGGTCGTGCATGACGAAATCGACGCCGAATTGCAGTCTGCATTCAGTTCGATCCGCAAAGGGTATGGTTTAAAACGAAAAGAGATTTCGGTGTCGGGCCCAACCGAAGGTTATGGCTGTATTGAAACACCTTTTTTTGTCTATTCGATCGAAGTCGGATTCGAAGATAACGATCCCCAAAATACCGTTTGGAGCCGTAAGGTTAGCCGGATCGTCGAACCTGCAAGGATTTTTGCCGGCCCATTCGAACAGATATTTGAACGCCGATTCAATCAGCTTCAATTCGATTTTCCGTTTCCTTTAAACTTGGAAGCGATTGTGGATCATGTTGAAGAATCCGAATTAGAAGCCACCGAGTTGGAATACGACAAAAATCTGGAGTGGTGTGAAATTAGTTTTTTGGATTTACTGGCGTCGATCTTCCTCGAATCTCACTCGATCTTTTTGACGGATAGCCAAGATTCAAGCCCTGTGCAGATGTTTGAGAAATTTTCAATCATCCAATCCAAGCTATTTGACTCGTTGGCTAAAGATGATTTTCTTGTTCTTGCGAATCCATAATTGCTTTGTAAGTTTTTTGACTGGATCAAAAATGAAGACAGGCGTTTTGATGATTTCCATTGCCTTGTTAATTTTGGGGCCCCGGGAATCCAGGTCTGAAGCTGGTGCTGAACAAACCAGGCCGAACATTCTGTTCATTTTTCTGGACGACTTTGGTTGGAAAGACGCCAGCTTCATGGGATCAGATTTTTACGAGACTCCCAATATTGATCGGCTGGCCGCTGGTGGGATGATATTTGACAACGCGTATTCTTGTGCTGCCAATTGCGCTCCCGCTCGGGCTTGTTTGTTGTCGGGACAGTACACTCCGCGACATCAGATTTTCAACGTCGGTACGACTCCCAGGGGGAAAGCGGCTTTTCGCAAACTGGAACACGTTGCGGGGAAAGATATCCTCGATCCCAACATTCGAACATGGGCTCACCAAGTTCAAAATGCGGGTTATGCGACGGCTTCGATTGGCAAGTGGCATCTTAGTGATGACCCGTTACCTTACGGGTTTGATTTGAATATTGGTGGCACTCATTCGGGTAGCCCGCCTCGGGGCTATTATCCCCCTCACAATCAAACACCGGGACTCTCTGATGCACCTGAAGATGAATATTTAACTGATCGGTTGAGCGTAGAAGCTTGCGAATTCATTGCCGAAAATGAAAACCGACCTTGGATGCTTTATCTGACTCATTTTGCCGTCCATACTCCATTGAACCCGAAGAAACAGCTCGTTGAAAAGTATCGAAATAAAAAACCAGGAAAGCTACACAATCACGTCGCGATGGCGACCATGATTCAATCTGTCGACGATGGTGTTGGAATGATCCTCCAGAAATTGGATGAACTTGAGCTCCGGGAAAATACGGTAATCCTTTTTTATTCCGACAACGGAGGATACGGCCCGGCTACTGATATGGATCCCCTGAAAGGGTACAAAGGAACGTACTATGAGGGTGGGATTCGCGTGCCATTTTTTGTGAATTGGCCCGGCAAAGTTTCTCCCGGCGAGTTGAACCACGAACCAGTGATCGGCGTCGATTTATATCCAACAATTTGCGAAATTGCTGGAGCCGATATGCCAAGCGATCAAGTAGCAGACGGAATCAGCCTTGTTCCGTTGTTTCAGAATCAGGTTGATCATTTGGATCAAAACGGATCCCAGCGATCGCTCTACTGGCATTTTCCAGCTTATCTTCAGGCCTATTCTGCCACCAGCGAACAGCGTGATCCACTTTTCCGTTCCCGGCCTTGCAGCGCAATTCGAAGGGGGAAATGGAAGTTGATTGAGTATTTCGAAACTGGCGAAATAGAATTGTTCAACTTAAAAAAAGATTTTTCTGAAAATAGCAATCAGGCTGATCAGCATCCCGATGTCGCAGAAGAATTGCTGAACGACCTTCGGAATTGGCAAGCACGCACTAGCGCGGCGATTCCGAAAGCACTGAACCCTGCTTACGACCCCGCGAAAGAACAATCTGCGATTGTAAAAGCATTGGCGAAACAGAAGAAGAAAAAAGAGAACAAGAATCGTCAAAGGTTGCCGGTTCCGTGAGCAACAGGCATAAAATCATGCTATGAATTCGTAGCCCTGAATTTGCAATGCCGATTGTGCTTGTTTTTGAGAATCATTGGAGACTAAAAAATAGTCAGTGTCGTAGGTTGAAATAGAAAGGATGGCGATTCGTTCGGTGGCCAGTATTTGGCTGATGGATGCGATGATGCCGACTTCATCAAACTTGAGCGGTTGATTCACGCGAAAGCAGCCAAACCCATGCTGTGCCTGCACGCCATCGGGCACAACGTCTTGAGAAGCTATGATACTTAATTCTTCGCCCGTTCGCGTGATCGAAAAGGCATCTGCGGCCCAACCGGGAACTGCAGAGCATGGTGGGAGTCGGCAAACCGAGTACTTACCGGATAACCATTTTAATTTCATTTTGGAATCTTTCTAATGGTGGACCGATCGACCGAGCGTGACTTTTTACCTACTGCAAATTTGGAAATGATTCACGCGAGAGCAGCTTTGACCCAAAAGGTTAGACGTTTTTTTGAATCTCGTGAATTCATCGAAGTCGAAACACCACTGCTTTCGCATGATATCGTAGTGGATCGTTACATTCACCCTGTCGGAATCTCAAAATCATTGGTGACAGATCGATCTGAGGATTCGTGTGATCAATTATGGCTGCAGACATCACCCGAATTCGCGATGAAACGTCTTTTGGTTGGAGGTATGGATGCCGTGTTTCAAATTTGTAAAGCGTTCCGGAAAAGCGAAACTGGTAGTCGACACAACCCGGAGTTTACCATGCTCGAATGGTATCGGTGCGGAGATGATTACCGAGCCGGCATGCAGCTATTAGAAGAATTCACAGCCGAAATTTTGGGACAAAGTGGCATAAAAAAAATCTCTTACCGGAACGCGTTTTTAAAATTCGCGGGCATTGACCCGTGGACAGTTTCGGCTGATCAGCTTGCCAATCAATACCGCAAGCTGACAGAGTCAGAGGTTGATTTGGATATCTCAGAGTCTACTCGAGACGACTGGCTGAATCTGATCCTGGCCGAAAAGGTTGAGCCTTTTTTGGGATCCCCCAACCCTGTGATCCTGTTCGACTACCCGGCTAGTCAGGCAGCGTTGGCTAAAGTCCGTGTCGAGAAGAATGGGTTGGAATTTGCTGAGCGATTCGAACTGTATGTCAACGGTGTCGAGCTTGCTAATGGCTACCACGAGTTGTTGGATCCCAGTGAGTTTGCAAAACGGAATTTCCAGAACAACGAAATGCGGGTTCAGGATGGCAATCAAAAGCTGCCAGAGCAAAGCCGTCTATTGGATGCAATGCGTGACGGATTGCCCCCTTGTTCGGGGGTTGCCTTAGGGATGGACCGGTTAGCTATGATGCTGACCGGTTGCGACAGGATCGACCAGGTGATTGCTTTTCCAATGGATCGAGCGTAGCTTGCGGAATGTTTCACCGGTAATGGGGTCCGATCGAAATTAGTGGCCGGACGTCAGGCAGAGCGTGTATGGCCGCGAAAAAAGGCAGCCTGCCGGCTGCCCTTTCATTCTGATTCAATCAGTGAATCAATTTGGTTGCAAAACGATTCAGTTAGTTGCCAGCGTTGCTAGTTTCATAATCTCTTACGTGCAACCCGTCTGATTTCTTTTCATACTTCTTGCGAATTTCTGCTCGTTCCTGAGCGGCATTCAAAACTCGTTGGGCAAAATAAACATGTTGAGGATGGAAGTATCGCTCGAACGACCCGTCCATTCTTTCAATCTTGTTTTTGACCAATAGTTCCTGCCAGCTAAGTTTGTCCGAAACGTGCCAAGCTGCTGCCTGAGCAACGGGCTGAGCAATTTCATCTTCGGCCAACATTCGGCACAATTCGAAAACTCGAGGATCGGTATTGAGTTCAGTAAGAGGCTGGATGGTGTATTCGATTGAAGCTTTTGGATCTGGCTTGCCCTCTTCCAGGCAGAAAGTTTTGACGGTCACTCGCCCGGTGCGTCCAGGTGGGATGTTGAAAACACCACCGCCGCCGCCGCCGCCACCGAGGCCGCCTCCGCCAGCACCACCACCGCCGAATCCGCCGCCACCGAATCCGCCGCCGCCGAATCCGCCGCCGCCACCTTGGTTACCGCCGCCACCGAATCCGCCGCCACCTTGACCGCCGAATCCGCCACCGCCACCGAGGCCACCTCCTCCGAGTCCACCACCACCGCCGAGTCCTTGTCGAAGAACCGGAATCGTGGAGAAAGCGGATGGCATCTGAATCGCCAGGGGCTTATCCGTTTGGTTGGTCACAATCACGTTGGCTTGGGACGCATCGCGATGCCGTACCGATACCTTGACCTTACCCACATCCATCGCGTTGAACAATTCAACGGGAGTGAAACCTTCCACTGGAGTTTGGGTTTTGGCGATCGAATTCAGTCGTCGCTTGATGACTAATTTTTCGGTACCTGATAATTCTTTTTTCTCAGTCTTCTCGACTGATGTTGACTCAGGTGCGGATTTCTTGTCCTCGTTTTGCTTTTCATCGGCATCCAAATTCGCACTAATTGCTACGACTGCCAAGAAAGCAACACAAAGCTTCATCCAGTCACTAAAAAAGGTTCTCATTAAAAGAACTCCTCATTAAGGGTCGGTGTACTTGCCCCCACCGACGGAAACTACTAGAGAGGTACATCAGGTATATCGGCAAACGGGATGGAAAATCAATCCCGTGCCTGCATTTATAAAGATAGTCAGGAATTACGGATATTCCAGCGATTTTATCGTTTTGGACCGTCATTCGCGGGATTTTCGACTCGGATCTGACCCAACCTGGCCGGTTGATGATTGTTTTCCCAATGACCCTATTTTTTTTAATCAACCTCAAGTGTCATATCATTTCGCAACCGCCAAAAAATCTTGCTAAGCGACAGGCAGAATTGGCAAAATCAAACTATCTCAACCCCTTCAGCGATTCGAATCTCCGATTTTGGATCAGCTTGAAACATTTGTCCCCAGCACTCACGTTCGGGTTGCTGCAAATTGAAACAATTAGACCGATCCAAAGGGCTCAACGGATGTTCCAATTTTAAGCACTGTCAAACGTCAAAGTGACTCGAAAATTAACACCTCCCCTATAGCGTTTGATTCCACCCACAGATTTTAATTCGGTTTGGGCGATCAGATCCGGCCCGAAAATTGTGTCGAAAAAAATTGCCAGTTTGACGAAATCGATTCCATCGAAGTGGACATTTTCAGCGGCCGAGCAAGTACCGACTATCCATAATTGAAAAATATTGGACGTCGATGCGTTCGTTGATCGCAAACAAAGAAGTTTGAAAGATAGCTCTGAACAGGAACACGAAGCCCAAAAGAATTGATCTCCGCAGCAATTTCACCAAGCCGAAGGGGTTCAATTCAGCCTAGGGAGAAAAAGATTTCGTTTTTGCCCTTTCAGGGCGTTTTTGATTATTGAAGGACTCACCCCACGCGGTGCCTGGGGCTGATCTGTTGTGCCCCATCCGGAGCGAAATTATTACTATGCTCACTACGCCGTTATATTAGCCGATTGGTAATTTCTACCAAATACTAAATCAACGTTGCGATCACCAGAGCAACAACGCTCATCAATTTCAGCAGGATGTTTAACGAGGGACCGGATGTATCTTTGAACGGATCCCCAACGGTGTCGCCAACGACTGCGGCCTTGTGAGCCTCGGTGCCTTTCCCAAGTTTTTGACCTTCGGCTTCGGCACCTTCTTCGATCATCTTCTTTGCATTGTCCCAAGCTCCTCCCGCATTTGACTGAAACAAAGCCATCAGGACGCCGCTGACAGTAACCCCTGCTAACAAACCGCCAAGCATCATCGCGTTGGTGTTTGGAGAAGAACCCAATTCAAATATCTTGGGTAGAAATCCAAAAGCGACTGGAACCAATACGGCAACCAGTCCGGGTACGATCATTTCTTTGATGGAAGCTTTTGTCGAGATCGCAACGCATTCGCCATATTCCGCTTTCCCGTCAGCCGCATTGAATGTGTTCTGATCCGCCTTAGACCAAGATCCAAATTCTTTGCCCTCGTTCTTCTTCATTACATCGAGGGCCGCCTTGAGTTCGGGAATTTCACTGAACTGCCTTCGCACCTCAGTAATCATCGACATCGCTGCGCGACCAACGGCATTCATTGAAAGAGCTGAAAACAAAAATGGAAGCATGGCTCCTACGAATAAAGAAGCCATTACAAACGGATCATTAATGTCAATCGATGTAATCTTGGTTTGGTGAGTCGCGTTGTAGGTGGTGGTGAAGGCCGCAAACAAAGCCAATGCGGTCAATGCGGCTGAACCGATCGCAAAGCCTTTTCCGATAGCGGCCGTCGTGTTTCCGACAGCGTCCAATTTGTCGGTTCTTTTCCGTACTTCAGGTTCCAGTTCCGACATCTCAGCGATTCCACCAGCGTTGTCAGAGATTGGCCCGTAAGCGTCGACCGCAAGTTGGATGCCTGTGTTGGACAGCATCCCAACGGCAGCAATGGCGATCCCATAAAGACCGGCAAACTGAAAAGCGGCGATAATAGCAATCGCGATAATGATAATTGGAATGGTGGTCGACATCATGCCGACGCCAAGTCCGGCGATAATATTGGTTGCTGAGCCCGTTACAGATTGACGGACGATAAATCGGACAGGTGGGGTCCCCGTGCCGGTGTAGAACTCAGTGATTTTCCCGATCAACAAACCCGCGGCCAATCCAAATAGAATTGAAAAAAAGACGCCGTTGGCGGTGATCGTGATTTCCTTGGCTCCGGTGTCAAAAACCCATGACTCAGGCAGCATCATCCGGATCACGACATAGGTGATCGCGAGCAAAACGGCAGCTGAACCGAATTCACCGATGTTCAGTGCGTGATGAGGATCGCCCCCCTCTTTCACTTTTACGAAAAACGTCCCGACAATCGAAGTTACAATGCCAAGCCCGGCCAAAACCAAGGGTAGTAAGACGGCTGCCAGAGGGAAATCAGAGAACTCATTCAGCTGGAAAAATGCTGCGCCCAAAACCATCGTCCCGATGATCGATCCGACATAGGACTCAAACAAGTCGGCTCCCATGCCAGCTACGTCGCCCACATTATCTCCAACGTTATCGGCAATGGTGGCCGGGTTGAGCGGATGATCTTCTGGAATTCCAGCTTCGACCTTACCCACCAAGTCCGCACCCACGTCAGCAGCTTTTGTGTAGATGCCGCCTCCTACGCGGGCGAATAGAGCAATCGAAGAAGCTCCGAAAGAAAACCCAGTCAAAACGGTGATCACTCGGGTCACATTTTGTTGTGTATCCAGCCCGAATTGAAATCCGTAAATGATGAATAAAAGACTAAGCCCTAGCACGCCCAGACCCACAACGCCCATCCCCATGACAGACCCGCCAGCAAAGGCAACCTCTAGAGCTTGACCAAGCCCAGTCCGAGCGGCATTGGTAGTTCGAACGTTCGCTTTCGTCGCGACCCGCATTCCAATGAATCCGGCCAGTCCAGAACAAAACGCTCCCAATACGAAAGACAATGCAACCAAGGGATGCGACATCTCGTTTTGCGTGGTCGCCGCCCAACCCAAAAGCGCGGCAACAACCAATACGAAAATGAACAGGACCTTGTATTCCGCCTTCAAAAACGACATCGCCCCTTCGGTGATGTTTTCTGCAATCCGTTTCATTTTTTCGGTACCGGCATCCTGTTTGGAAACCCAGGATGATTTCCAAAACGTGTAGGCCAGGCCCAATGCCCCTAAGATTGGAATAACAAACAGAATAGTAGGCATACCGGAACTGACCGATTGGGAACCGTCAACATCCTGTCCTAATAGAGACCCACTGAAAAACAGGGGCGCTAAAAATGTGGCTGCAGCAGGAGGGAAAGCAACCAAAAATCTGGAGGACGAGTCGAACATTTGAGTGCCTTTTGAATACTCTCAGTCTCAAAAACGATGAATGGATGAAGTATTAAACTTACTTAATGGTTTTTAAAAAAGTCCTAACCACTCATTTTCGGGTGAAAAGAGCCCCGTTTCAGAAATTCAATTCCAAATCGTGGGCTCAGATCGACAACGAATTGGATCACTGAAATGGCGTCCTGTGAACATCGTCTGATCGTGGGACAAAATGAGTAACAGGTCGCAGGGCTAATCGTCACAAAATGATTGACTTTCAAACGTTCTAAGACGCCATGACCGCCCCTAAACGTAGTGCTTAACTATTTCCGAGTGTTGAAGAGTTTACGCGTCAAGAAGAAACCCACCGTTTGTTTGCAGCGAGAAAGTATTGCTCTCGCCGGACGTTTCGCAATTCATATTTACGAAGTTCATTCATAATTGGACGAAGCAATTGATAATTGTCACGCAGCCAACAGCAGATCTTGATGTAGGCCGTAGTCGAGCGGTTTTCGCACCTTGGTTGTTCTCCAAATCTGTAAAATCCAATAGAATCGACAATGATATGTCGTTTATTTTTGGAGCCTGAAATGTATCCATCCAGCCTGACAGTAATTCAGCGATCATTTTTTTTAGTTGGACTAATGCTCTGTTTTCCGGCCTTACTTATTGGTCAAGAGAGCGAAGGGCAGGCAGATCTTAATAAAGCGTATTCGCTGAAGACAAAAGTGGAATCCACCAAGGATCTCGATGCTGTTGTCAGGCTGTGTGAATCCGCGATCGAAAAAGGTCTCGACGAAAAAGGAGAAGCTGACGCCAAACTTCTTGCCGCGGCAGCCCTGTATGAGCACGCGGATCTGTTAGCTAAGAGGATTTCCCCCACCGACCCCACCAAACGGGATCGAAGATGGCGAATCTTGAGAAGCCAGGCGATCAATCGGTTGAAAAAGGCGACCAAGCTTCAACCCGAACTTTTAGATGCTTATATGCTCTCGGCCCGACTGAACAGCCTTCCTGGCGGAAATCGGGATGCGGCAATGAAGGCAATCGAAAAAGCGATCGAATTGACCGAAGAAGATAAACCGGAACAATCCAAGGCCTATTTTATGAGAGCCTTGCTGCAAACCGACGAAGAAAAACAATTGGATGACCTCGTCGGGGCGATCGCAGCTGACCCATCCAATCTAGACGCGGTTCGGGTGAGAGCCGCTTATTACTTGCGAAAGCAACAGCCCGAAAAAGCAGTTGAGGATCTTAGTACTTGGCTTGATTCGGATCCCGCGGTAACGCGAAATACAATCTCCGTGGTTCGCCAATTGATGGATCTTGGGCCGCGGTTTGACGACTCGCTTCAAACGGAAGCCATAAAATTCATCGACAAGGCTCTTGAAAAAGACCCTAAAAGCGTCGACCTATTTATCGTTCGAGCCCAACTACAGGTTTACGCTGAAAAGATTGACGAAGCAATCAGCGACGCGACCAAAGCGATCGAGATCAATCCTAAAAGCGTTCAGGCTCTCATGATTCGAGCGTCGATGTATTCGGATCAGCAGCAACTCGATAAAGCCTTTGACGACGTCACCCAGGTATTAAAAATCCGGCCGCTCACCGAATCGGCAGTTCGCTTGCGAGGCATCATTCTTTCCCAACAAGGTAAGTTCGATGCGGCGATTGATGATTTCGTTCTTCTTTCCAACAGTGATCGTGAAAATACTTTCTACCGCCGACAATTGGCGATGCTCTACAACGCCAACGACGAACCAAGCAAAGCGGTGCGGATTTACAACAACCTACTCAGGTCTAACACCCAAGACGAATGGGAGGACCAACCGGATGAAATCAAGCTGATCCTAATGAGACAAAGAGCATCTACATTGCGAGGCCGCGGAGATGCCCGATTATCCAAGGGATCTCACGAAGATGCGATCGAGGATTACGAAGAAGCTCTCGAAATACAGGTTTCGATCCGTGATCTTGAAAAGAAGCTGGAATTAGATGTCAGCCCAGCTGACGACGGCGTTTTGAATAACCTAGCCTGGGTTCTAGCGACCTCTCCCAAGGACGATGTTCGCGATGGAGAAGCAGCCTTGAAATATGCGACTGAAGCTGCTGAGGTGACCAAGTTTCAGCAGGCTCATATTCTAAGCACTTTGGCATCTGCCTATGCCGAACAAGGTGACTTCGAAAACGCAATCAAGTACATCAAGGATGCTATCGAAGTCAATCGAAAAGAATCCGAAGGTGCTGTCGACAAGATTGCAAACGAAGAACAACGCCAAAGCCTTCAACTTGAATTTGAAAGTTACCAAAAAAAGAAGCCTTGGCGAGAACTCGAGGACGTGGAATTAGCAAAGAAGGAAAAAGAGAAACAAGAGATAGCTAAGTCCAAGACAAAAAAGGGCACCGAAGAAGGTTCCGATAAAGAAGATTCTCAAGAGAAAGATTCGAAGGGCAAGGAACCTAAAGAAGAGAAGCCTAAAGAAGAGAAGCCTAAAGAAGAGGAGCTTAAAGAAGAGGAGCCTAAGGAAAAGGACGGCTCGGAGAAAACGCCGGAGGCTTCGCCGAAAAAAAATGATTCCAAAAAAGAGGGATCCGAAAAGGAAGACTCAAAAAGCGATGACCCCAAAAAGGAAAAGTCTGAAAAAGAAGACAACTAACTTTTTGGTTCAAACTTGGCATTCTGATCCTCCGTCGGATTTACGCTTGAAGGATGCGGACGCTGATTTTGCTAAACTCGATTTGGATCTCCGGAAAAGAAAATGGATAGACAGGCTGCCTACGATTTGATGTGTCGACACACTCAACAGGATGGCCTTCGCCGGCACATGCTTGGTGTTGAAGTGGCTATGCGAGCCTACGCCGAAAAGTTCGGGGAAGATGTCGAAAAATGGGGAATCGTGGGTCTGCTCCATGATTTCGATTACGAAGAAAATCCCACTGCCCCAGAACACCCGCTTGTTGGTTCCGAGATTCTGAAAAACCACGGTTATCCGGACGATGTGATTTACGCGATCAAGTCTCATGTAGACGAAGTGCCCGATTGCCCGCGTATTTCGAAGTTAGACAAAACTCTTTTCGCCTGTGACGAATTGTCTGGATTCATCACGGCAGTCGCCTTGGTCCGACCTACAGGAATCGAGGGAATGAAAGCGAAAAGCGTTCGAAAAAAAATGAAACAGAAAAGTTTTGCTGAAAAAGTAAAACGTGAAGACATTACCGGCGGGGCAGAAGGCCTGGGTGTAGAACTCAACGAACACATTCAGTTTGTCATCGATGCGATGGCCAAAGAGGCAGAGTTGTTAAAACTTTTGCCAGAATCTAACGGATCCTGATGTAGCCATTCGTTTAACGTCATCACTTAATTTCGAACCATAGTCCAGAGTGGAACTCAATTTACCGTCGAACTGCGATCCATACAGAGCCCGAACTCAGGCCAAGGCATTCGAAGTTGGGAGTGAAATTCAATTTTCAATCAGCTTAATTTTAGAGAGATGAAACAGTGGAAGTCCAAAACTCAGATCAATTAGTGGGTAAAAAGTGCGTTCCCTGCGAGGGTGGAGTCGATCCGTGCCCGCTTCCGTTTGTTCAGGAGCAACTGGAAAAACTTCCGGGCTGGTACCTGACCCACAACAACGAACGGATTCGAAAGGATTGGGAGGTCAAGAACTTCGTGGCTGGCCTTGAGTTTTTTCATCGAGTTGGGGAGTTGGCTGAAGCGGAAGCACATCACCCTGACCTGCATCTGGTCGGTTACAAAAACGTAACGATCGAGATCTGGACCCACGCTATCGGTGGACTCAGTGAAAATGACTTCATTCTCGCTGCCAAAATAGATGAGATTGACAGTTAAACCGATTTATCCGTCGGGGCTCAAAAGGAATCTTTGAATCGAACAGAACGAATTTCGGTTCGGTGTGGGATTCAAGGCCAGGCCTGATTGAAGTGGTTGAACCTAATTGGAATGTTTGAGGGAAAACCACTCTGGCAATTCCGCCGTCAATTTGGGTTAAAACCGGTAGGTTCCTTAAAGTTCCCCATTTTTCTTCCGGTTCTTCTGCCTCTAACGCTCGTTCCAGAGAAATCAGATGTCAGATTCATCTGACCTATAGCAGCTAACGAAACTATTTCCCGAGATTCAGGTAATAGGACGCTTTCGTTTAATCGGGTCGATCTTTCTATCATGACAGCCAGCAAGGATAGCGGCTGCTTTGATTCCTGTCTTCTACGGATCGAAAAATGAGACTGCAAGGCTGCAGAGTTGCCATCGTGCTCGCCGGGATTTTAATTTCGACTTCGGGCTGTTCGACAAGTTGCAAAATCCATCGCGGGACTCAACCCGGATTTTTCGCTTCTGTATTTTTCAACAGTTCTCGTCTGGTTGCCCCGCGGAATCACTGCACAAGTTGTTCCAACGTTTGTGGAATGGACTATTCCTCGATCGCCTGCCTATCTCAGGATGGGGGTAACTATGTCGCCGATCAGACGATCGTATTGACGCCAACTGGCCCAAACGATCCAAGGGTTGGCCAGGTCGAAGTTGGAGCGTTTGAGGATTCGATCTATTTGGAGCCGACCGACTCAGATGATCCCGTTCAGCAACCCCCATTCGTTGAAAACAATGACTTCACCGAAGAGATGTTTGAAGATCAATTGGTATTGGATCAGGGAGAGTTGGAAGCCGAAAAGGAAATCGCGCCTCTGGTTCGTTTGTCACAATCATCTGAAGTTCCTCAGTTACCAATGGTGGAATTGGAAGCTGCGGAGTTTCAGCAACCCGAACCTGAGGTCACCCTTTCCATATCCACTTCAGAGCCAGTCGAACTGGAGTTGGACAATTCTTTCCCGACTGATTCGATCGAAACCGAAGTCCAATCATTCGAAAATCAGTTTCTTGATGAAAATCAAATTCAGATTCCCGTCAACCGTACGCTCCCCGCAGAAGTTGAAAAGGATGGAAAGATCGTTCTTCGAGCACGTGCGTTCCACGGGAGTTCGATTCGAAAAGTGAACCAAGGAAAAACAAATTCGCAGTTGTACTATGGCAAGTCCACTGATTTGAATCCCCATCAGCCCAAGCCCCTTCGAGGTGCTTCAGAATTCGATTTGAATCCCGGGTTTTTCGAAGGAAAAAAGGAAGCGAAACTGCCCAATCTGGAACCGGGAAATAATGATTTTGGTTCCAATCTTCGTGATCGTCAGGACAGCCAATCTCTGATTCCGCAAGTCGCTTCGGACGGGATCGACGAAAACAGGCACCGAATTTTGAGGCTCAAAGCTTCCACTGGATTCGATTTTCAAAAGGATACGAAACCGCAGCGATCCGTGGCACGATTTAATCTGGACCCGATCGAGATCATTCGCAATGACCAACTTCACTACGCCAACGAGACGCGGCCCAGGGTTGCTCGGCAGATTTCGAGTGGTCAAGCCAAGATGAAATAACAGCGTCAACGCTGTTGCTTGCCGTTTCGCCCGATTGATTTGGCAATGGCCGTTTGGAAAATGACTACGGATAGATAGCCATCCGTGACCGGTGGACAAACGGCTGCCTTTCGTCGCAAATTTTAAGATGTAACCTCAATGGTAGGCCGTTGTTTTGGTCGATGGAATTATCGTCTTCGATGCGGTTGGAACTTTGATTCAGCCGACCGTTGAAGTTTGGAGAAGCTATCTGGAGTGTGGTCGACGGCACGGATCGAAGGTGACTGCCGACGAAATACCGTCCAGAATCAAATTGGCTTATCAAACTCATTTTGGTGTTTTCTCAGAATCCGATTCGGATGGCAGATCATCCGATGCTGTCGAGCATGAGCTTTGGATGAGGGTCGTCTTTGATGTTTTTGAAGACGTTTCGGAGAACAAACAGCAACTCATTTTTGAAGAGCTTTGGGACTATTTCGCCTCACCGGATTCCTGGCGGCTTTTCGATGATGTCGAATACGCACTGAATCGACTAAGCTCTTTTCGTTGGCTGGCGATCGGTTCTAACTTTGATTCTCGGATCAAACCGATCGCAAAAAGTTTCGAATTGATTCAGCAGATGCCGGTGTTCTGTTCTGCCGAACTTGGATTTCGAAAACCAGCTTCAAGTTTTTACGATGAACTTCAAAAGAGTTTGGAATCGGAGCTCCCTTCTCCGAATTTCGATTCAACAGCCTTGTATTTCATAGGCGACGATTATGAAAATGATTGCGCTGGGCCGACGAGAAGTGGATGGATCGGTTTATGGCTGAATCGTCAGAATGAATCGGCTACATGCAATTCAAGCAGCGTCATCCAATTTGCAAGCCTGATCGAGGCCGCTGATTGGATACGAAAACAGCACGACAAAGATTCCACACCCTGGCCTGATTAATCTTCTGAACAAGGCGACCGACCGACAGTTGTTGTCTACCATGAAAAAAGGGATCCAGCCGCGTGCGACTGAATCCCAAACTTATTTCACAAGTGCAGAAAGACAATGCTTTGGAAAAACGGTGCCTTGTCAATGCCCGGCTTTATTGGGCATGCATTTTTCCGCGACGGTCCACAGGTTCTAATAAAGTTGCTTTGAGGTAATCGGAATTGAGTCGTCCAATGAAGGCAATGCTAATTCCTTTGGGACACTGAGCCTCACATTCCGCGTAGTTTCTGCACGAGCCGAAGCCTTCGGCTTCCATCTGGTCGACCATCGAGCGAGCTCGTTCGTACCGTTCTGGCTGTCCTTGGGGTAGCAGGCCGAGGTGCGATGCTTTGGCCGATGTGAACAACATCGCCGACCCGTTAGGACAGGCGGCAACGCATGCACCGCAACCAATGCAGGTCGCAGCGTCCAAAGACTGTTCGGCAACATCAGGTTCGATTGGAATCGAATTCGGTTCAGGTTTTGGTCCGGAGTGATTGCTAATGTAACCGCCAGACTGAATGATTCGGTCAAACGCAGATCGGTCGACCACCAGGTCCCGAACGACCGGGAAAGGCCGAGCCCGCCATGGTTCCACGTAGATTTCTGCGCCGTCTTCGAAATGCCGCATGTAAAGCTGACAAGTCGTCGTTTCCGATTTCGGACCGTGGGCTTCCCCGTTGATCACCATCGAGCACATACCACAAACACCTTCGCGGCAGTCGTGGTCGAATGCGACTGGTTCGTCTCCTTCGGCCAAGATTTGTTCGTTCAGCGTATCCATCATTTCTAAGAAGGACATCTCTGGAACGACACCGTCTAGTTCGTACTTGACCATTTTTCCGCGGTCTTGACGATCCTTTTGACGCCAGATGTGAAGATAAATTTTCATGTTTTGTAATTCCTCGCAGCTAATGGAAGCGCTTCGAATTTCAGTTCCTCTTTATTCAGTTCGGGGAATTGCCCCTCACCCTTGTATTCAAATACCGAAACGAAGGCGAAATTATCGTCATCTCTTTTCGCTTCGCCCTCGGGCGTCTGATGTTCCTCGCGGAAATGGCATCCGCAAGACTCATCTCTTAGCAGAGCGTCTTGGCACATCAACTCGCCAAAATCAATGAAGTCGGCGACTCGACCGGCATGTTCCAAAGTTTGATTCAATTCCTGCCCGTGCCCCGTGATCCGCACGTTGTTCCAGAATTCTTCTCGTAACTTTGGAATCTTCTCAAGCCCCTCTTCGAGCAATTCTTTATTACGTGAAATTCCACAATTGTTCCACATGATCTGCCCAAGTTCTTGGTGAATCGACTGAGGAGTACGATCCCCCTTAATTGATAATAGTCTATTAATTTTATCTCGGGCTTGTTCTTCTACTTCCGCGAACGCAGGATGCGAAACGTCCACTTCTCCCGCCGGGTGCCGACTCAAGAAGTCGCCGATCGTCACCGGAATGACAAAATACCCATCGGCCAAACACTGCATGAGTGAACTTGCTCCCAACCGGTTGGCTCCGTGGTCAGCAAAATTGGCTTCACCTACTGCGAACAAACCTTCGACGCTGGTCATCAGGTTGTAGTCGACCCACAATCCGCCCATGGTGTAATGAACGGCAGGATAAATCATCATCGGCGTTTCGACTGGGTCGTCGTCGGTGATCCGTTGGTACATTTCGAAAAGGTTGGCATACTTCGATTTAACCGCTTTGATCCCTTTTTCCTTGATCGCGGTTCCAAAATCGAGGTAGACGCCATATCCAGTTGCACTGATACCTAAACCCTTATCACAAACGTCTTTGGCGTTACGGGCCGCAACATCTCTCGGGACCAAGTTTCCGAATCGAGGATACCGTTCTTCGAGGTAGTAATAACGATCTTCTTCAGGGATATCGCGAGGTCTTCGTTTCTCATTTGGATCTTTAGGAACCCAAATCCGACCATCATTTCTCAGCGATTCACTCATTAGAGTCAGTTTTGACTGATAACTTCCCGACGCCGGAATGGAAGTCGGATGGATCTGAATGAAACAAGGATTGGCGAAACCGGCACCTTTTCGGTAAGCACGGAAGTTAGCTGTAACGTTGCAACCTTTGGCGTTGGTGGACAAGTAAAATACGTTTCCGTATCCTCCAGTCGCCAGCACGACAGCATCCGCGGCGTGAGAAGTGATTTCTCCGGTTTCGAGATTTCGAACAACAATTCCCCGCGTTTTGTTGTCGACAACCACAAGATCGAGCATTTCGGTACGGGTGTGCATTTTGACTGTACCAGCTGCGATTTGCTCTTCCAGTGCCGAGTAGGCACCTAGAAGGAGTTGTTGGCCAGTTTCCCCTCGACAATAAAAAGTTCTTTCAACTAGAACTCCGCCGAAAGAACGATTTGCCAGCTTGCCTCCGTACTCGCGGGCAAACGGAACGCCTTGGGCAACCGCTTGGTCGATGATTGAAGTGCTAAGTTCAGCCAGACGATACACGTTGGCCTCACGAGCGCGGTAGTCGCCACCTTTTTGGGTGTCGTAAAACAATCGCCAGACCGAATCACCATCGTTTCGATAATTCTTGGAAGCGTTGATTCCACCCTGGGCAGCAATCGAGTGAGCACGTCGCGGAGAATCTTGGAAACAAAAACATTCAACGCGATAGCCCATCGCACCCATCGAAGCAGCGCCGGCCGCACCTGCCAAACCACTACCTATCACAATCACCTTGTAGTTTGGACGATTTTTGGGTCCGACCAACCGCATGTTATTCTTGTGGGCGGTCCAAGTCTCTTCGATTGGGCAATCAGGGATTTTGGAGTCTAGCTGTAGCATGCCAACTATTTCTCAAATTCGAGGAAATTGAAAGTCAAAAACGATCAATGTTCACCGGTCAACAACGACGGGTGATAGTCCACTGGCTCTGGAACTATATTCAACATAAAAGAGAGTGGTACAGAAATAAAACCGATAATGATCGCGATTGTTAAAACGGTCGAAACCATTCTCAATGTTTTGTTTCGATCAGGATTGTCAATTCCAAGGGTTTGGAACAAGCTCCAGACTCCATGATTCAAATGGAATCCTAAAACGATCATGACAAAAATATATCCGGCCGCTACGTACCAGTGCTGAAATGAGTTGGACAGGTTGTTGTAAACGTAGCCGTGACGAAATTCTCCGATCTGGATAGTCCCAGTGGTGAAATGCAAAATGTGAAAGATCACGAATCCGAAAATCAGCAAGCCGGAAAACATCATATAAAGTGCTGGCAGTGAAGCTGCCTTTTTCCGACTACGCACATAATTAACTGGCCTCGCTTCCTGGCTAAGCATCGCCAACTGAACGACCACAACCACATGCAAAATTAAAGAGCCCAGGAGCACCAATCGAGCAATCCAGAGTGCCATTTGTTCAGGCAAAATCGGAGCTCCGGCTACTCGCAAGAAATGTCCGTACTCGTCAATGTGCGGCACACCTTCGCTGGAAGTCCCGGTAAAGACTTTCAGATTTCCCGCAACGTGTCCGGCCAAAAATCCGAAAAGAACGATTCCGGTAATAGCGGCAATGAATTTTTTTCCAATTGTGGAGGAGTAAATTGCCTGCAAGCGATTCATAGGGAAGGTCGAGGCCGAATTGTGGTTGATTTTCGAAAATGCCAGACAAATTCTGACACTACCAGAAGATTCCGTTGGTGATCTGAATTATAGACTTTTACTCATAAAGCCTAAATGAGATGTCGTACGGATTCATTAGAAATATTTAACTGTCGAACTAGGGACTCGTTAACTTTCGAGAATTCGTTCAAAT
>JBCCSJ010000083.1:0-18367 GCA_039200505.1 Planctomycetota bacterium | reverse complement strand
GACTTGATGAAAAGCGAAAGTTTTTAGGTCCGCCTGGATGCCTGCACAACCACCACTGTCGGATCCTGCGACCGTTAAAACGATCGGGATCGAGTCGTTCTGCAGATTCATTTTGTGTCGACCTTTTCAAGAGTCACGACTATTTTTTTACTTACGGGTGTGTTGGATTCCGCAGCGACAGAATCGATTGAAACCAACGGATTTGCTTCTGGAAAATAGGCGGCCAGGCACTGCTTAGGAATATCGTAAATAACAACTTTGAATTCATATACGCTGCGGCGAATTCCTTTAAAAGTAGAATGAATGTTGACGTGATCTTTGTTTGAAAGCCCCAGTCGCTTGGCATCATCGGCATTCATAAACACAACTTTACGACCCTGTTGAATACCTCGATAGCGATCATTCAAACCATAAATTGTCGTATTGTATTGATCGTGGGAACGGACCGTCATCAGGTGAAATTGATCCGATTCAAGTTGCAGATCGGGCAGAGTGTTGATTGAAAAATGTGCCTTTCCATCGGGAGTCGTAAAGTTTTGGCTGCGGGATCCATTAGGAAGTTCAAATCCGTTATCGCCTCGAATTTTTCGGTTGTAATCTTCGAACCCAGGAATGACTTCTTCGATCTTTGCCCGGATGCGATCGTAGTCTCCGGCCAATTCATTCCATTGAATAGAAACATCGGATTTATCCTCGAATAGTTTTTCCGCAAGTCCCGCGATGATTGCCGGTTCACTTTTCAGATCTTTGGAAACAGGCTTGAGAAGGCCTTTGGAGGAGTGAACGACTCCCATGCTGTTTTCAACACTTACAAATTGATAGCCTTTTTCTTGGATGTCGATTTCGGTGCGTCCCAGGCAGGGAAGTATCATCGCTTCTTTCCCATGAACCAAATGAGAACGATTCGGTTTGGTCGACACATGGACCGTCAAATCACAATTCCTGAGTGCTTTTGCGGTATAGTCAGTGTCGGGTGCGGCCGAAAGAAAGTTGCCTCCCATCGCAAAAAAGACTTTTCCTTTTTGTTCATGCATCGCCTTGATTGCTTCGACGGTATCAAACCCATGTTCCCTTGGGGAACGTATCTGGAAAGCCGACTCCAGTCGCTGGTGGTAAGGCTCGGGCATTTTTTCCCAGATCCCCATGGTTCGATCCCCTTGGACATTGCTGTGACCGCGTACCGGACAAGTACCTCCTCCCGGGATTCCGATGCTTCCTTTCAGCAGAAGCAAATTGACAACTTCACGAATCGTCGCGACACCATTTTCTTGTTGAGTTAAACCCATCGCCCAACAAACGATGATCTTTTTGCTTTTGGCAACCATGTCTGCAGCTTGGCGAACCAAATCGGCTGGCAAACCAGATTCTTGAATGCAGGATTCGATTTCGTTCGATTTCAGATCGTTCAGGAACTCGTCGAATCCCTCCGTTTTGTTTTCGATAAATTCGTGATCGAAAATTTCCTGCCCTGATTCCTGTTTTTCGACCAGCAACAGGAGCAAGGCTTTAAAAAATGCCAAGTCCCGATTGATGGGAATGGGTAAGTGAAGATCAGTCAGTGGGACGCCGCCGGTCAATACTCTTAATGGTCTTTGGGGGTTAGTGTAGCGAACGAACCCCGCTTCTTTGAGCGGATTGACAGAGATGATTTTTCCGCCGTTGTCTTTACATTTTTCAAGGGCATTGAGCATCCGAGGGTGATTGGTGCCAGGGTTTTGGCCGACAACGAGAATCAAGTCGGCAATATAAAGATCACTCAGTCGGACAGAACCCTTTCCGATGCCGACCGTTTGGCTGAGGGCTCGACCGCTCGATTCGTGACACATGTTAGAACAGTCAGGCAAATTGTTGGTTCCGTAGGCGCGAACCATCAACGCGTACAAGAAAGCCGCTTCGTTACTGGTGCGTCCGGAAGTGTAAAAGATCGCTTCATTGGGAGAGATTTTTTTCAGGTGATTCGCAATTCGCTCGAAAGCATCGGGCCAGGATATCTTCCGGTAATGAGTGTCCCCGGCTGCAAGATACATCGGATGTGTAACTCGGCCAGATTTTCCGAGTTCAAAATCGGACAATTGGCCTAATTCGGATATCGAATGATTGGCAAAAAATTCCGGATCGGCCCGCCGTTTGGTCGCTTCTTCAGAAAGTGCTTTGATTCCATTCTCACAGTATTCGGCAACAAACGAACGCTCATCATCTGGATCGGGCCAGGCACATCCGGGACAATCAAAGCCCTTCTTTTGATTCATGGTTAAAGATGCCCGCAATGCTTTAGGCAGGTCCATATAGCGACCCATCTGCTTCATCGATTCGATGACCGCTCTCAGCCCAACCGCCTGATCTTTTTGATTTTTGATCTGTAGCCGATCATCGTCCACATTGGCCCGATGAAGCGCATGCTCGTTATCCATTTGACCTCTACTGGATTCGCGTTGTTGCTCAAAATGAAAAACTACGGATAATCAATCCATTGTTGCAATCCAAATTCGATTGTGCATCTTATTTTAGATCACCCAACCCGCTGGGCTACCGATCAAATCCGTTGAACTTTGCAGGAAATATCATGGCAAAGACCGCATTAATTACAGGTGTTATTTTGATTTTGATCGGGGGCCTCGGCTACCTCGGATCCGATTCAGGTACCAAATCGACAGATAACGACTCGGCTGTTGCACAGAACGAGATCGAAACCGAAGCCACTGAATCCAAGCAGGCCGGAAAAAGTAAAAGATCGGTGACTGCGTTGATACCCGCGTTTGTCGGGATTTTAATCGGGCTATCTGGGGTAATCGCGTTGAAGGAGTCTGCCCGCAAGCACGCCATGCATGTTGCCGCAACCTTTGGATTGCTCGGGTTTCTTGCCGGTGCCAGTAGGGGAATGATGGGAATCGGGAAGTTCTTTTCCGGCGACCCTTCGTTAAATCAACGAAGCTTTCTTTTCGTCTGGCTCATGGCCCTCGTCTGCGGAGTTTTCATCGTTCTTTGCATCAAATCGTTTCGTGCCGCACGAATTCAGTTAAAAGCCGCCGCAGCGGAGGGGGATGATTCAGCGGTCACTTCCGAATCTTAGCTTTGAAGACGTTGACAAAACTGGCTTATCACTCGGAATCAGATTTTCGATTTTCTGAAGCCGAGTAACTTTTATCTGCAGGCTCGGGAACCTTTTTTGATTCCTTTTGAACGGGTTTGTCGGAAGCTTCTTGAACAGGTTTGTTTGACGTGCCCTCGGCAGTTTGGTTCGGTTTTGCATCAGACGATTGGGCGGAATCATTTGAAAATCCAAGTTCTTGGTTGATCTCCTGAATGGCTTTTTGAATCGCTTCATCACGCTGTTTTCGTCTAGCATCCAACACACGTTGGGCCTCCAGTTTTCGCTGTTCCTGCTGCTGTTTGGCCAGCTGCATTCGCTGCTTGTTTAATTCGCGGTATCGCCGGGCGGCATCCTTTCGTTGTTGTTTCGTAGTTTTGATCGGAAATTCAGTCATGTCGATCAGTCCCCGATCAGCGATCCAAACGTTTCGGAATCGAACCGGGTCACCATGATTTTGAATACGAATTGGAAGCAGTGACGGTTCCTCAGGTTGACCGGCTCCGGTCTTATTGGGCAACGACACGTCGTCCTGAATTTTTACTCCGTTAAGCCATGAAGAGATCGAAGCGTTGCGGATTTTGTTCCCATCTGAATCCCATCGCGGCGACGTAAATTTGATGTCATATGTCTGCCACGATAATGGAGGCAAGCACATGTTAAGATCTGGTTTTTTGAATCGGTAAATCGCTCCGCATCCGCTTGCTACAGGAATGGTTGCAAATGAATCGAGAACCTGACATTCGTACCGACACTGAAGATACATACCGCTGTTACCACGTTTTTGGCCCTCGGCTTCGGGCATGTAAGGCAATCGGAATTCCGCGTGCAGGTTATAGTCTTGAAAAAGTGGCTTGACGAGTGCGCCTTCTTTCAACCAACCCTCAGTGGACATGTTCGCATTTGAAAATTGTGACGTCCCTGTCCCGTCAAATAAAATAGTCGCTCCTTGCGGTGCAGGTGAGTGCATCGTCGGGCTGCTTCGCTTGATCTTCTTTAATTCCGCAATAGTATTGCCGGAACGATCCACGACTCGGCAAACTTCTTTATTGACCAGCATTGCCCACGGTCCACCCGAAAGAACCAACAGGCCACCCAACTCTCTTCCTTCCATTTCGATCGGTTTCAAATCGCATTGAGGTTGACCCGGCAGGCCTCCGCGATACGCGATCGCGGTAAACCGATCTTTTCCCACTGCCTTGCGAACTTGCAAACCAAGCATCGTTGGTTTCGATGAATCGGCAATCAGTTTCCCCACGAATTCGCCGACGATTCCAAAGCTGGTGTCATTGACAGGGGAACCTGTGTAGGCCGGGCCCTTCCCCGGAAGCTGAATCGGTTGTTGAGCCAACCCATCTGCTGCCATGAATCCAGTTAGGGCTGTCCAAGCAACTATCAGAGCGATCAGCGGAGAATTTGTCTGGGAAAATGAGAGCATGAGTCTTGCCCGTTCGAAATGAGAATCATTGTTTCCACACCCATTTTAATTAAGCCGGTCACCGATAGGAACGACACGGATCAACTGCTTCTCAAATCATAAGTCGTTGCCGCTAAGTTTGACCCTTTCGATCAGCAAAAAATTCGGTTGGCGGCAAACGATAATCAAAGAATCCGAATTTTCGGGGTAGATGATTTGGGCGGAACCGAATTGCGAACCCTGCGAAGAATTAAGTACTCGCAAAACATTTATTTACCGGCTTGCTTAGTGAATTACCCACAAAAATCGAATTTTCAGTGAAACTAGCCGGTAACTTAATTCATGGCGAGTCCTAAGCAGTCGTTTTGATTGTACTTCCTTCGATTGTGATCCTTTTGGCAGATCGACAAGTCTCAAGTGCTCGATCAATTGACGAACGGTGACTGAATATGTTGTCGTAAAGGCTTGCTTTGGCAATCTGCCCGCCATTCTGAGAGAGTAAATTTTCAATCAGTTGCACCAACAATTTCTGGTTTTGGCGTTGCCTGGTCCGCCAGCGAAAAAGGACGCCGTACTTTGGCGAAAAACAGAACAGGAGAACAAAAAGGATTCCTAACAAGCTGGCGATTGGACTTGCCGGTGGGACTTCCCAAAAGTCAGCGAGCAAGACACCCATTCCCGAGGCAACCGCCGCCAGCAGGGCACTTATAACCAACATTAGCCACAACCTATCAGTTAGCAAGTTGGCCGCCGCTGCCGGGGCAATCATTAATGCCACAACCAAGATCGTGCCGGCCGTATCAAAGGCAGCCACGGCGGTGATCGAAACCAGTCCCAACCATACCGCATGGAGAAGTACGGGGCGAAATCCCAATACCTTTGCCAACGGTTCGTCAAAACAAAGAATTTTGAGCTCTTTGTAAAACAGGGTGATGAATCCTATCAAAATCGTAAGAACGCTCGCCATGATTACGAATGCCTTGGGGCCCAGATAAACGCTTCCCAGGCGAAAATCTTTCAACGGAGCATAGGCCAAGTCGCCATTGATGATGCAATCTTCGTGAAAGTGAATATTCTTTAAGTTCAAGCTGGCCAGAACGACCCCGACGCTAAACAACGCCGAAAACACAATCCCCAACGAGGCATCTTTGTCGATTAACTTGGTTCGACAAAGTAACTGCACCAGCCAAACCATCAACAGGCCTGACAGCCCAGCAACGATAATCAGCAGCGGTGAATTTCGGTCTTTTAACAGCACAAACGCCAAAATGATTCCGGGTAGGACGGCGTGCGAAAGACCTTCCGAAATAAACGCCTCTCGTTTGATCACAAGAAATACACCGCAAATTGAACAGGCCAAAGCTGTCGTCATCGCAATGATGATGGTCCAAAACAGAATTATTGACATCAGGTTGAACCCTCCGCTTTGTATGTCTGGGATGCTTTCCGCTGTTTTAGTTTTTGCCAAAGCAATCCGCGAGCAGGAGCAAATAGAATCGAGACGCCCAAAATCAACACGGCTGCTAAAACGATGATGGGACCGGTCGGCAGTCGATAAAATGCAGCGCTAAAATAAGAACCGACCGCACTACTCATCGCTCCAAAGACAGCGGCCAGAAACACCATCCAGCCTAATGATCGCGTCCATTGCCGGGCGGCGGCTGCCGGGGTGATCAATAGCGCGATCATCAAAATCACTCCCACGCACTGGATTCCAATCACGATCCCCAAAACCAACAGAGTGATCATCAACAGATCCATCCAGAACGTGTGAAAACCGATCGTATGCGAAAACAAAGGATCAAACGCATAAAGCTTCAGCTCTTTCCAGAAAAACAGCATCATGGACAAAGCCAAAAGGCCAACAATCGAAATCATGATCAAGTCGCTTTTGGTCATCGCCGCGGCCATACCAAACAGATACCCCTCCAATCCTCGCCTTCCAGGAATGGATGCGGCACGCTGAACCGCCTGTAGCATGAAAAGGCCGCTACCGAAAAACAGGGCCAGCATGACACCGAGACTGCTATCTTCTCGAACCCGAGGTCCCTTTGAAAACAGACTTGCCAACATGAGCGCGAGGATACCAGAAAAAATCGCGCCAGGAATGATCACCAAAAGCGATTTACTTCCCTCACCGGTCAACCAATAACTGATCAAAAAAAAGAGCATGATGCCGAAAAGTGAAGAGTGGGCAATCACGTCTCCAATAAGCGACTGTTTGCGCAAGTAGGCAAAACATCCTAGGGCCCCACTGACTGCTCCGATCGCCATGGTGCCGAACAGGATGACCTGAAACGTATAGTCGAAAAAGATCTCAAACACGCCGACGCCCCTTTAAGGGTTTGCTTGACCAAAATTCGATCTTGGCAGAGTACCGCCGTACGTTTTTTCGATCAGATTCAATTCAAATGCGTCGGCTACCGGCCCCGAGGCAATGATTTCACGGTTGAGCAAGGTGACTTCATCCAGGTATTCGCCAACGGTTGTCAAGTCATGCTGAACAACGAGAATCGTTTTGCCGTCGTCCCGCATCCCGTGCAGCATTTTGACGATCGCTTTTTCCGTTTTGACATCGACCCCGGCAAACGGTTCGTCGAGAAAGTAAATCGGTGTATCTTGGGCAAATGCTCGGGCTAGAAATGCCCGTTGTTGCTGTCCTCCGGATAATTCACTGATCTGTCGCCGGGCGAAGGGAGTCAGTTCGACACGCTCCAGGGCTTCTTCAGTCGCTTTTTTCTCTTTTGCCCCTGGACGTCGAAACCAGCCCAATCGTCCATAGGTCCCCATCATTACAAGGTCGTACACAGTAGTCGGGAAATCCCAATCGATAGACGCTCGTTGGGGCACGTAGCCGATTTGTTGTTTTTTTTCGTTATACGGTGCTCCGAAAACACTAACTTGGCCAGTAAGCCTGGGAATCAGCCCCAGAGTCGCTTTTAAAAGAGTGCTTTTCCCAGCACCGTTAGGGCCGATAATACCCATCAAAACACGAGGAGCTACCGTCAAGTCTACGTTCCAAAGAACTGGCTTGGAGTGGTAGGCAACGGTAAGCCCTTGGATTTTTAAGGCAGGATCGGCCATAACCCAACGCGCGAAATAAGTGGACAAAAGGAAGCTTAATTGGCTTCTGTCGTTGCCACTTCTTTGGGCGACAATGCTTTGACGATAATTTCGACGTTAGATCGGAAGGCGCCCAAAAACGTATTTTGAGGTGCCGTTTCGCCAATGTCGTCTGAATAGAGAGTTTCGGGAACGACTTCGACTTTCCAATCCTTAGCGGCACAAGCTTCCTGGAGGGCACTAATTACTTTGGGATTCGTAATGTTTTCCATGAATACCGCGGGAACTTTTTTCTCGGTCACTTTTTCAGCAACTTCTTTCATGGTTTGGTAGTCTGCTTCAGGATCATTTCCGATTCCTAAAACGGCAAAAGTTTCCAGTCCATAAACTTTCGCAAAGTAATTAAAGGCATCGTGAGCACTTACAAGTACGCGGCGATCTTCTGGCAATGCCGACAGTTTTTCCTTGGCCCATTCGTGAGCTTCGTTAATTTCCTTAATGTAAGCCTCAGCGTTCTTTCGGTAGACATCGCCGTTATCGCGGTCTAGTTCGACAAGCTTGTCGGCTAAACCCTGAACACATTCAGACCATGCTGGTAGGTGGTTCCAGATGTGCGGATCGAAAGACTCCTCCTTGGCAGGGGCGTCTTCCTCTTCCCACTCAAGCCGGTCTTTCGTTGGAAACGCGGATGCCATGGACCAAGCTTTATCTTTAAATGTCGAATCCAATTGTTCCGATAGTTTGGCTTCCAGGTGAAATCCGTTGTAGACAATTAGGTGGGCATCGACCATTGCTTCGACGTCCTTCGTTGTGGCGGAATAAGAGTGAGGGTCAACGCCTGGACCGCAGAACAGAGTGATCTTGGTGCTAGTCCCTTCGGTCAACTTTACCAACGCCGAATTAATTTGGCCGGTGGTCGCGATGATGTTATAGCCAGACCAGCCCGTGTCCGTTTTGATTTCCGTTTGTTTGGGTTGATTGCATCCAAGGATACCGGCCAGCATTAGGCCGGAAACAAGAGCGATAGAAAATATTTTATTCACTGTTTCGTAACTTTTTGGGTTTGCAGAGCTTCTTTTTTGAATCCGAAAATCGACCACACTTTTTGCATTGATGCGTCAAATCGTCATCACCAACCAGGGCCATCAAGGCCTCGCGTTTCTTGCCTTTAATTTTGCAAAGTGTTTTTGCCACAGCAGCGTTTACCAAATCACGACTCAAACACACGTTTGGGTGGTTGAGCAACTTAGACGGATTTTGATTGCAACAATTGGCTGGCGCGGAAAAATTCCCGGGGATGCTTGCTGTGTTGTCTATTTTTCGGGTTTAGTTACCAATGCTTAAATTATGCAACCGCTGATTTCAGATGCAATTCCAATCGCATGTTTTGGCATGAATTGTATCAATTCGACCGCAAATCGGCTCGATTAATGAAACTTCTTACGTCCCAGTCCCGCCTGCTGTTTTATGGGGATGTTGGTCGACGGTGGAAGGGTGGGGAATGACGATCATCAACGCTGCACCAACCAACCCAACGATTCCAACCGGCCAAAGTGAAACCAGAGTCGCATCGGCTGAAACATAGTCGACCGCCAAGCCCAACAAGGGTGCAATGAAAAAAGTTGCCAGCCTCTGGGCCCCACTTTCAATCGAAAGAACGGTCGCGCCCCGGCCCGGTTCTGAGTGTCCATCGAATCGGCTGATAAGCACCGGTCTCCAAATATTTTGGGCTACGTTTAAGCCAACAAACACAACTACCACAATAATGGATACGCCAGTAAGTGCTCCAAAGGTGAGCGTCCCAAAAAGCAACGCATTGACGATCCACAAACGATCGGAAGCTTGACGCTCACCACCACACCACTGAACAAGTCGATGCGACTGACGGCTCGCCATCCCACTAAGCAAGAACAAAACGGTATAAGTTATCCCAATCGCAATCGGAACCGACGTTGGGTCGCCATTCGATTGCCCCGTGACTGCCAGGACAACCCACATCGCCAATGCTGGTTGAAGATAGTCCTTTACGGCATGAAAGACACCTTCCCACGACATCGATTCAAATACGAGACGTCGTAAATTAGCGTTCCGGATCATCTGTCGGAACGTATCGGCCAACGATCGAACTGTTGTACCGACCGTCCTGCGGCTGGGCAATTCGCTCCCTTCCAATTCCTTAGGATAGCCAAGAAAATTGATGACATTGAAAACGCAGGGAATCGCGGCTAACAAAAATACAGTTCGATATTGTCCTGACAGAATGACAAACAAAGCGGCCAACAGCGAACTGAGCGCAGATCCGAATTTGCTCCAGCTTCGAGTGATTCCGTAAATTTTTGTTTTTTCACTCTCCCGGCCATGGATCCTCAGCCATTCAAAGATCATCGCTTTGTGGGTACCGGTCCTAAAACTGTCTCCTACGCCATACAGACTCATTGCAAGCACTAACCAGTGGAATTGTGTTGCAAACGCGAGGCAGAGAAAACAAAAAATGTAGGCCACAAAACTTACCATCAGCGTTCCTCGCCTACCCCAGGTGTCGGCAAGCGCCCCCGATGGAATTTCCAGCAAATTGATCGTCGCCGAACGAACCGCTGCTAAAACACCGATCCAAAAAAAGCTAAGCCCCAAATCAAGAAAGGCCAAAACGAGGAATGGCTCGAAGTATCTTTGATTCTTTAGAAATCCATACAGGCAGAATCGAAACAGCATGGCAGGGGATTTTTTTGGATTCGATTTGCTTAGATTCAGACGATCTCAAAGTCGCAGGCGACCACGTTTACAGCCTCCTGTTCGTTAAAACAATTTTGGATCAGCGTCATTGAATACATCGCGCCATTGACTAACGTGATTTAGATTCGACATAGTAATTTCGATCGACGGTAACTTCGCTGATAGGGGAACTCCATCGAATTCGTTTTTTTGCCTCGGAAGGGTAAACCGTAATCGGATCGCCATTAATGGTGATCTTCAACGGAATCGAAAATCCGTCCACGGTCTCTTCGAATTGGTACTCGATCAAATCATCTTTGATTTGGTAGCTGAAAACCGGAATCCTTGTGTCTCGAAGGTACTGATCAAACACTTTGGTAAAGTCGAATTTGGCTTGCTCTGAAATGTAGTTTTCGATCTGTTGAGTCGTCACGGTCTGGTGCCAAAACTCTTGATTTAATCCCCTTAAAATCTGCCTCCATTTTTCGTCGTCTGCGATAATTTGACGAATCATGTGCAGCATGTTGCCCCCTTTGTAGTACATGTCTCCCGAACCGCTTCTGTTAAGACCATACTCAGCAATAATCGGTTTGTTGTTACTGACATTTTCACGACAACCGATGACGTAGTCCTGAGCTTCTTTTTGGGTGAAATGATATTCCACGAATAAGTTTTCCGAATAATTAGTAAAGCTCTCGTGAATCCACATGTCAGCAGTGTCTTTCATAGAAATATTATTGCCCCACCATTCATGGCCGGATTCGTGAACGATAATGAAATCGAATTTTAAACCGACGCCCGTTGAGCTAAGGTCTCTACCACGATATCCATTCTGAAACCCGTTTCCGTAAGTCACCGAACTTTGGTGCTCCATTCCAAGGTAAGGGACTACCACCAGTTTGTAGCTGTCTTCGTAAAAAGGATATTTGCCAAACCAATGCTCAAATGCCTTTAGAGTTCGCGGAACCTCTTTAAACCACTTCATCGCGATTTCGCGTTGATGTTCCAAAACCCAGTAATCGACATCCAGTTTTCCACCTTCACCATCGAACACTTCTGAGAAGTGAACATAATTTCCGATGTTCATGTTCACCCCGTAATTATTGATCGGCTGGGTGACTCGCCAATGAAAAATACTTCGGTTCGGGTCGTCTGCCGTATCACGATCGATCAGACGTCCGTTTGATACGGCGACCAAGTCCTTGGGAACGTTGAGTATGATGTCCATTCCCTCGTCAGGTTCGTCGTAACCATGATCTTTGCAAGGCCACCAAACGCTGGCTCCCAAACCTTGGCACGACGTCGCGATAAAGGTTTTGCCACGTTCATCTAAGGTCCACGTCACACCTCCATCCCAGGGAGGCCGACGAGCAACTTTGGGTTTCCCTTGATAACCCACTTCGATAGTCTTGATTTGCCCTTTCGGAATCGCTTGCGGGAAAGTGGCAAAGATGACATTGCCTTCACGGGTGAATTCAAGATCCTGATCTTGCGACCGAACATGACTCACCTGCAGAGGGGGTTGTAGATCAATCTGGATCGTTTGGCCCTCTTTCAAAGCTTGAAATCGAATCTTATTATTTCCGCGAATCGATTGGGCTTCGGGAAAGACATTGACGGTCAATTCGTAATGCTTAAGATCCCACCACTCACGTTCCGGCGTGATGCTACCGCGCAGCCGTTCCGCTTCGGTAAACTTAACCGGTTTTTGCTCCTGTGAGTTAAGGTAGGGGGCGAGAGTTAATCCAATCAAAACTGCAATCAAACAAGACTTCATACGATCCTCGTGGGCTACCATGGGAACCGTTATGATACCTCAATTCAAGCATTGATTCTGCCTGTTCAGTTCCTCCATTTCGAGTTTCCATGTCCGACCAATTGAAATTTCCTCCTCCACTGCCCGGTGAGTACCACGAGTACTATGAAAGCTACATTGCACGAGTGAATCCTGAAACGCTCGAACAAGATTTTGCCTCTCAGCCGGATCAATTCAATGAACTCTTGGCCGATTTGCCCGAGGGGGAAGATTCAAAATTGCACGAACCTTACACCTGGACGCTAAAACAACTGATGGGACACATGATTGATTGTGAGCGTATTTTCAGCACCCGGATGTTAAGGATCGCTTCGGGGGATACGATGCCAATGCCGGGAATGGATCAAAACGCCTATGTGGATGCGATGGACTACAACTCGGTAACCATGGAATCGTTGCTAAAAGAATTTGAATTCTTGCGTAAAGCAAATATCGAACTGGCAAATCGGCTCAAACCAGAATCATTGGCATGGATGGGAACGGCTTCGGACACTCCCGTTTCGACGCGGGCAAATCTCTACATTTTAGTCGGCCACGTTAAATATCACCTACCAATCATCAAGAAACGACTGGGCAGCTGACCGGCACTCTGCTGGGCAATCGCACATTAGAATGAAAACGAAGGTCAGCGACCCATCGTCAACACGTACGTTCGTTAAAATGTGGTTTCGATTTAGCCTCGGTGATTGAGTTCTTATTCCCTACTTGGATGACCCCCAGTAGTTTCAATATTTTCAGCTTCAAAGTTTCTTTCGCCGCGTCCGTGAATCCTTATTGGTCCGTTTTTTTGCTTGCTGATCTTTGCGTTTCTTTAAATCGCCAAAAGTTCGTTGGCCGCTAGAAGTTCGTTGGCCGCTTGATCGGCTTGGACGAGTATTTCCGGGGGCAGTTTGGATGCTGCCTCCGACAGAGATGCCTGGGACTTTCGGTTGACGAGTTCCTGACAGGCCTGAAATACCACCGGGAGCCTTGAACTGAATGGTTTTTGTGTTGTTACTTTCGAACGACTCCTCGACACGAGCTTCAGGTTGAATCGACGAGTCGCCGGCAGTGATCGGGGCGTCTGCTGCGGCGACCAAGGTGATAGTCCGGCCCGCATAAATTTTTCCCGGGTCCTGAATTCGAACAGTCGCCTGAACCGTTTTGCCAGTGCCCGGAGGTAAAGTTGACATAAACGCTGTGTGGTACCAGTTTGACCCAAATCGAATCGCATTGGCAACGGGAACGGTCGTCCCACCTCCCCCTTGGTTGCGGATTCGGTAACTGACTGGCACATTCAGTTTTCCATTAGCGTAATAGGCATTTCCGGTTCGCTGAAAGTCTTCGACGATTAAGTCAGGCTTACGGTTGCCAGCTTTGTTGGTCCCCAACGCAATCTTGCGGAGCTTTTTGCCAAGGCCCATCGCACCCGAACCTTCTCTGCGGTTTGCCAACACGATCATGACCATCTGTTTTTCAGGAACCATCCAGATGTAGGTGCTTACTCCGTCTTGGCCGCCACTTTTGGCCAAAATTCGATTTCCATTTTCGACGCCTGCATTACAACCGATGTTGTAGCTTGACTGGTTGTCGACTGGCTTCAGCATTCGGTTAAGCTGGCTTTGCCCAAGGATCTGGCCTCCACATAGCTTCATACCGAGCCTCAAAAGATCGTAAGCCGAACATTCCAAGCCGCCGCCGTAAACTTTCCATTCAATCCGTTCCAGATCAGCGATCGGTTCATTCCCTTGTGACAAATTATTGTTATCAATCGGCTGGTAATATTTAACTCGCTGAGCAATCGATAGGTCTAAGTCTTCAGCACGAAGCGTGCTAATTCCAAACGGGTTGCTGATTTTATCTCGGATCAATTCCTTGCATGTTCTACCCGAAGCCAACTCCAATGCTCGGGCCGCAAAACAATACGACATCGTGCTGTAATGATAAATAGAATAGGGTGCTGCCAAGGGGTCATTCCAAAGATGTTCGACCGGCAGTTCTGCCGATTCGAATGACTCGCCTTCCCAACCAGTTGGACTGAGCGGTGATTTGGCGTCGCTGTAATGACGAATTCCAGCCCTGCAAGTGAGTGTATCGATGATACGGCTTGAGTGATGGTGGTCTGGGATTTCAGTTAGATAGTCTTTTAGTTTGCTATTGAGATCGACTTGACCATCTTGTTCCATCTTTAAAGCCATGATCCCCGCAACCCATTTCGATACCGAAGCCAACCGAAACACTTTGTCTTTGGTCATCGGGATACCGTTCTCAATGTCCGCAAATCCGAGAGTTTTCTGGTAGGTGACCATGCCGTCGCGGGCCATCAAAACGACGAGCCCGGGAATATTCTTCTTCTGAAAATGTTTCACTATCGCGGCATCGAATTGAGCTTGAAAGCCATTGGATGCAATGTTCAGCCCACCCATCCCCGACGATGAGTTTTCTGGGGACCGGCGAGCCTGTGGAGGTTGAATTCGAACACCTGCTGGTCGAATTGACTGTGCTGCTACCATAACAGGCAAAAAAGAGCCAATTAAAATCGGAATCAAAACTAACAACCGTTTCATGGATTCATCCTCCGTAGACATTGGGAATGGACGACTGGCGTCGTCGGTAACATTCAATGACAATGCTGGCGATGACCTTTCAAAAAAACGTAGGATTTTCTGTAGCCTGCCAGGATCTGCAAAAAAATGATGTTACCTTTGGAAATCCGACGGAATCGAGCCAACAACTTCGGATAAATCGTGCAGCATACTTCAATCAGCCTGTTAGACTCTCTTCAGGATCAAGAAGACCAAGTCGCCTGGCAGCGAATGTTCGAAGTCTATACCCCGTTGATTCGCAAGTGGTTGGTGCGATTTCACGCCCCATCGACGGATGTAGATGACCTGGCTCAAAACGTGATGACTGTGGTCATTCGAAAGCTACCTGAATTCTCTCATGCCGGTCGAACAGGTGCGTTCCGGGCATGGCTCAGAACCATCACAAGGAATTGTCTTCTTGAGTTTTGGCGAAAAAATAAACTGACACCAACCGCGACAGGAAAAACTTCATTTCAGGACAATCTCAACCAGTTGTCGAACGATCAAAGCGAACTTTCTCAGCAGTGGAACCGCGAATATGATCAACACGTTGTCGCATCCTTGTTAAAAACCATTCAGCCTGAGTTTCGTCCAAAAACTTGGGAGTCGTTTCGGTTGTTCGTGATGGAAGATAAACCTGCAAAAGAAGTCGCTGAAATTCTGGGCGTGTCGGTCAACACCGTTTTTATTGCTAAATCCCGAGTAATGTCGCGATTGCGAACGGTTGGCAAAAATCTGATTGATGAATGTTGACTGAAATCAAAAATAGAATGAAAGGTCCCGTGCGATCGAGTCATCTACAACAAACCTTTGACCGTTGAATCCGATGGGATTCTTGGCGATTAGAATTCCGGCGGTTTTGTAAATTTGATTTGACATTACGCCCATGAATAATCGAGCAGTCCATCCAAATGAAGACGAGCTATCTGACTTTGTGAATGGTAAGCTGGCTCCTGCTGAAAGTGCCAGGATCGAAAATCATATTTTGAACTGTCAGTCGTGCGTCACGCGGTTGGAATCCCTTGCGTCGGACACGTTGTCGGATTGTGTCCGGGCCTCTAAAACCGAGTTTGACCGATGGCAGTCAACCAGCCCCGATCAAGCCGATATCCCGGAAGAATTGAGGCAACATCCTCGTTATGAATTTTTGAACAAAATCGGATCCGGCGGGATGGGGGATGTCTTCGAAGGGCGGCACAGGTCGATGAACCGGTCAGTCGCTATCAAAATCCTTAAGTCTCATCTATTCCGAAATGAACGAGCGGTTGCTCGGTTCCAAAACGAAGTCAACGTTGCCGCCAGACTACATCACCCCAATATCGTTCTCAGTTACGATGCTGAAGTGAATAACGGGCAAGGTTTGCTGGTGATGGAGCTCGTGCATGGGAGACCGTTATCTGAGATTGTAAAATTGCGTCAGCTTTCCATCGGTGAGGCGTGCTATTTTGCTCATGAGATTGCCGCAGGACTGTCCCATGCCCACGCTCAAGGAATGATTCACCGAGATGTAAAACCACAAAATGTTTTGGTCAATCCCGACGGTGCGGTCAAAATCACTGATTTTGGTTTGGCTAAAATTTCAATGGAAGATCCTGAAAGGGACCACCATTGCCTGACATTGCAGGGCGAAACATTTGGAACTCCGGACTATATTTCGCCGGAACAAATTCGAAATTCATCCGACGTGGATCAGACGTCCGATATCTATAGTTTGGGTTGCACACTCTATTATTTGTTGACCGGGCGACCGCCATTTATTGAACCGTCGGTGGGCGAAAAACTTGCTGGCCACCTCGAAAAAGAACCTGATTCGATCACACAGCTTAGGCCCGACATCCCTTCGCCACTTGCTAATTTGGTGCAAGCGATGATGTCAAAACTTCCACTCAACCGGCCACCCAACTTAAATCCAGTGATCGAAGAACTCCATTCATTTTCCCAGATGCCCGAGTTGGCTCCGTTTTTTTCGGAACGACCCGTCCTCGTTTCCGATAGCGAGATGCCAAATGCGGGGACGACCGATCACAAAATCGAACCTGTGAATGGGCAGACAGATCTTTCATTACAAAGTGCGGGTCATCCAGTTCAAAGTCAAACTCACTCTCAGACTTCAGTAGAACGAAAATCCGCTCGATCCCAGAATCGCCGCATGGCGTTATGGGTTATGTTGGTTGTCGCCGTTGGTTTGGTTGGCGGATCGATTGGGATATTCAACCTGTTGAATTTAGAGCAACCGAAAGGGCGACTGGCCATTGTTTTACCCCGCACTAATTTGGTAGAGCAGGAATTGTATCGGCTCCAAAATGCGATCGCTCGACATCAAGATAAGCTCGAAGTCGAGTGGATTTCGGATACCGAAGGTGAAATCGCATTCGGACTTACTCGACCAGAAATTGAAACTGAACCGATCTCAATTTACAAAACACTCGACAAAGCAGAACCAAATCAATACGACGCCGTTCTTTTTATTGGTTCGTACGATCAAAAAGCGGAACATCCCTATCAAACGATTCCATTTGCAAATGATCAGCATGCAAATCGTATCGCGAAACGGTTTGTAAAAAAGTTGCTCGACCACGGAGGATTAGCGATCGGATTATGTGGCGGAATCACGGTTCTTGGGAAGGCTGGCTTTCTGGATGGAAAACGGGCGGCGAACACTCGGTTTATGAAAAATTCAATGCGAGAACAATCCAAAGCTTTGACCTGGATTCCATCAAAGGTGACACGTGATTCTCAATGTGTGGTTGTGCGAGACGGGCAAATTGTTACCGCGGGGAACAATCGAAACGTCGACGAAATTTTCGACATATTAATGAGTCAGCTTGAGCGCTGACCTGCTAACCAACAGAGTGCAGCTGATCAAATAGATTTTCAAACAGCCGTGGTTCAACTTGAGCCCAACGATTGCAACAACGATTAATTGGCAATGACACAACTACCCATTGAGTTTCAGCATTGGCTGACCAAACGTAATTCAAACGAACCTGTAACGCTGAACGGTTACATCCAATTTGCAGCCTTTCGTCCTCTGGACCAAGTCGTACGGTCGGACATCTTTGTATCCGTTGACGAATACATCAGCAACTATTCCGATAGTTTAAATCATTTGGCCGGAAAGTACTATCCGATTTCTGTTTACGATCTTTTGAGCGATTTGTATGGCTATGAACCGCATGGGGTTCTGGTCTGGGTGCCTACAATTTCGCAATTCGGAACGTTCGATAACGACCATGGTGTTTTGCGGTCGTTTCCAAACAAGACTTGGACTGAAATGATGAGGTCACTCGACAAATACATCGATTGCCAATGGTACCCTGAGCGAATTCCTAATGAGCTTGTTCGACCCTGGCGGGACCAACGCTTTAAGAATTCAATACCGACCGAAACACCACCATGGTAAACAAGTAGTGTAGACCCGATTAAACTGAGAATTGCGACTTCTATTTACCGATGGGTCTGCGTTCTTCAGTGGACTGCGCCCCGTGACGACAAGTACGTCCCGCTTGCCGAGCGGGAATCAACGATTGCGTTGACACCCCTTTTCAACCGTTTGAGCATAGCTAGCCTCAGCCATTATCCGCACTATGATCAGCCGTTTGAGCGTTAGCTCCGGTTTGTTTCAAGTTATTCGCCGTTAGTTAGCCCTGATTGATTCTTCTTCAATCCCAACCAACGTTGGATCAACTGGATCTAAAATTTTCTTT
>JBCCSJ010000082.1:0-18376 GCA_039200505.1 Planctomycetota bacterium | reverse complement strand
GTGCATTGCTTGGTGTGGAATACCTCGGCAAACATAAAATTAAAACAGACCCCATTTCAATCGAAATCTAAACTTACCGTCAAATGATTTGACGAATGACCCCTATCATTTTGGGGGCTGCGAAAAGGAGACCCGCGGTGAAAATTACAGATATTCAAGTCGACGGTTTCGGCGTCTGGAAAGGGCTGACCGTTGAATCGCTTTCGGAAAATATGACCGTGTTTTGCGGCTATAACGAGGCTGGCAAAACGACGCTGATGCAATTTATTCGATCGATGATGTTCGGGTTTTCGGCCGATCGACTCAATAAATACACGCCTCCGGTTTACGGAGGATTGGCGGGTGGGTCCATTGATCTGTTAACTCCGACCGGCGTTTTTGAGCTCCAGCGGCATGTGGACCCGAATCGTCATTCGGATCCGATTGGTGACTTGGCATTGACTGACGCCAACGATGGTTCGGTGCACGGACGGGCTCACTTGAGTTCGCTGATGTGCGACATCGACGAATCGATTTTCAGTAACGTTTTTGCGATCGGTCTTCGTGAAATCCAGGAACTCGGTGCACTCAATAGCACCGCGGCCGCAGACCAATTGTATAAACTAACAAGTGGATTGGATCGGGTATCGTTGATCGACGTGATGCGGGACCTGACGGAACGACGAGAAAAAATTTGGGGCTCGGATCCCAAAAAAGAGTTTCGATTTCAGGAATTGTCAGAGAAAAAACAAAAGCTGCTTCGCGAAATCGATGAACTGAAACAACGATCCAAGCGGTGGTCACGACTGGCCGCTGAGGCAACCGACGTCAATAACCAATTGATCGACATTGAACGGATGCTCCAGGACAAAGAACGTCAGTCACGATTGGTTGAAATAGCCATGCAAATTTCTGAACGTTGGCAGTCTCGACGATTGGTCAACGAACAGATTCGGGCTTTCGGAAAACTTCCATCGGAAAAAGAAATTCAAATTCCGGAACTGGAGGCCCTCAACCAGAAAATACTCCACCAGCGGGAACGGATTGAACAGATTCGATCCCAACGAAAAACCATCAAAGCAGAAGCGATGGCGCTTCCGATCAACCGAAACCTTTGGTCTCAAAAATCTCGAATCGAAGCAGTCACCGAGCACATGCCTTGGGTTGAATCGCTACAGCGTCAAGCGTTCAAATTGGGCGAAGAGATCGACACGATCGAAAACAGCATGATCGGTGAAGTCGATGGCTTGGGAACCCAGATAAAAATAAAAGCAAAAGATGTTCTTGATATTGGAAACCGTGGCCTGATCAGCCTCGAAACGACCGGAAAAACCCTGCAGGACCAGAAGGATCGGCTGGCCAAATTCAAAGGGGAACTCGACAAAGTAGAGTTTGACCTGGGTCAACATCAAGATCGGCTCGGATCGAATCTTGCCGAACAGGGAGCGTCAGAAACATTAGAGGACACCGGTCGTTACGTAAATCGTTTAAGACGACGAATCGAACTTGAAGAAAAAATCCAAAAACTGAATCGTAGTCGACAAGAACTGGAACGAGACGTCGATTCTGTAGTGAACGAACAAGTGCTTCCGGTCGAAAAGCTCTCGATTGTCGGCATCATTTTTATCGTTGGAGTTTTTCTGTTTGGGCTTGGCTTGGTCGACACCTTGAAGGGCGGAGACTGGATCATCCAAAACGCTGCCCGCCAGTTGGGGATCACGTTTATCTTCATGGGAGCCATTGCAGGTTTTATTGGCATGTTCCTTAAGTATCACTGGGAACGACTTGCCAAAGAGGAACTGGATGACTTTCGACACCAGGTTGAAATTGTCCGCCAACAACTCAAACGGGCCAAATTGGAAAGGGATGAAGTTGAACGACAGTTGCCAGCAACCGTAGTCGGCCAATGGGAGCTGGAACTTCAGGATGCCGAATCTCGTTTGATGCGGTTGGAAGAATTGGTGCCACTCGAAAACCGCGTTCAATCCACTCGATCGGTGCTGGAAGACTTGCGTCGCAAAATCACGATGCAAGATCGTGAAGTCAAAAAGGCGGACGAAAACTGGCGCGCAAGTCTACGCACTGCTGGACTTCCTGAAATCCTGGAACCGCATCAACTGAAAGAGATCATGTCGAGGGCTGAGCGTATTTCGACGTTTCACGTTCGACTGGACCAATTCAAAACGGAAAAACTCGAACGTGAAAAAGAACTGGCGACACTTAATAGTCGGATCGATTCTTTGGTCGCAGAGACTGGCATGGTGTTTCAAAGTACGGACATTGTCGATCGCCTGATGCAACTTAACAAAGCGATCAATGAACAACGAGCATTCGTGAACACTCGCAAAGAGTTTGCCAACAAATACAAGTCGCTTCGATCAAGGATGAATAAATCCAAGCGGGAACTCGATCGGCTGCTTGGCCAAAAAAATCGAATGCTGACCAAAGTCGGGGCAGATTCAGAAGAAGAGTATCGTGAATTTTCGACCAAGCACGATCAGCGTAACAAGTTGTTTGAAAAGCGTGAAAACCTGACCGAACAGATTTTGGCTGCGTTGGGGAAGAATTTTCAGGAAGAGGATCTTCATCAGCTTTTGAATGCCTACGGTACAACAGGCCTGGAGACCCACTGGGAGGCAAATCAGGAAGAGATCGATTCGATCAAGTCGCAACAATCAAAACTCCATCAACAACGAGGCGAGTTCCTTCAAGAAGTCAAACGTCTTGGCGAAGACTCGCGTCTTGATGTTGCCAATTTGGAATTGAATGCTGTTAATGCGGAAATTAGCCAGCTTCAAAAAGATTGGCAGGTCTTGGCGACTACCACGCAAATGCTGGAAATGATTCGAGAAAGTTATGAATCGAAACGGCAGCCTGAAACATTACGGGAAGCATCAAGTTATCTCGAAAAGCTGACCGAAGGACGATACAACCGGATTTGGACTCGATTGGTAGGCGAAGAGCTATTGGTTGACAATGCCCAGGCAGAAACGATTCCGGTCGACAAGCTAAGCCGAGGTACCCGAGAAGCGATTTATTTGAGCCTTAGAATGGCTTTGGTGAGCGCCTACGCACGTCGAGGCGCCGTCATTCCGATGGTTCTTGATGATGTTCTGGTCAACTTTGATGGTCAGCGAGCCAAGGCCGCCGCCGAACTGCTTTGTGAGTTTTCACGCAACGGTTATCAGATTTTGATGTTCACTTGCCACGATCATATGCGGGACATGTTCCAGGCTTTGGGAGCCGACGTGCGAATTCTTCCGCGACATAAAGATGTTGTTGAATCCAATGCCGTTCCTATTCAATTTCAGGGGCAAGGATACCTGCCGCCATCGGTCACTGAATCAGATTTCCAACCGCAAATCGCTTCGCCCATGCCAACGCCCGCTGTGGTACCGATGCCACAATCGATTGCCGCCATCGATGCCAATCGAATACCAGTGGAATATATCAATCATTCAACGACCAATGTCCGATTTGATCTTGATGAGTACGACCCGGAACTCGAGTATGAGCTTTCCGCCGTCACTACAGACCAGCAATCCGAAATTCGGCTGCGGCACGAATTGGTGTACGTGAATGAAAATCTGGGAGCACCCGTCGACCTATCGGGCAATGAAGATATCTGGTTTGAAGGGGACGCATCCCGGATTTGATATTCAGCCAAGTGTTCATTCAAAACCGCGGCGGTCGTGAGATTTGAGGTAGAACCGGCACTGCTTGGTTGATCAGTTTGAAAGCAAAATCTGAACGTGTATTTTGAATCTCTTGCTTGCAATTTGGGTTTGCTGAACCATACAAAAAGCCGCATGGGATTCCATGCGGCTTTCCTGTTGTATTAGATTTTTAGGCGGACGATTTTACTTTTCGTCGTCAGCTTTTTTGACTTTCTTTTTCTTCTTCATCGAAATCTTAACGACGCGTACCTTCGGGAGTCCGTAAATGGGATCACCCTCTTTCCACCGATCTTCGTCGATAAGTTTGGCGAGTCTTTCCGCACGAGTCAAAACATTCCGAGTTTTAACCGAGCCAGCTTTGATTTTGAGACTTTTATCAATCGTCATTGGACTAACGTCTAATCGTGTAGAACTATCGAATTCAAAAGTATAAAAACCGCTTGGAACGCCCACAAGGCCTAAATATGACCAATTTCTGGTCGACTGAGCCTCCTTAGGTGCCCGCCAAACAGCTTCGGCGTTATATTCAAGCTCTTTATCCATCGGATTTCCAGGGTTTTTAATCGATGAAAATTGGAGTCTTTTGTAGTGGCGGTGATGCCCCCGGCATGAATGCCTGTGTTCAGGCGGTTGTCCGTTCGGCCACCGCCAAAGGTCACACAGTGGTAGGTATCATGCGTGGCTATCAAGGCTTGCTCAACGAAGACTTTTTTGTGGACTCCGATGGGATCCAGCATTTGACGCCCTATCGAGTTACGACGTGGGCGGCCCACGGCGGAGCTCATTTGCGAAGCAGTCGAAGCGATGAATTTCGGACCTTAGAGGGGCAAAAGAAAGCAGCTGAAATTCTGAATCGTCACCAGATTGAAGCTTTGGTGCCCATCGGGGGAAACGGTACGTTCGCCGGAGCGGTCGCGCTTTCCAAAGTATGGGACGGGCAGATCGTCGGTTGTCCCGGGACCATCGACAATGACCTGCTTGGCACCGACTATACCATTGGATTTTCAACCGCCGTCCAGACCGCAGTAGAGGCAGTCGACAAAATTCGAGACACCGCTTCCAGTCATGACCGGATGTTTCTTGTTGAAGTGATGGGGCGTCACAGCGGTTATATCGCCCTGTATACCGCGCTGGCTTCAGGAGCCGATGTCTGTGCGATTCCTGAAACCGATACTAACTTTCCAGAAATCGTTGAACATCTTAAATGCCTAAGCCAACAGGGACGGACGATGGCGATCATGATCGTCGCCGAAGGAGATGAAAAGGGGGGAGTCGCCGACATTGAAAAACAATTGGCCGAACACCAGTGTCCGTTTTCGACGCGAACCGTCGTTTTGGGTCATCTACAAAGGGGTGGAATTCCGACTCCAGAAGATCGCCGCCGTGCGACTCAGATGGGAGTCGTGGCCGTGAAAGCGATACTTGAAGGGAAAACTGGTTTGATGATCGGCACCCAAGATGAAAAATGCCGTGAGACGCCTTTTGAAACCACGTTTTTAACACACCGCGCGGTACCACTTGAGCTTTTAGATATCGTGAACCAAGTTGCTTCCTGATTGTGAAGTTTCACTTCAACGAAAGTTAAAATCTCCGACGCTTACCAATAAACGAAGAGGACTGCTTTTGCCCAATTGATTTCATCGGGTATTCAGTTTCGAAAAAGCCCGACAAAGGCATCCCATGGAGCGGCTTGGCGATCATATCAATCCGTTTAGCAAAAAATGCGTTGGAATTGTTCGCCTTTTCGGGCTCGCATGGGTAACACAAAAACCACAACTGTGACGACTGTTTTAACGCGTTGCCACTTGTACGATAGCAAACTGCATCACCAGCGGATCACACCGCCGGCAGAGATGGGTCAGCCCGTTAAGTCCAGGTCTATTGAGACTATTCGTGCTCGCATCCGGCGAAATTTAAAAAACAAACGGACTTTATGGGTCTCCGATTTCATCACAAAGGTAAATGGCACGGGCACTATTCAAGAAATTGGATTGAGCAATAATGAAGCGGAAATCGCAGCACGTTAGAGGGAATGTGGACCATGACGCCCGAACAAAAATTCAATTCACTTGGGTTGATACTTCCATCTGCTCCCAAAGCAGTAGGGGTTTACAAACCTGCAGTGACCGTTGGCAATTTGTGCTACACCTCAGGTCATCTTCCAGTTCTACCTGATGGTGAATTGATGAAGGGTTGTGTTGGAAAAAACGTCGATCAACAAGCGGGTTACGACGCGGCAAAACAGGCGGGGCTAAATTTGTTGGCCACCTTAAAGGATCATCTCGGATCTCTGGATCGGGTTAAAAGAGTGGTCAAACTTTTAGGGATGGTTTATTCATCGGATCAATTTGTCCAACACCCGGCGGTGATCAATGGCTGTAGCGAACTTTTCGTCGAAGTGTATGGAGAACAAAACGGTGCGGGGACCCGAAGTGCCTTTGGCGTTGCCGCGCTTCCGTTGGGCGTCACCGTTGAAATTGAAGGAATTTTCGAACTGGTTGATTGACGAAAATTGAATCCACTCGGAGGAAGCAATGATCTTCGAACATGATTACCCATATACCGAATCCCTCTCATCGCGGCTTCAAATTGCGCTTCGTAAAATTGAATTCAGCCGCAAATATATGTTGACGCTGCTGGATGACTTGACCGAGGACGACTGGTTTTGGGTACCGGACGCGTTTCCAACGCATGTCGCTTGGCAAGTGGGCCATTTGTGCATGTCGCAGTATGGTTTAACGCTGTTTCAACAACGTGGTAGGAACCGGGAAGTCGACAGCCAGTTGATGTCCAGCAAGTTCCGCAAGCTGTTTATGCGAGGCACCACGCCAGTGGTCGATCGCGAAACGCACCCTTCGCGGCAAGAAATCTTGGATGTCCTCAACAAAGTTCACACTCAAATGCGGACAGAAGTAATTCATTTTTCAGATGAAGAATTGCACGAACCGCTGGATCCGCCTCATGCAGCCTACGCGACACGGTATGGTGCGTTGCTCTTTTGTTCCGATCACGAAATGCTCCATGCGGGTCAAATTGGTTTTTTACGACGATTAATGGGAAAGCCTCCGCTGCGGTAGTCTATGAAGAATCCAATCGTTGTGACCGAACAACTAACCAAGTCGTTCGGCAACTTTACAGCCTTAAGGCAATGCAGTCTCTCTGTTTACGAAGGTGAAGTGTTTGGGTTATTGGGTCCCAATGGAGCCGGAAAATCAACGTTGCTCAGGCTAATCCTTGGCTTCCTTAATCCAACGTCGGGAAGTTCCCGCGTGAATGGGTTTTGCAGCCAAAACAATCGAGTGGATGCTCACTCGCAAATATCTTACCTACCTGGAGACGCAAGACTTTATCGATTGGTGAAAGCCAAGCAACTGTTAACAATGTTTTGCGGTTTCCGTCCCGATGCAAGTTTCGAAAAAGCAAAACGGATTTGTGAAAGGCTCGAACTCAACCTGAACACGTGGGTCGGATTAATGTCGACCGGGATGAGGCAGAAGCTGTCTTTGGCGATCTGCCTGTGCAACGAGGCACCCTTAATCATTTTGGACGAACCGACCGCCAATCTCGATCCGACCGTTCGAGGTCAAGTGCTTCAAATGGTGCGTGAGATTCGACAACAGGGAAGAACCGTGATCTTTTCGTCCCATGTGTTGTCCGAAATTGAAGAAACGTGCGACCGAGTCGCGATACTCCGCAAAGGCGAATTGGTATATCTGGATTCGATCAGCAAACTAAACCAGCATCATCGAATTCTTGCCAACTTAGTCGGTGAACTACCTGAATTGCCCGAGCATTTAAAATCCGTTGTAACGATTAAAAAAGAAGGTGACAAAATCCAGCTGGAGACCCCGTCAGATCTGGGCGGCGTATTGAAATGGTTGGCGGACGCGCCGTTTTCTGATGTCATGATCCAACCTGTAGGGCTCAGGTCGGTTTACGATAAATATCACCACCCCGAGACGATAGTTTCCCAGACGGAGGCAGATCCTCGATGAATTCAATGACTCGAAAATATCTTTCCGAAGGCGTCCTGCTTTTGGTGGGTTTATCGATTGGGATTCTGACGTTTTGCTGGTTTCGTGTTTGGATTGTCGGAGAACTCGATACGGCTCAATTTCGTCAAATTATCGATTTGCTACCAAAAAACTGGCGACAGTTTGCAACCGTCGATTTTGACTGGTTGGTATCTTACCTTGGTCGGACGTCGTTGACGTTGGACGAACCGATGCTGATCACCCTTGTGTGTGCTTGGGGGTTGGTACGAAGTTCGGACGTGGTTAGTGGAGAGCTGGGACGTGGCACGATGGAAATGCTGGCCGCTCAACCAATCAGTCGCCGCCGGATTTACCTGCATCACGCGATATTAACCACGATTTGCTTGACAGCTATGGTCGCGTTAGCTTGGTTTGGGATGTCGATGGGAATTTGGACCACCAGCGTTGAAGAAACGACTTACCCCGAATTGCGAATACCCATTTTCGATTATCGAATTCCCCTGACTTTCCTTGCCCCGCAGGTAAACACGATCGCCATGTCAAGCCAAGTCAGTCCGATCGCATTTTTGCCCGGCGTTGCCAATCTGTTCTGCGTAGCATTTTGTTTCGCCGGCTTCGCGGCTCTTTGTTCAGCGATGGATCGGTACCGATGGCGAACGATCGGGATCGTCGCGGCTTTCTTTTTTGGTAACGCAGGTCTGAAAATTTTGGGGATGGGATCAGAAAAGTTGTCGTGGGTTGAAAACTGCACGCTGTTCGGACTGTATCATCCTGCGTCCGCTATCGAACGAGCTCAATCTCAACCCGGGTCGTGGTATTGGATTTTTGAGTATAACAATTCGATGGAAATCCAAGGACTCGGTGGTTTACCTCATTGCCTGATCCTGTTGGCGATCGGAATTTCCCTTTATTGGATTGGATTGATAATTTTTGAAAAGAGGGACCTTCCGGCGCCCATGTAGTTCGATTTTTCAAGCCGAAATCGAATTCGATATTCCAGCCGTTGAACTTGGTTTGGGTAAAGCGGAAATAATCACAACGAAGATACGAAACCGGCAAACACGGGACTTCGAACCCGCCGAATTCTAGGCGTCTATCAGACCAAGAAATTCGCGTGCGTTTTGGTAACAAATTTTCCGGACCATCGAACCCACCAGTTCATAGTCTTCTGGAATTTCGCCTGATTCCATATCTCGGCCCAACATGTCGCACAGAATCCTGCGAAAATACTCGTGTCGAGTGAAGGACATAAAACTTCTTGAATCGGTCAGCATGCCCACAAATCGGGACAGCAATCCAGTGTTGGAAAGCGTATTGATTTGCCACTGCATCCCTTCTTTTTGATCGAGATACCACCAACCCGAACCAAACTGCATCTTTCCAGGCGTGATTCCATCCTGAAAATTACCGAGCATCGTCGAAACTAGATAATTGTCCCGAGGATTCAGGTTGTAGACGATCGTTTTGGGAAGGTTGCCGTCAAGGTTCATTCGGTCGAATAGCTGCTTCATGGTGCGGCCCTGAGGCGTATCACCGATGGAATCACATCCAATGTCTCGCCCTACTTCCTGAAACAGACGAGTATTGTTGTTTCTCCAAACTCCAGTGTGATACTGCATCGTCCAGTTTTTTTCGCTGTTCCAACGTGCAAAATGCAGAAACATAAATGTCGAAAACAATTCATGTTCTTCCGGGGTCGCCGCCGTTCCAGAGATCGCGTTTTCGAAAATCTGACCGGCCCTTTGCGAATCACATTCCCGAAATGGAACGTACTCCATCCCATGATCGGACAATCGACAACCTAAAGCGTGAAAGTCATCGTGACGGATCTTCAAAGCTATTAAAAGATCGTCCAAGGAATCGATGGCTTGGTTGGACACTGCTTCCAACCTTTTCAACCAATCGACAAATTCGCCGGGCCGATGAACAAACAGAGACCAGTCAGGACGGAAACAGGGATAAACTTTTGTTTGAAATGTTGAATCGTCAGCAATCTGTTTGTGATAAACCAAATCATCCGCCGGATCGTCTGTTGTACATAGGGCGGTGACATTGAAAGCACTTAAAATTCCGCGGGTTGATAATTCGGGACGGCTTTGAATTTGCCAATTGCACTCGTCCCAGATCTCTTCGGCATTGGCTTCGTTCAGCAACGCATCGATGTGAAAAAAGCGTTTTAATTCGAGGTGTGTCCAATGGTAGAGCGGATTCCTGAGAGTATGAGGAACCGTTTTGGCGAAAGCTATGAATTTTTCTTTTGGGCTGCCGCTACCCGTGATTAGTTCTTCAGAAATTCCGTTGGCCCGCATCGCCCGCCATTTGTAATGGTCGTGATCAATCCACATCTCAAAAATATCGCGGTACCTTCGGTTTTCGGCGATATCTCTGGGCGAAAGATGATTGTGATAGTCGATAATCGGCTGATCGGCGGCAAAGTCGTGAAACAGCTTTTTCGAACATCCCGTTGTCAGGATAAAATCGTCGTGGATAAAGGACATTGGAAGTTACCAGTGGAAGGAATTCCAATGCATTCTATCCGATTTCACACGCGATTCCACGCGGGCGAAATTATGAGACGATTCTGCTTGGGTGCAACGCATGCCATATTTTTAAATCGTCATCGCGGCGTAACCACCGTCAACCACCATTTCAGTTCCGGTTATAAAAGAACCAGCATCACTTGCCAGCAGTAGCGTTGCCCCGATTAATTCGCTGGCCTCTCCGAACCGTTTCATAGGCGTATGTCCCATGATTTGGTCGACGCGTTCGGGAGTTAAAACTTTTTTGTTCTGTTCGGCCGGAAAGAATCCAGGGACCAAGGTATTGACTCGAATATTAAGCGGAGCCCACTCACGGGCTAAGTTTTTCGAAATGTTATGGACAGCGGCTTTGGTTGCCGAATAAGTAAATACCCGTGACAGTGGGATGATCCCCGACATGGAACCAACATTGATGATGGAACCACCGTCGTTACGATCTACAAAATACTTTCCGAACACCTGGCATGAAAGAAAGACGCCTTTCATGTTGATCCGAAAAATCCGATCATATTCATCTTCGGGAACCTCTAGAAACGGGGTGGCACTATTGGTACCGGCACCATTGACCAAAATATCTACTTTGCCCGATCGCTGAAGGACCTGATCCAATAGTGATTCCAGATTGGCTTTTTGATCCACTTCGCACGGCACGAAGTAGGCTTTGCCACCAAGGCTTTCGATTTTGGCAAGTCGCTGTTTCGCTTTTTCTTCGGACCGTCCCACGAGAACTACCTCGGCCCCCGCACATGCCAGTCCTTCAGCCATCGATCCGCACAACTCTCCGGTTCCGCCAATGACGACCGCCGTTTTGCCAATCAATGAAAATAGGGAATTCAAATAATCGGACATACAAAAACCAATCAAAAAAATTTAAATTACAAACGCGTGCTAGAACAAAAAATGCTGGTTGTGCCTCGTCATCCAATCCAGGTTCGGCTGGCTTTAAAGCCGCATTTATTCAGCGACTTTCAGATCAGCTTGATTCCATGGATCCAAGCCACACTCGAGTGCCACTTCGTTGAATTCAGCGATCTCGGCGGGAGTAAACAAAAGGCCATCGTTTCGTTCCGATAATTCTGCGGCGTTGGCCTCAAGCTGCCCCGGCAGCAGACAGTTTTGGTTATTATGACCAACAATGTCAGCAAGCACGGCTTTCAGATTTTCGGCTTGGCTGCGGCCTTGGGCAAACGCATTCCCGCTCATGGCATCGGGATGAATGACCTGAAAATAGTAGGAAGGTGTGTGCTTTTCATTTTCGGCTCGATCCCACCGACATCGGACCGTTGGCAGTGACCCACCGATTAGTGCCGCAACGATTTCGTTAATCAGGGAAAGCCCATATCCTTTATGACGTCCGAACGGGATCAGGGCAGCCACTTTTTCGGGATCCGTTGTTTCCACCCCATCTTGATCGACAGCAGCACCGGGTGGTACGGGCTTACCTTCGCGCTTTAAAACTTGCACTCGTCCCATGGCAATGACCGAAGTGGCCCAGTCGATCACGATCGGAAAACCGATGGCATCGGTCGTTGGAAATCCCCACGAATGTGGATTCGTCCCCAAGGTCGGTGTCTTCCCCAGGAACGGGACGACTTCGGCCAAAGCAGCGGTACAATTGGTGTAGGCAACGTATCCTCGTTTGGCGGCATCCATTACATAGCCGCCTCCCCATAAATAGTGGAAACCGTTGTCGACCGACACTTGACCAATTCCGTACTTGTCTGCCAAATCAATCGCCGTTTCCATCGCTTCAAATGCGGTTGCCTGACCCAATTTTTTATTGGCATTCCAGATTTCGGAAGCAGCAAACCGAGTGTCACGCTTTTCGATCTTGGCAGAAGGCACACATCCGTCGGCTTTGGATCCAAAATGATCATCCAGATGCAGTGCTTTGATCGCGTTATGAGTTCGGATGCCATGCCAACTGGCGTAAGTTGCCAACTTGGCGGCAGCTTGGCATTCCGAATCGTCGAATCCACGCTTGGCATAGGCGGCCTCGACAATCCGGTTATGTTGTTCAACAGGTACGATGTAAAAAGTTTCTTCGGTTGCAGGGGTCATATCATTCCAATTGGATCAAAGAATGCTCAATGGCGGTTGGCTGGTTACTGAAAACCGAGCTTAAGATCGTTCAGCCAAACAAATGGCTTACAATAAAGCTGATGGGATCGGGACTTCGTTGACCTGAGCCAACGGTTTTTCACCTTTCAGACAATGAATCAGATTGCGGGTTGCCATCATCGCCTGTCGCTCTACCGACTCGTAAGTCCTGGAACCAATATGAGGCGTTATCAAACAGTTCGGGGCCGAAAGCAACGGATGATTCGCAGGAGGTGGTTCCACATCCAGAACGTCGGTCCCATACCCTCCCACTTTGCCAGATTCTAAAGCGGCCTTCATATCGGTTGGGTGAACAATTTCGCCGCGAGCACAATTAAGAATCACCACGCCATCTTTCATGGTGGCAATCGAGTCACTGCAAATCAGATTTCGGGTGTCCTCGGTGAGATTCGTGTGGAGCGAGATGATGTCGGACTGAGGGGCCAGTTCGGCGAAGGTTTCCACTTTGGTCACGCCGTTCTGATCGGCAAACTCTTCTGGCCAATAAATGTCGTGGCCAATCACTTCCATTCCGAACGCCTTTGCTCGTTTGACAACCTCGCGGCCGATCCTTCCCAGCCCCACCACTCCAATCGTTTTGCCCATAATTTCATGGCCAGTCATTCGTTTCCAATTCCCAGATCGGACCTCATTGGCATGCTCGATCATGTGCCGAAAAACGCCTAACATCAAACCGAACGTGTGTTCAGCAACGGTGGTGTGATTGACTCCGGGGCAAAAAGTAAGGGGAATACCAAGTTCAGTGCAGCTGGCAACATCAATCTTGTCGACTCCAATCCCGTACTTTGAAATGACTTTGAGTTTCGGAAGCGATTTATCCAGAACAGCACGTGTAATCGCGTCATCGCCGCATAGAAATGCATCAAATTCTCCAGCCAACTCGAGCATCTGTTGTTCCGATAGCGGGCCTCGCTCCCGATGCACTTCTACGCCAGAATTTTCCAATGATTCATGATGGGGACCCGGAGTGTCTTGATAGGAAGTTGTGGTTAAAAGAACTTTGACCATGTCAGATATCCAATGCGGTACGGATGCAGCGACCCAGTTTACGTTTGTAAGTTATGCAGAACGAGGCCTAATTAAAGGAATCGCACAGATCCTGTCGTCGACAAAAATTTCATTTCGACTCCGGAAAACGAACGTTGCAAGTCAACCTGTAATTGCCGGTTTACTACAAAGACGTTAGGCTCGGTAGGGTGAAATCATCGTTGTCAAGCCAGCCTGAATGCCTTTATGAATGTTGCTGAACTTATCCTAAAAAAAAGGCACGGAAAAGAGCTTGCTCAAGCTGAAATCGAATTTCTGATACACGGATATTCGCATGGGACAATTCCCGATTATCAAATGGCTGCATTCGCAATGGCTGTTTGTTTCCAAGGAATGTCGCTCAAAGAAACAGTCCATTTTACGCAGTCCATGGTTGATTCGGGTGAGGTCATGAACTGGGCCGGCAAGTCGTCGGTGGGAGATAAGCATTCGACCGGCGGAATCGGGGACAAAGTTTCGATTCCACTCGCCCCAATGCTCGCATGCTGTGGTATGACGATTCCAATGATTTCTGGAAGGGGATTGGGAACGACTGGCGGAACGCTCGACAAACTGGATTCCATTCCAGGTTACCGTTCTGAAATGAGTTGCGATGAATTTCAAAGTATCGTTCACTGGAACGGCTGTGGAATCGCCGGAGCATCCTCGAACCTTGCGCCGGCAGACAAAAAGCTTTACGCCTTACGTGACGTCACGGGAACGGTTTCTTCCATCCCTTTGATCACTTCCAGCATCCTTTCAAAAAAAGCAGCCGAAGGAATCGATGCCCTGGTCTTGGATGTGAAATGGGGAACTGGCGCGTTCATGAAATCGCTTTCGGATGCTAAACAACTAGCCGAATCACTTGTTACTGTGGGCAATCGAATCGGGCTTAAAACAACTGCGATCATTTCCGATATGAATCAACCGCTGGGAAGGATGATTGGCAATGCGGTTGAAATCAATGAATCGGTCGACATCCTTCAAGGTAACGGGCCAGACGACATACTCGAACTAACGCTTGTACTGGGTTCCCAGCTGTTGTTAGATGTAGGTTTGGTTTCGAGTCTGCAAGACGGCAGAAATCAGTTGCAAAGTAAAATCGATACCGGAGAAGCGTATCAGAAATTTGCTGAAATGGTTGCCAGCCATGGGGGAGATCTTGATGCCAAACGAGAAATTGGCCCATCTCACGCCGTACTTGCTGCCGAATCTGGTTATGTCAGCCGTCTCAACGCTGAACGACTTGGGATGGCGATAATTGAAATGGGTGGTGGCCGTCGAAAGATCACTGATTCGATCGACTACTCGTCAGGAATCGAATTTTTGGTCAAGATAGGTGACCGAGTCGAGATCGGACAACCCATTGCCAATTTGTTCTGCAACGGTCAACAGATCGAATTGGCACGAGAGCTTGTCGGTGCGTCAATTGGTATCGGCAGCCATCGAGTCGAACAAGTGAAGCTGATCGTGGAAACAGTTGCACGATCACCCGGGTAAACGTTATGCACAACGAGTTGGAACAAACGCTGCTTTCAAAGGCTCTGGAAGCCCGACAAAAGGCTTACGCTCCGTATTCAAATTTCAAAGTTGGCGCTGCACTCATAACCAAAGAAGGAAAGCTGTTTACCGGATGCAATGTCGAAAACTCATCTTATGGTTTGAGTTTTTGCGCCGAACGAACGGCAATTTGCAAGGCGGTTTCCGAGGGCTTTCAACAGTTCCAAACCATCGTGGTCGTTGCCCATCCGTTTGCGACCCCCTGTGGAGCATGCCGACAATTCATTTGCGAATTCGGATCAGACACAGAATTGATTTGTGCCGATGCGGAAGATGTGACGCGGATCAAACGGTGGAAGATTTCCGAACTCATTCCAGATTCATTTAAATTCCTTGATCATTGAACCATGCGGATTTTCAGTTTTCCAATCACTGAAATTTCAGTCCGATAAAAATGACGATCGCTGCTACGACAAAGCAGTAAATCGAAAAATAGGTCAACTTGCTTGCCTTCACCAAACGGATCATCCACGTACAAGCTAAAAGACCGGTAAAAAATGCGGCGAAAAATCCAACCGTCAACGGAAGTGCTTCGCCCGGTTCGGCGAATGGTTCGTTAGCTCGGTAGGCGTCAAGCAACATCTTCGCCATTTTTCCAAAGATCAACGGAATCACCATCAGAAATGAAAACCGAGCCGCTTTCTCTCGATCGATTCCTAACAACACCGAAGTAGAAATCGTGGCCCCCGACCGAGAGATGCCGGGAAGTATCGCAATCGCCTGTGAGATCCCGACCAAGATTGCATCGGTCAACCGAACTGATTTTTCGGTTTTTTTGGCCCGATCCGCAAGCAGTAATAAAATCCCGGTGACCAGTAGCATCAGGCCTACTAATACCAGTCGCTTGTTAAACAAAGCTTCAAGTTCTTCTTCGAACATTAGCCCTACAAAAACGGCAGGAATCATCGAGACAACGATTTTAAAGCTAAAAGCGGTTTGCTCATTCCATCGGAATTCGAATAGTCCTTTCAAAATTTGTCCGATTTCTTTCCAGAAAACGACCACCGTACTGAGTGCCGTCGCAAAATGCAGCAGAACCGTCATCAGCATGCTCTGCTCGGAAATCTTGTCATCACCCAGTAGGTATTTGGCGATTTCAAGATGTCCACTGCTACTAACAGGCAGAAATTCGGTAAGCCCTTGGACAATCCCAAAAACCGTTGCATTGATAAGATCAGTCATTATTTTCCAAAGGTAGTTTTTATGGTCGTTCCGCTTTCTAACGACGATTTGACGAGTAAATTCTGACCAAACATAGGCCACGGTTAATGGTCACAAACTTGAAGGGCATTTTCCGTTGATCGCATTCTGCGCTTTTTGGCGTCATCGATATCGTGGCGTAAAACAGTTTTGAATTTTAAAAGGAGGGGTTTTTCACGTATTTTTGCGATTCGAAAGTTGATTTACCCCGCTAAAATATACCGTCTCGCAAAGTACACCTGGGTTGGTATCAATAGCAAATGCTTTGAATAAGGAAAACCCGATCACCTCCAAAATATTGCAAACCAATGATCACATCCGCCCCCAAAACCCTATTTGAAAAGATCTGGGAACAACATTTGGTTTACGACGAACCGGGCAAACAGTCGCTCATTTACATCGACCTGCACTTGGTGCACGAAGTCACCAGCCCTCAGGCTTTTGAGGGACTGCGAATGGCGGGCCGAAGGCTGCGACGCCCCGAATTGACGGTTGCCACACCCGATCACAATGTACCGACAACGGACCGCTCGCTCCCCATTGCGGATCCGATTTCGAAACAGCAAATTGAAACGCTGAGGACTAACTGTGCTGAATTTGGAGTACGGCTTTATGACCTCGATAGCATTAATCAGGGGATTGTTCACGTGATTGGTCCTGAGCTAGGGTTGACGCAACCCGGCATGACCATCGTTTGCGGTGATTCGCATACGTCTACTCATGGGGCTTTTGGTGCACTCGCCTTTGGCATCGGCACCAGCGAAGTCGAACACGTGATGGCCACGCAAACGCTGCTTCAGGTAAAACCGAAAACTTGTGAATTGAGGTTTAACAATCGGCTATCTCGCGGAGTCACATCCAAAGACTTGATCCTTTTCCTGATTGGTGAAATCTCAACGGCCGGCGGCACCGGGTATGTTGTCGAATACACGGGAGAAGCGATTCGCGCACTTTCAATGGAAGAGCGGATGACGATTTGTAATATGTCGATCGAGGCGGGAGCCAGAGCCGGAATGATTGCACCCGACGAGAAAACCTATCAATATGTCCGAGGTCGTGAATTTGGTCCCCAAGATTTCGATGCCGCGGTGGCACGCTGGAGGACGTTAGCATCGGATCCCGGCGCCGTTTACGATCGCGTGGAAATTTTTGACGCTGCCCAGATTGCTCCTCAAGTGACTTGGGGGACCAATCCAGGACAGGTTGCTTCCATCAAAGCATTGATCCCGGATCCAGCCGATTTTCAAGATCCAACGGAAAGCAAGTCATGCGAAGCAGCCAACGCCTACATGGGACTGAAACCTGGAACGCCAATTGAATCTGTTGAAGTCGATCGAGTATTCATTGGTTCATGCACCAATTCAAGGATTCACGATCTTCGCGAAGCGGCTTCGGTAGTAAAAGACCGAAAGATTAACGATCGCGTTCACGCAATGGTCGTTCCAGGTAGCGGGGTTGTAAAAGAACAGGCCGAAGTGGAAGGACTGGACAAGATTTTTGAACAAGCCGGATTTGAATGGAGAGAAGCCGGATGCAGCATGTGTTTGGCCATGAATCCTGACAAACTCAATTCCGGCGAAAGATGTGCGTCGACCAGCAATCGCAATTTCGAAGGCAGACAGGGGCGCGGCGGTCGGACTCATCTCGTTTCGCCAGCCATGGCTGCGGCAGCTGCAATTACGGGACATTTCGTCGATGTGCGAGATTGGGATTTCGCCGAGTTAGATCACTCACCCGCAGGAGAATCGAATTGAAGGCATTCATAAATCACTCGGGAAAAGTCGCCTTGATGGATCGATCCAACGTGGATACCGATCAAATTATTCCCAAGCAATTCTTAAAAAGGATTGAACGAACTGGATTCGGACAGTTCCTGTTTTTCGACTGGCGATTTGATGCAGACGGCAATGAAATCCCTGATTTTGAGCTGAATCAGCCTCGGTTTCGAGATGCCTCTATTTTGGTGGCACGAAAAAACTTTGGTAACGGATCCAGCCGCGAACATGCCGTATGGGCTCTCGACGATTTCGGCATTCGGTGCGTCATTGCCGAATCGTTCGCCGATATTTTTTACAACAATTGTTCGAAGAATGGCGTACTACCGGTTCGATTGACTGCTGCGGAAGTCGACCAGATCTTTCAAAATGCCAATCAAAAAGAAGACTACAAACTTACCGTCGACCTCGAACACCTTACCGTCTCCGATTCCGGTAACTTTGCTGCGAAATTCGAAATAGATGCATTTCGAAGAAAATGCTTTTTAGAAGGTTTGGATCAT
>JBCCSJ010000081.1:0-18459 GCA_039200505.1 Planctomycetota bacterium | reverse complement strand
CTGTTTTGAAGTGATAAAAGAATAATTCGTCGTCGCGATTCCGGTAATCTTTAAATATTCGGTACCAAAATCCCGGCTCCGCGTTGGGGTTCGACTCGATTTCACGAATAATCTTTTCGACCTCGTTTTCACCCACGTCCGGCAAATTGAAAACATCAGACACGGGATCGGCAGCGTAAAATCTTGAAGGATTGACCAAACGCAACTCTCCAGAAATCTCTTCGATTTCATCCATTGGAATTGTTACCAGAACCCATCTCAATTCTCCCGACTCAAACGGTTGAGTGTCTCGTGTAAATTCGAACGAGTTATCCTGATCCGGTGTCGTAGAACTAAGCGGGACAAACTCAAAAGTTTTCACTTCGACCGGATTGATCTGATTAATCGTTGGCAGGTCCGGAGCGAATCGTTTCGGCGAATCTAGCTCGGCCAAAATCACTTGCGACGTTTCGTTGAGTTGGTTGGTAACGGAAACGATGTCACCCGAAAACAAATTGATGTCTTGATCGTTTCTTACCGTCACGGTCGAAAATACATTGGGCGTATCATTATGAGCAATGATATTTTCTTTGCTGTAGGGGCCTACTTTGGAAATCGTTTCAAAGCCGCCTTCGTTTCCGTCAATTTGAAGGAGCACACCCGGATTTTGAACGTAGATTGCATCGTCGAAAGCTTCGGTCATCACCGTCGGATCGGCAACGTAGGTATTAATCAATTCGACTGGATTGCCCGATTGGTTTTGGTCATCCCAAACGACTCCGACGCGATACCCTGTTTCTCCAGCGTGACCATAAGTCAGTACGATGTCTTGATTGGCACTTCCATCTGGATTCAAGACCAATACTTTTGTCGTTCCGTCAAAAACGAATCCTTGATCGTCAAAAAATTGGGCGAATGTTTGCACCGAAGTGACGAGTCCGATATTACCAGGGCCTCTGACCACCAAATCAGCGTCCAATTCGATTCCGGGATTGCTTCCATCGCCAGTTCGAGAATAGACCGTGACTTGCGGGTCGCTTGCCATTCCGTTGGCGGCGATGTCTTCGTTAACCTGAATCGTGCCATCTGCGACAGCCAGAATGCTTCCGTCAAGCGTTTGGAATCCAACGAGGTTCAAATCACCCAACGGCTGGTCCACCGTAAGTTGAGTGCCTACCGAAGTGACGTTAAGTTCCCCAAGGTGATTCACCGCGATCGCTTGAGGTAACACTCGAACTTCGCTGGCGTCTACGTTGGCCAACGATTGAAGGGTCATGGCCAAGGCTGAATCGCTCACTGTCGAGGATGCCCCTGCTTCCAACGCGAGGGCCGAATTGGTCGCCGCTACGTTGGCCAACTCAACGGCACCCGCAGAACGGATGCCTAATTGACTTATGTTTAGATGACCGAGCGATTGAAAGACTGACCCAGTCGACTCCATAAAAAAATGAGTCGTAACCAAGGTGCCTTGGCTGACCGGGCTACCAAAAACTGATGGATTCAAGATCGGCTCTCGCCCATCCAATTCGGTGTTCGAGTTGGTTGCCAGATAAACTTCGTCGGCCACAATACCGACCCGATCGAGATCAAAAAAATCGTTCCTTTTTCCTCCCAAGTTCACTTCATCGGCAAAGAACTGAGCATGCTGGCCAACTTCAAGTCGTGTCGAATCCTGGTTAACAATCGAATCTACCGCGGCCAGGTAAACCTCGTCGGCTTGACTCGAACCTGCCAACGTCATTGAGTCATCTTCGGTGATCGTTACTTTTTCGGAAACGTCAAACGTGGTCGAACCGAATCGTACGTCTGCTCCGCCGACTTCACCAGCTAACCCTCCATCTTGACCGACCCGAACTTCTATTCCTTGGAATCGAGCATTGGCGGCAACGTAGATCTGATCTGAAGCTTGATCGCCCAACCGTATTTGATTGGAGGATTCGAAATTGGCGTCGCCTCGAATTTGAAGATTGCTAGTCGAAAGATCAACGATGTTGCCGTTCTCTGCTCGAACCAAAAAACCATCTGCTGAGATCACATTTTGCAGATCAATTTGGCCAAAAGTGGAAACTAATTGGACTGAATCGGCATTGTCTTCAGAGCTTTCCAATTCTGATGTGACCACATCGACCGCATTGATATTGCCTGCAGCGGTGACCAAGATGGCTCCATCAGCGTTGAACACCTGGGTCAGTTGGATCGCATTCTGTTCTGAAATCCGGATATCATTGGCCTCCAAATTATTGGCAGTCAATTGATCGACCGAAACTCGCAGCGGCTGATTGACCGTGCCCGTCGAGTCGGAATCTCCAATCCCGTCGAAAGCAGACAATCGAAGGTCGTTAGTGATTAACGATGATGCAATTCCTGCCGTGTTCGTAATGGAACCTCGATCCAAATCGATATTATTTTCGGCATCAGCAACTAGGTCAATTTGGTGGTTGGCGGTTCCCGATGTCCGAACCAATCCACCATCTATCACGATGTCATCTCCCGCAATAAAACGGACAATTGCGTCGGTGTTCGAATTCAAGAACACGTTCCCGGTGATTAAAATATCGTCATGAATCTGTGACGAGTTTCCAGCGAAGAAGAAGGAGTCTGAACCAAGATTCACGGTCGATGACAAAGTCAAAAAATGGCTGGATCGAAAACTGACGCCCCCAAATGATGAGGATGGTCCGTCGATTTCGATCCCGTCCGCCGTATCCTCAATGAATGTCGCATCTGGCGTTTGAAAACGAATAAGCTGAGCGTCGATATCCAGATCGGCAATCCCAACTCCACCGAGACTTCCTTGCGCATCCAGGATGATACGTCCGTTAACCGCTGATAAATTGACTGACTCGTTGGCTGAGTTGTCAAAGATACCGCCTCCCGATTCGATCCGAATCGAGTTACCAGCACTGCTAGAAATAATTTCAGAGACGAAGATGTCGTTTCCTGCCGACGTGTTCAACCGAATGGTACCCGATTGCGTGACCAAAGAGCTTCCGTCATCCAGCGAGATTACATCCCCCTGATTTCCCGCAACCCCATCGACTCCAGCCGCAAGTGAAAGATCACCTTCCATTGAAGCCTGCAATAAAGAATTTCCCGATACCAAAATCGAATCGGCAGCCACTAGTTCGATATCGCCACGAGCCGTTTCAATATTGCCATCAATGGTAAGATCGCTGTCCCCTAAGGACGCAGTCAAAATGATTCCGGATGCGGTGTTAAGTAACTCATTTTGGATAGATCCCGTCACCGAGATCCCCCCGGTTGTGTCGATGGCTAGATCAGCGGCAGGCACCGAAGCGTCATTCGGGTTGGAATCGATGACGCTCAGATTCGAAATTTCAACATCGGAATTAAGATTCAATTCGAGCGATTGGTCCACATTGGTCATGTTTTCAATCGAAATTTCGTCTGCTGTGATCGGACCGGAATTTTGAAATAATTGGATGTTTCCACCAGACGAATCGGTTCCATCCAATCTGATCAACGCTTGGTTTGCGTTTCCGAAAAATGCTGTCGCAATTTCCAATTGGTTGTTTAGCCCGCCGCCCGCATTCTCAATTTCTACGAGCGAATTGGGGGGGGGGCCTGACCAACTTCCGTTTTCCAATTCAAATACGTAGGCGTCTTGAACCATCCCACCGATCAAAACGTTTTCCTGGCTGATGGTTAAATCCTGATTGGCGTCGAACCCATCCAGAAAAACTTCGGCCCCAATAAAAGTGAATGTGGCACTTAAAACTTGTCGCGATTCGAGCACCTGGTAACCAAGTTCCAATTCACCATGGGTGGCAGGATTTTCCGTTGCCTCGAATCGAGCGGACATATTGAACTTCAGTTGGAAGTAAAAGAGGGTAAGCTTTCAATAAAGATCGGAAGATCCCAAAGATAGGATTCGCCGCAGTCCGATAAGCTTTAAAGAAGATGACGGTTAAAAGGCTCGGCACGGAAACTTTTAACGTTTGGATAAGACTGAAAAGACATTAGCAAGCTATCACCGCTAGCGAACACTTGGTCGATGAGTGGTTGGTACCCGATGCACCGTGGCTGTCCCCATTTTTGTATCTTTCGCAAAACAGGCTCAGGATTAGGCGGTGCCAGTCGGCCCGGCCTTGGGGAGAATCAACGGATGGTTTTAAGACTGCCCAGCACAATGGCTTTTGTGTTGATGCTGCTTCTCATTTCAACCGCTGCAGCTTTTTCGCAATCGACCAATAATGAGTTGATTGTCATCAATTCGGCAATTGTTAAGCAGCAAAAACTTATCGAGATACCTGCTGAACAATCTGGCGTTTTAACGAAGGTTGCTGTCAAAGAAGGAAACACCATCCAGGCTGGAGATTTAATCGCCAAGACTGACGACCGAATTATTCAGCAACAGCTCATCAAGAGTAAGTTGGATCATGAATTGGCTAAAAAAATTGCGTCGAGTACTGCCGAAATCGAATTCGCAGAAAAGTCGCGAGCAATGGCCATTTCTGATCTGTCACGTTCCACCGCAGCGAACCAAAGAGTTGCCAACTCCATTCCCCAGGCTCGCGTCGAAAAACAAGAACTAGAGGTCGAACGAACGACGTTGATGCTGCAAAAGGCAAATCACGAATTCGAAATTGCTGATTTCAAAACCAAAATAAGTGCTCACCAAATCAAAGCTTCCGAATTACATCTGACACAAACGACCACGTATGCGAATTGCCAAGGACTTGTAGTTTCTGTCCTGAAACAACAAGGGGAGTGGATCGAAAAAAGTGAAGTCATTTGCAAGGTCCAGCCCACTGAATTCATCCGATTGGAAGGGTTAATCGGTGTGGAAGAAGCTACCAAACTGACGGTGGGTCAACGCTGCATCGTTGATTTTGACTACCGTTGGCTTCAACAAAAACAAGTCGAAGGCAGGTTATTATTCATCAATCCCAATGCGAATCCAGTCAATCTGAAGTTGCCAGTTTGGGTCGAAATTCCAAACGGCCCCCTAAGAATCCCCGCTGGAATTCGGGCCAGAATTCGATTCGAATTGGAACACCCCGCGACGGCCAAAAATGGATATCAGAATTAGAAAGGACTTGCAGTATTTTCCGCGATCCGGCGAGGATCCCGGGTCCTGTATTATCAAAGACCCAGTTAGGGGCAAGCATTTTCTATTTGACGAACGCGAAATGGCACTCATTCGAATCCTCGATGACTCAGTCGATTTGGATGATGCCATCAACAGGTGGAACCAACGCTTTGCAACTCGATCATTGACACAAGTGGCTGCCAACCGATTCTTGAATCGACTGTTAGCTGATCAACTTTTAGTGGTCGACCGTCTGGGATATGGCAAACTGATCCAGCAGTCGCATCAATTAAGCGTATGGTCGCAGATCATACGCAACCCCTTGGCGATTAAGTTTCCAGTGATACGCCCTGCGAGAATCCTAATTCTATTGACAAGTATCGGCCGGGTTTTGTTTCATCCGCCGGTCATCATGTTGAATCTCGGACTGGCTTGTATCACATTGCTGTTGCTACTTGGCAACTTTGAGTTGGTTTTTAAACGTCTACCTGAACTTAACCAATTGACCCATCCGTCGAATTTGATTCTGGTTTTGGGATTAATCGCAGTCGTGAAAATAGTTCACGAGTTGGGGCATGCATTAGCGGCCAAGCAGTTTGGATGTGAATGCAACGAGATCGGAATCATGTTGCTTGTGATGATGCCAACTTTGTACACCGACGTATCCGACAGTTGGACTATATCCGACCGCCGGAATCGAATTTTGGTATCGTTTGCCGGAATCTACGTCGAATTGATGATTGCCACGATCGCAGTGATCGGTTGGTTTGCGACGCCACCTGGATTGGCACACCTCACTTGTTTGAATTTAGCGATGTTGTGTTCGATCAATTCTCTTTTGGTCAATGGGAATCCGCTTTTAAAGTACGACGGATACTTCATCCTTTCCGATCTTGTTCGAGTACCGAATTTACACATCAAGTCGCAGATTCAATTGTCAAATGCATGGCAAAAAATATGCGGTGAAGCCAAACCCGAAAAACTATCTTTTGGGTTGCTGGCTTACGGCGTCCTATCGTCAACCTATCGCATTATGATGCTGGGATTTATTTTGACGACCATTTTGTTAATTTCTGCCCAGTGGCAAATCCTTATTCCAGGATTCCTATTGGTTGCCTGGATTCTGACCTCTGTTTTCGTTGGAAAATTCATGCAACGTTCTCGAACCAACTCAAAAAAACATGCCGCCGAAAAAAAGTTACCGACATTCTCATTTAGGAAAGGGTTAATCTGTGTCTTGGTTTGGGCATTTATTGTCGGTGCAATTTTCATCCCGATTCCACGATGGGTCGCATGTGATTTTTCGGCAGAGTTTAAAAATCCAACTCACTTCTTTTGCCCTGTAGATGGAACCTTGTCGGACCTGGCTCTTGATGATCAATTCGTCGACAAGGAAACCACCATTGCCCGCATCCAAAACTTCGAACTAGAACATCGAAGATCTCAAAAACAAATTGAGTTAGAACGAGAATTTGCCAAACTTCATCGCCTGCGATTTCGGATTCATGAGTCACAAAACATAACGACCAAAATCGAACTCTGTCAGCATCGAATCGGGTCTTTGAAAGCAGAATTGCTGGAAACTGACCAACAACTCGCCAGCCTGACCCCTCAAACTTCTACAACCGGTATTCTGTTCTCATCCTATCATCATCCGACCGGGAATCATTCGTGGTCGACAGCAAGACAATTTAGCCGTCACGGCGAAAAAATCGACCGCGGTAAAACGATCTTGAGTTTAGGAGACCCCAAAAAAATTGAGTTCATTGCCGTCCTTTCGGCCTGGCATGAGACCAGTGTTGAAATAGGGCAAAAAGTCACTTTAAAATTCGACCGATTACCGGAGAGACTTTTTGAAGGAAAGATCTGTGAAATTTTGCCTTCGGATCGATCACGCGAAGCTGATTCCACCGAAGCGTTAAACGATGCCACTTTTAGGTTGATTATTTCGGCAACGGTGGCACAGGGTGCAGCAATCCATAATGCCACCGGAAGAGCCAGAATTCACTTACCTGCCCGATCAATTGGCAAAACACTTTACAATGGAGTTCAGTTCGCAATGGAAAACCGGCTTTAGATCAATTGTAAGTTGGACGATGCTGACTTTTTATCGAGCAATTTTGATCGCATCTTTTGCAATGTGGTTTGGCGGTTTTACCTTCTACACCTCTATCGTCGTACCGATCGGTACCGATGTCTTGGGGTCGGCATACGATCAAGGATTGATCACAAGAAAGGTAACCGTTTGGTTGAATCTTTTTGGAATACCTGCCGTAATTTTGATGGCCATGGAAACCCTTTTATGTTGGCGTTCCAAAATTGACGCGTGGAAAAAATGGACAGCGATTTCGACGTTAGGAATTGCTATGGCAACACTTGGATACCTGTTTCCACTTCACCAACAGCTCGATGAAATGATGAATCTTGAGGCAGGATTCGTCGATGATGACGATCGATTCTATTTTTTACACCGTGTCTATCTTTGGGTAAGCACTGTCCAATGGGCGGCGTGCTGGATATGGTTATTTGTGGTTTGCAATTTTTGGAGCAGCCAAAGTCTGAAATCCAATTTATCCAAGACTTTTGAATCTCAAACGGACTAAATTTCAACCGGAACAGTTGTGACTACCAACCGTATCGAAAAAAAGTCGAAATCATTGCCCGTTGTCGACTGTCAGGGATGTGGGGTGTGCTGTTTTCATATGGGATACCCGGCGTTCATTTTACCCAGAGAACCGATGTCCGAATCAGAAATTGAAAACGATTCCGAATTGGCAAAACGGGCTCGGCGAGACCCGAAATTTCGCGACGACATGTTAAACGGGCATCCTGGAGAAAAGTATTGGCATCAACTTCCACCTGACCTTAAATCGGAATGGCAAGCATTCGTTTCCCAATATCAACTGCCCGAATACGGAAACGAGCCATCGTCTTTTGACGGACCTTGCATTTGGCTGAATATGGAAACGCGGCTTTGCAAGCACCATCAATTTCGACCGAGTGTTTGCCGAGATTTCGACGCTGGAAGCCGAGATTGTCACGATTGGCGGCGATACTATCAGGATCAAATCGAAACACCACCGAACGACACTTAATTCCGATTTTCCACATCCATGACATGGATAGGAAAATTAGTCAGCCCTTCCAAAATCTCAGCATCTTGATCCTTGGCCACGAACAAGAACGCATCTTCAATTGGCACCTTCGAAAGATCAAGGCTGCCCGCCAATCGCCATTCTCTTTCAGACGACCAGTCGAGATTCCCGGAACGATTCGTAGCGGGTTGATAAAAAGGACGATCGGAATCGGACAACCGGTTGAACGTAATTTCATTTCCGTAAATGACCGGTTTCGCACCTTCTTTTTGCAGCCACTTTTTTTTGATGGCAATGCCGTATGGATTGGCGTCCCAACGTGCCATATGAGTTCGAAACCGACGATGCTTTTGAAGTTCGAACAATGGAATTTCAGAAAAACAAATCATTGGCAACTTATCGCGCATCAAGTGTGGCGATGCGATTAATTTTTTACTGGCTGTAATGCGGCACAGCGTCGATAATGCATCGTGCCACGACCTTGGTCGATTGAATATCAAATCGTCAAGGTAATCATTCTCTAATTGATCTGGCCAATGCCCATGGCACCGACGTGTCCAGTGAATCAGGTAATCGTTGGGATTGATTTGGTCACGAGTCAGTCTTCGTCGTTTCGATGGAACCAAGTTCGGCTTGGGTTGCGGAAATCGGTTTTTAGATGATGCCTTTCGGTGCCGTTCATTTGATGGCAAAAACCATCCGACAGCACCTTGGTCGAGCAATGCTTCCAGCGTGCTTTTGGAGGTCATTTTAGTTGAATTATCGACCAATACGAGCGATCGTTTCTTTACGCGAAGTCGTTTGGTATTGGCATTAAAGACTTTTCCGTTTCGACGGACAGCAAGTGTGATCGCTTCATCTACAACCGATGCCAATAACTCATCTCTTTGTTTGGCGTAGTTGCTGTTAATGGCATGATAAAAAACAACTGCTGTCCGGCGGCTAAAAGTCCTGAAAAAAGGAGCATCGAGGGTTGCTGGAAACGGCCTAAAGTCGATCAGTGGAATTGAGTAAAGTTGAGCAACCCGGCGGACAAAACGATCAGCCGCAGTTTTGGGATGAGTCACCAAGACTCGACGCTCGTCATGTGCCCTTGTGGCGAAAGTCCGCAATGCATCGAACCACTTGGGGTACTGCTCTAAAGATCGAGAGAGTCGTGAACTTAAAATTGATGTCGATTTTCCATCAGGTAATCGGCGAGGCACCCAAAAAATAAAATCTTGATTTTGTTTCAACTGCTTGGAACACAACGGGCGATCGAGCGACTGATAACAACGAGACAATTGACCGTGACGCCGACAGCTATTGATGATTTTCGTAGCTTTTCCACAACGGGCATAAATTTGCCATGGGTCAGGCAGCGAGGATTCGATTTTGGTCGGGGATACCATGGGATTCCAATATTGCTCGTTCGGAGATCATCGGATTCTAGCAAAAATCTGCTTTTTGCATTGCGAATCTGCCAGCCGCGATAGCAGTTTTCATTTAGATCCACTCGACGCTAATCTCGCTGATGGTCTTTTGGGAAAGGTCTGTTTTCGATGCATGATTGCAAATCGGAAAACATTGCTCAGAATAAAAAGATCTTTGGATGTCATTGTCGATACCGGATTGCACATGAAATTTTTAATTGCCACGCTTATCCTGTCGATCCTCGCATGGAACGGATTTGCTCAAGAAACGGAACTTCCAGAATTAGGACAACCCCTAAAAGACTCACAGGTCGTTGCATTTGCCGAATTGGCTTTCACGGGAATTGAAAAAGCTTACCCTAACAAACCGGGTCACGTTTATTCAAACGCCGAAGAAGTGGTCGCGCCTGAGAAATCGACTCCCGTGTTCTACGGCTCTTTCGACTGGCATAGTGCGGTGCACGGACACTGGATGCTGGTTCGATTGTTGAAAAAGTATCCCGATACTGAATCGGCAACTAAGATTCGAGAAATATTGAATCGGCAATTGACGGCCGAAAAACTGTCCAAAGAGGCCGATTTTTTCCAACAATCAAGAAACAAAAGTTTCGAAAGAATGTACGGCTGGGCTTGGTACCTAAGATTGGTGCAAGAGTGTCATCAGTGGGACGATAAGGATGCTAAGCTTTGGCGTGAAAACTTAAAGCCACTAGAAGTGGTACTCGTGGATCGGATCAAAGAGCATTTACCGCTGCTTCAGTTTCCTGTTCGCACAGGACAACATCCTGATACCGGGTTTGCGCTGGGGCAGGCGCTGGACTACGCTCGGGCAGTTGGTGATCAAGAACTGGAAGAATTGATTGTTCAGCGATGCAAATCGTTTTACAGTTCCGATACAGACTACCCAACGAGATACGAACCTTCCGGATATGATTTTTTTTCATCTTGTTGGAACGAAGCCGATCTGATGCGGAGGGTCCTTTCCCCGAAGGAATTCCTCAAATGGTTTAACAAGTATTTGCCTCAACTGGACAAAGGTGAAAGTGGAAATCTGTTGATCCCCGTCGAAGTCAGCGACGTTACGGATGGGAAAATCGTGCACTTGGCAGGTCTTGATCTGTCGCGGGGCTGGTGTCTACAGGGAATTGCGTCGGTGTTACCAGAGGAAGACCCAAGAAAAAAACTGCTATCTGATTCTGCCAAACAGCACGCGGCAATGGGTTACCGATATGTGTTTAGTGGGCACTACGAGGGAGAACACTGGTTGGCTACTTTCGCAATCTACCTTCACACCAATGTAGGTGTCGACGGTAAGGAGTGACAGTCAAGAAAAGAAAGGAATGCACCGACTACGGCCGAGATCATCGCTGTCATTCCAATTCGCAAACCGAATTGTAGTGCATCGTTCAGCGATATGAAATCAATTCGAATGAGTGATAATCCATTTCAAACCCCCGGTAGCAACGAACATCTCGAAAATAAAATATCACCTGGACAAAATTCAGGCTATTGGATTTTGTTATTCCTACATTCGTTTCTAGTTGCAGTTCTCATTTTTTTGTTTGTTGCCGTCGCGCCTTTATCTTGGCTGCTCAAAGACGGATTAGGCCCTGATTCAGTATCAACGTCTGGCTGGTCGGCTGTGTCGCGGATGTTATGGTTCTTAAACTGGGGTCCTACCACTATTGCAGTGACGGAGGGATTTCTCGTGATTAGAGCATTGCTGAATCGAATTACAGATGTCAACTGAACATAGATCGGCCTATCGTCACGTCGGCAATTTCAAAGACGGTGCAGAGCTAGAGCTCAAAGGTTGATCACGGTAATAAGCTATGGGAAACCTTGCGACCTAAAACGGAACAGGTAAAGGATTGAAACAACCCGTGGTCAACGTCAAAACACCTGATAGAACTGCGACACGAAAGCCGTCGGCTGTTAGCTCCGGTTCTATTTTTCTTATTAAGAAATCCGCTACCGCAGTTCTGCCCTCGATTAATCCGCCACACTTCGACGCTTAGTACTCGCGAAACTTTTATTTACCGGCTTGCTCAGTGAATTACCCACAAAAATCGAATTTTCAGTGACGCTAGCCGTTAACTTAATTCATGGCGAGTCCTCAACCACGCGACCAAATCTGTTTTAATCCCGATTCGTCAACTCATTGACAATTTGCTTCATCCGATGATGCTGCAGCCCTTCGGTATTTCGGCCAGGGAACCGGATGGTATCTGGATTTGCATTGGAAACGGAATTATAACCATGCCTCGAATTCTCAGAATTCGGGTAGGGTACCACGTCGATTTCTGCTTTGGCCCCTTCTTTGGTCGAATTGCTAAAAACAACAGTGTATTGTTCTGCTGAGCTGTTTGAATTCAGCTTTGGCTGCAAGTCATCAATTTCCAAATTTTGAGGTTTAGGTTCCAGTTCACCGCGGACCACGTGAACTTCGCGAGGTGCCTCGATGCCCAAGCGGACTGTGTTTCCTTTGATCTTTAAAACTGAGATGCGAATGTTGTCGCCGATCAAAATCTCTTGGTTAAGCTTCCTTGATAAAACAAGCATGTTACATTCCTTTGCTGTAAATAACTCAAGCACTCTTTATTAACACGTAAACGATGCAGTTTACGTACCAATGTTTCCCAAAAAAGGAACTAGGATTCATAAATCGCTTTTTCACGTGATTTACCGTGGTTCCGCTTCCTAATTCAAAAGGGAATTCGTTTTATCCGACGATTAACGAGTGAAAAACTTTCAAGAATTGAAATTTTTGACTCAAGTTGCAACAAAAGGTTCGATCAATGTGAGCACACTGACTCCCAAATCGAGACGCTAGCAATTCTCCGATGACAGGGGAGCGAAGCATGCAGCAAAATGCTAGCGGCTTTGATCGGCAAACAGTGTCATGGCTGTCATCTTGTCGCCCACTGCCTGACAAAACGGAGCGTATCAGGAATTTAGCTGCGACACTCCATCATTTCGTAAAGCTGAAGAGCCGGAGGAGAAGCAGGCGTTATACAAAAGCATCGAGATACGACATGGGGGCAAAATTTAGCCACACCTTCGGCTCAGCTTAAGCCTTTCTTGTACCTAAAAATGAAAGCTCATAGCCGTGTCACAAGTTCAAGCGATTCGCACGATCAAATTTACAACCGTCGATTCGTTACCGATCTGATCTCTTTTCAAGAATGTCTCGGATTGATGCGGCTCTCTCGTATTCTTCTAATTCGATCGCATCTTCAAGCTGTTCTTGCAGAGTCATCCCAATCTTATATCGATCGCGCAAACCATCTCGAAATTCGATCAACCGCTGAACGAGTTCGTCATCCTGAAACTGATCGGCGGCATCGTATTCGACAAACAATTCTTCCAATCGAGTTAGACCCATGTTGACTTCATCGATCGCCAATTCGACGGAGTCAGGTTGTTCGTCATTTTCCTCGCCGCTTAAGTGGCTCAAGGCAGCCGCTTGAGTCCGGTGGTACAGCACAAACGGTCGATATTGCTCATGAGAAATTGTCCATTGTTCATCGGGAGAATACTGTTTGCAAAAATCCATGAGTCCTAGCGTATGGTCCGCATCCTTGACGGCTAAATTGAACTCTTTTAGTTGCAGCCAACAGACCCGCCGGTGGTAGAACTGAACAAATTCCCTATCGATCTCCAAACAAATCTCTTCATCTAATTGAAATTGTTCGGAATGCTTTTTTGCTCGATTCTGAAGAAACTCAAAATAGGTCGATGATCCATTAAAATCGACTCCGTCAGGTCGACCCTCTGTTTCTAACTGCAGAATCCCCATGTCGACTCGCATTTGCAAAACTCGACGCTTCCTTGATTCGAGAAGTCTGACATTGATACTCATTGGATCAAACGGCCACTGCTCAAGAATGGCGTCTATGTCCTGGTTATCCATGTTGGCCTCCGGATTTGATTCGATTGGGTGATCAACTCAATCACTTTTATTCATTATTGAACTATAGGTCTATTCGGCAAAGGCTGGCACCGAACCAACACGTTCCGTGTTTCCCGTAGTGAACCTACTACGTTCCAATGATAGTGTCGGTATAACCGTTACCAACGGAGCGTTGTAATCGGCCAAGTACGATTTGCAAACGCGTTCAATATGTCAATTAAAAAACAAATCAGATCGCTTTAAGAACTCGCCATGACTTAAGTTGCCGGCTTGCGTCACTGAAAATTCGATTTTCGTGGGTAATTGAGTCAGCAAACCGGGAAATAAATGTTGCGCAATTATTAAGGGAGTCGGATCGATTTTCTAAGAAGCTTCTTTTCCCCATGCCTTTTTTTGTGATCCAACCGTCGTCGCTTGGCAGCGGCAGAAATTTTCTTTTTCTTTCGTGGTTTGGGCGGTTCGGCAACGACCCGAATGAGCATCCGAAGTTTATCAAAGACATCGTTGACATTTCGTTTTTGATCTCGGAAACGGTGACTTGTAAGTGTCAACACACCGTCGCGAGAAATTCTGTTCTTATAGGCACTCAAGAACCTTTTTTTCACTCCCACTGGAAGGCAAGGGCTACCTTCGACGTTCCACTTAAGAGAAACTTTGGTGTTCACCTTGTTGACATTTTGGCCGCCTGGCCCGGGCGAACGAGAATAAGTCAACCGGAATTCGGTAAGCGGGATCTTGATATTTTCGTTTACGTTCAACATGGATTCCACTTGCCTGCTTCAAAATACAGATGGATAAATTCGAAATGGTGCTTCGACAGCTAGTTTACTTTGTTTTTGTTCTTTGCGTTTCCCTCTCAAGTCAAAACGCGTTCTCCCAAGAGTCGCTTTGGACACGGCAAATTGGAAACGATTGGCCCCAGTTTCTTGGCCCCGATGGTGATGGGAAGTCGGATGAAACAGGAATCATCAAAGACTGGTCTGCTGGCAACCTCAAATTGCTTTGGAAAACATCAACAGGAGAAGGATACGGAATGGGATCCGTTTCCAACGGCCGCTTTTTTCATTTTGGACGCATGGATGGAAAAGCAAATTTGATTTGCTTGAATGCCGAAACCGGCGAACCGATTTGGAATTTTAGCTACCCATCGAATTATCGTGACATGTACGGCTACGATAGCGGCCCGCGAGCCAGCCCCATTATCGATCAAAATCGAGTTTACATTTATGGCGTCGAAGGGATGTTGCACTGCCTCAATGTTACCGATGGTAAATTAATCTGGAAGCTCGACGTGAACAAAAAGTTCGGGGTCATTCAAAATTTTTTTGGAGTCGCCAGTAGCCCAGTCATTTTTGAAGACAAGATTATTGTAATGGCGGGTGGCAGCCCGGCAGATTCGAATCAAATTCCGGCAGGCCGACTCGATTTGGTTAAACCGAACGGAACAGGCATTATCGCGCTCGATAAATTGACTGGCCAATTGCTATATCAAACTGTCGACGACCTGGCCAGCTATTGCTCATTGAAAGCAACTCGGTTCGACCAATCACCGGTGATCCTGGCTTGGATGAGAGGCTCATTATTTGGCCTGAATCCGCAAAATGGGAAACCAATTTTTGATTTCTATTGGAGGGCGCGCAAACTCGAATCTGTCAACGCGAGCATGCCCGTCGTACTGCCAGAGGATCAGATCTTTATTTCTGAGTGCTACGAAAGAGGGTCCGTCCTCTTAAAAAGGACAGATTCTGGTGTGACACCGATATGGACCGATCAAGGTAGACGAGACAAGGCTTTGGAAGCGCATTGGAACACCCCGGTAGTTGACGGTGATTACTTATACGGGTGTAGTGGAAGGCATTCAGGACCCGCCGAACTCCGATGCATTCACTGGAAAACGGGCGAGGTTCAATGGAAACAGCGAGGACTGGCAAGAAGTTCAATTACCTGGATAGACGGACATCTTGTAGTCATCGGAGAATTGGGTGACCTTGTTTTGGTCAAAGCCAACCCAGATCGCTACGAAGAGGTGACTCGTTACGAACCGGGACAAGGCGAAAACCAAATAGAGTTTAGGCAACCCTGTTGGGCCGCGCCAGTGATTAGCCACGGATTGCTGTACGTTCGCGGCAAATCCCAAATGGCTTGCTTCGAATTGATTCCGAATTCAAGCGATTGATTTGACCGCAAGTGCTGATTGAATTTCAGGACAAGAAAAAAAAGTACGGACATCTTCGAGTAATTCAAAGTAGTCCATCGAGACTACCGGAGTTCCGTGTAATTCAACCTCATAACGGCCGCGATATCCAAGTTCCTGTAAGCTTTGAATCCACCGCGTCAACGAGATATCACCCGATCCCATGACAATGCGATGGGATTGATCAGCCTTGAGCGGCTGACATTCAAATTCAGCTAAGCGACGGTCAGCGACTTGAACCAAGTCGATTCGGTCAATCAAATCAGGCAGCGCTTCAAAGACCTCGGAATCAAACCCAGCGTGGTAGAGATCCAATACGAGTCCCAGGTCATGCGGCGAATACTGATCTAAAATTTCAGCGACTTCGTCCAGATGATTGATGAACGTCATCCTTGAACCTGAAGAATGAAAGAACGGCTCCACCACAAGTTTGACACCGTAGTCTTGAGCGATTGGGATCACTCGATTCATTGCCAGGCGAAGCAATTTGTGGGTATTTTTGAATGTGTGATGGTTTCTGGATCCTGGATGAATAATCAGACAGTCAGCTTCCAATCGACAGGCATCCTGAATCGCATCGGAAGCGTCAGAAACCGCTTCATCCATCGTTTGACCGTCGCCAGTAAATCCACCGGCCCAGTGGAGACTCGAAACCTTCATGTTCGTTTCAAGTAGGACATCAATGGCCGCCTCGATTCCAAAATCATCGAGCTTCTGCCGCCAGATCCCGATGCTATCGAATCCCAATGTGGAATATCGAATCACATCTTCGAAAAAGCTCCACCGGTAAGTCGAAAACTCACAGATAGCTACCTTTTCCAAAACAACTCCATCCATCGCAAAATCCACCGCGGCTATGTTTGCATTCTGTTTCTGGTCAAGTGCGGAAGCAGTATGTCCCACTTAACAAGCTGTGTAAACCGAGGATCGAAAATCTATTTTCAGCCCTCAATCGCATTGACTAATATCCGACCGAAGCGGCTTTTTTGATTGGTAGGCCGACAACCATCGCCCGCAATAATTACCCGTTAAAAATGGGTCGAAAGTTTGAGCTTACAACCAACCAGACTCAACCAATCTGATCAGAAATTCGCTGATGAATTTTTGCTAGCAGCCGCCCAATGAAATAACTAAGAGATGAGCTTAACAAGAGGGTCTGACCAACTTAGTAAAGCACCCACTCTGCTCGTTCGACGATCCGAACAAGTCACGATATTCGACTAAGAAAAAACTTTCCCAGGAAACCAGAATATAAATATCGGTCAAACGTCCAGTTCTAAATCGCCCCCGGAAACCACCCAGTCAACCAAAGCTTCGTATTTATCCATCTATTGGTAAGATCAAAGACAACAACAAAGCTTTAGGGCACGCTAGCTAGATTCTGATTTGTGAAAAATGTGTGAATAGCTGACGGTTAACAAGAAAGATCCGTTATCATTGCAATGCTGTAAAGTCAGATTGAGTCGATTTGTTAGGACGTAAAAATCGCTCACCCAAAAGCCATTACAGATTCATTGAAGTTCCGGCTGACGACTTCATTGCGGTTTGACAAAAAACTCTTTCCAGAGAAACAAACGATTCAAGGAGGGTTGTTTCCGGTTGTCGAAAGATCGACCTTTTCTACCGGAGTTCAATGCTCATTGTCGATTTTCATGAAGGATCGTGACATGGTACCTACCCGACAAATCACCCCAAGCAGTATCCATTTGGACTACCCAGATGATGATGTCTCGCGGCGGGTCACATTATTTCTTCACTCCCGTCACTTTCCGGGCTTTAGAAAACTTGCCATTTGTGTGGACCGTGGAATTGTCACGCTTACGGGTGCGGTCCAATCCTACTACGAAAAACAAATAGCCCTGACGTCTTGCCTTAATGTTCCGGGAGTTTTGTCGTTGATCGACAATGTAACGGTCGAGTATGAACTACGTCTGGATCCGCAACGAAACACCAAGTCGACCCAATTCGATTAGTCCCTGCTTGGTTGAGATTCAATATGCGAACAAGCCGATTACTGCTGGTTTGCCTAGCGGGACCGTTTGGCTGGTGCCATACCAGCGACGTTTGACTTTTCCTGTTTGAATTGACTGGTCAATTCTTCGAATCGGGGAATCAGTTGTTCATCGAGAGTTTTCATTTTAGCGTCGAATACCCTTTGTAACTGGGTTTGCCATTGACTGACCATCGACTCACTTTGTGCAGTCAGGCGATAGTTAATCCGTTCAGCGAATTTTTGGCCAAAATCGGTCTCGCAATTCATGGAATAATCGCCAAGCTTTCCTTTGATTGATACGTTGGACACAAAGGAACTTAAGTTTTTGAGTCCACGATTCATTTGTGCCAAAACCTTTTCGCCTCCGGCCAATTCGTGAATCTGCGTCACTTCAAATTCAGCCTGTGAATGTTGAAATGAAATGTCACCCTTAAGACTGTCACCCATCAGCTGAAGCTTCAGTTTCACCTGTAAATGACTACCTTCCTCCATCGCCAGTTGAATCGAGTCAGGGGATCCCAAAATTCGGGCTGGAAGGATGAGGTCAGGACAAGAAATTTCCAAAAGGTCCAGCGCGTTCCCGCCTTTTCGATCAATAATACAGACAACATGGAAATGCTGAAGCCCCTGCGCACGCAAGTCAAACGAAGTTGGGTATTCCACCAGATCTGGATCGTTAGTCAAATTATGAGCCGTGCCTGCAAAATCAAAGACCTGATTGGCAAGCAAACCTTGGCCTTCCAAATCCACCTTGCGAATGACAAAACTTGGCCGACGTTGAACTCCGGGTAGATTTAAATTCTGACCCCGTATTTTTGCT
>JBCCSJ010000080.1:0-18490 GCA_039200505.1 Planctomycetota bacterium | reverse complement strand
GGAACCCATCAAACCATCTCTTCAATCGAACCGTAGTTACAGAGTCGAACGTTCCTTACGAATTTCACCCATGCTTACTCGCTAAAATTCTTAAAGCGATTACCAACTGACACCGTCTTATGATCCAGCCTGTTACTGGCCGCATCGAAGTTGAACAAACCCCTATGAAAACATCATTGTTAAGCCCGTTACTCGTTGTCAAAACGTTTTTTTTATTGAGCATGTTGATGTTGGCTGGTTGTGAAAAGCCTACTCCGGAATCTGAAAATCTAGTATCCGACAAAGAAATAGAATTGGTTTCGCCAGATCCGATCAAGATTCTGATCGTGGGGGATGAACTATTGGGCGCGCCCCTAGGACGACAATGGAAAGCAAGACGCAATGGGACAGTTTCTACTATCAATCAGACTGAAGCCGAATTTGCAGCCTCAGGATTAGAGATCCCTGATGATGTTGACCTTGTCATCTATCCGCCGAAATTCATTGGCGAGTTGGCTGAGACAGAAAAAATCAATCCTATTCCAAGGGAGGTATGGTCTTCTGAGGAACTCGACAAAAACGAACTGCTGAAACATTTTCGGATGTCGATCGCTCGGTTTTCTGATCGACCCTGGGCAGTCCCACTCGGCGGATCAACCTATTCGATGATTTACAACAAAGACATGTTGCAGAGCACTGGATTTAAGCCGCCTGAGTTTTGGGAGAATACTGAAAAAAGACTTAAAAAGCTGCCAACAGAATCGCCCAAAAACATTCCCGCTGGTATCGACATGCCGTTGGCGGAAGGCTGGGCGGTACAGACCTTCCTGGCTCGTATCGCTCCGACGATTCGACAACGAGGTCAACTTTCAACTTTTTTCAATCGGGACAACATGACACCTTTGGTGGCTCAACCAATTGTCGTGGCAACTCTGGAACAGCTAAAACAGATCAGCACCGAGCGATCGTTAGACCTTGATCCACAAAAGACTTTTGAACTGGCACGGGAAGGCAAATCCAACATAGCAATGACATGGCCGCAACGGCTGGACGCTGAAAAATTGGATTCTGAATCTGCAAACCTGAGCATTCAATCGCTTCCTGGAGTGGAAGAATGGTTCGATTATGGTCGAAATGTCTGGAACAAAAGAAATGATCCGGATGAAATGCATACCCACTTGGTTGGATTTAATGGACTTGTCATTTCGGTATCGACAAAGGCTCCAAACGAATCAACCGCACTTGAATTTTTACAGTGGTTACCGAGTAAAAACATCAGCCTCTTGACGTTGAACCAATCGGCTGAATTGGGTCCGTTCCGAGCGACACATTTAGGTGACGTGAGTCGTTGGACGGGCGAAGTCCTTTCCATAGATGTTCTAGATGAATACGCGGATGTCGTGGCTGAGTGCCATGAACGACCGCTTGTATTGTTGTTCCCACGAATCCTGAAACAGGATCGATATTTGAAATTTTTAGATAACGCGATACGAGAATATCTAGCAACGGACGATGCTGATGCAAAAGTAATTCTTCAAAAAGTCGCAGAGCAATGGGAGGAATTGACCGAAGAAATTGGACGGGACGTCCAAGTCAAAGCTCTTAGGCGTGAATCGGGGTATTAAAACGATAGACCCCCGTGGATCGCAGAAGGCAGAACACGGGAGCGGATGATCGCCGATTTGACATTCATTTTCTCCACGACATTGGCGCTGGCGACGTTAACCGTTAGTCCAGTGAGAACTTCCCAACGCGTGCCCCGTTCATGGTTGACCGCGTGTGTCGGGGGAATGAGACTGTTTTGGTTCTACCTCAAAATTTTTGACTGATGTTAAATTCGATTCGATGGCAGGTTAAGATTCGATTTTAACCTTTAAAACGAATCTGGAATCGGGAGCGGTGAATTGGTCGGCATCATCACTTTGGTAGCGACACTAGTCATTTCCCTTTTAGTCACAAGAATCGGGTCGGTTGCATTGAAGTTGACGGGGATGTCGCAAGACTCAGCAAGATTTCAAGCCAGATCTGCCTACACCGGTGTTGGCTTTACCACGTACGAATCGGAACAGGTCGCAGACCATCCAGTTCGTCGGAAAATTGTGATGGCATTGATGCTGACCGGGAACATCGGTATCGCGGTTGTGATTGCCTCAATGATGGCTACGTTTGCTCAAAACACCGAAGATACTCGAACATGGACCGTGCGATTAGTAATTTTAGCTGGTTCATTGTTAGGAATTTGGATGATCACGACTCAAAAATTCGTTGATCAGGCAATCGAGAAGTTAATAGCTTGGTCTTTAAAGAAGTGGACACAATTGGATGTGCGGGATTACGTTTCATTGCTTCATCTAGCAGAGGGGTTTGTCGTTTACGAAATCACAGCGAATCCTGACGACTGGATAACTGGCAAAACACTGGCCGAGGCCAAATTATCCAATGAAGGTGTTTTGGTTTTGGGTATCCACCGAAAAAACGGCAAATACATTGGCAGTCCATACGGAAGATCCCTGGTCAATCAAGGTGACGTTTTAACGCTGTACGGCACATCAAAACGGCTTGAGGAATTGGACACTCGAAAGGCAGGGAGCGAAGGAGACGAAGCCCATGAGGCAGCGATGATTCGACAGGTGAAACAGGAACAAATCACAGAGATTGAAGATAGCATCTGATAAAGACTGAATATTTCAGCCGATCTGCGATGACCGAATGGTACGTGTTACTATCCCGTTCAAAGGGTCGAACTCTGGCCCCCATTGAATCGCCTGAATGCATTCATCCCCTCAATTCCCAGACAACCTTCTATGGTTCCCTTGAGCAGCTTTTGAAAGTGAACCACCCATTTTTGAGTCGAACGTCCCAGCATTGTTTGTCCGGTTTCAGCCAAAAAATCCAGTGGTCGTTTTGACTGGAAATCGGCTCGTACACGCCTTGAATTACTCGAGTCACATCCCCTCGCCCACCGGAAATCGGCCCCTCATAACTTAAATAGTCGATCCGATGATCGGGCAACAGCGTCGCTCGAATCTTGCTACCCGACCTTGGTGGATCCATCAACATCCAAGTGACCAGCTGGCCTTCCTTCTCTAGCATCAGGTCCCAATGATCCTGTCTGTCATGATCGAGGGGAAACTGGTGGAAAAGGATCACAAAACGCGAACGCTGATCATGCGAATCAGTATCAATCAAATGAGAATAGGATTCAAAATTCATGAAAGTAAAAAAGTGATTGAAACAATTCGTACGCCGAACGATGGCTTGATTCGGGCTTGACCTTTCATCTGGTTTCTAGCTAACCGCCCATTCTACATTTTTGTCGGATGACTCCCAAACAAGCTATTGGCGCGAGGAAGATAGTTTTTCAAGATATGACTATGAATCAAGGAACCATCGACAAATCGAGCCCCTACATTCTTCCCAACGTTCGCCCGATTCAAATCGGCAATGTGACTGTGGATCCGCCGATCCTGCAGGCTCCGATGGCTGGATTCACCAACTATGCATTCCGGCAAATTGTTCGTGAATACGGCGGCACAGGTTTGATTGCCACTGAAATGGTCAATGCTCGCGGATTTGTTTGGCTGGATGAAAATACGCCAGAACATCCTGATCGTTTGTGGGGTGTCCGTGAAGAAGCTCGACCGCTGGCAGTTCAAATCTGGGACAACCAGCCGGACACCATGGCCAAAGTTGGTCGTCGATTGGTCGAAGATTACAGCGTTAGTATCGTCGATATCAATTTCGGCTGTCCAGTCAAACAAGTCACTCAACGTGCCAAAAGTGGTAGCTACTTACTGAAGACGCCTGACCGGATGGGCGAAATTATTTCTGAAGTCGTAAAAGCATGTTCGCCAACTCCTGTGACCGCCAAAATCAGGCTTGGCTGCACACGCGACAACATCAATGCAATCGATGTGGCCCAAGTGGTCGAAGGTTCCGGTGCAGCAGCTCTTACGGTTCATGGCCGGACAGCCCAAGACATGTTTCGAGGGAAGAGCGACTGGGATCGGATTTCCGAGATTAAACCCTATCTCAAAAAGATCCCGTTAATCGGCAATGGTGATCTCGATTCGGCCGACAAAGTGGTTCACGCGTTCAAGAATTATGATGTTGATGGTGTTATGATTGCACGGGCCTGCCTGGGACGACCTTGGTTATTTTCTCAGAGCGCCGCTGCACTTCGGGGCGAGGAAATTCCACAAGACCCCTCACTGGACCAACAGCGACAATGCTTATTGCACCATTTTGACCTCATCGTCAAAAGATTTGGTGAAGATAAGGGAGCGCAACTGATGCGACGTTACGCGTGTTGTTACGCTCAAGGGCGATTCGGTGCCCGTCAGTTCAGAACCAAAGTCGCAAAAGTCTCTTCGGCCAGCGAGTTTTATCATATCGTTGAAGAGTATTTTCCACGCGAGAAAGATCCAGACGAGTGAACCACGCCGAAAGACTGAATCAGAATTCATTGCATTGGGTCCGAACTGCGATCCAACAGGCTGATGAATTGGGTATCCGCGTTCTGGAAGTCGATCACGCAACGATACTCGATTTCGGTGTCGAAGTTGCGGCGACGACCGAAGCTGGGATTCTGCTTTCGAAAATCTGCATGGGTGGGTTGGCAGAAATCGAAATAGCATCTCAGAATGAAATTGGTCTAGATTTGATCCACGTTCAAACCAAATCACCAGTAGACGCCTGTATCGGTTGTCAATATGCGGGCTGGCCCATTTCTGTCGGTGATTTTTTTGCGATGTGCAGTGGACCGATCCGAGTTTCAAGGGGACGGGAACAGATTCTGAAAGATAGCGGTTTTTCCGATGCAACCAGCACGGTCGGGGTCGGCATTCTGGAAACATCAACGATTCCTGGAAGCGATGTGATTGCTCACATGGTCAAAGAGACTCAAATTAAGGCCAACCAGATGTTTTTATGCGTCGCCCGGACGGCGAGCTTGGCTGGCTTGATTCAAGTGGTAAGTCGCAGCGTGGAAACCGCCATGCACAAACTTCATGAAATGCATTTTCCATTAACCAAGATTCAATCGGGTTACGGGACCGCTCCATTGCCTCCTATCCCAGACAAAGATGTAACCGCGCTGGGTTGGTCAAATGATTCGATTTTGTACGGGGGCCATGTTCAATTCGAAATTGAATGTAGCGAAAATGAGATTCAGGAGATGATAGACGACATCCCCAGCCGCAGCTCGAAAGAATTTGGAACTCCATTTTTAGAAATCTTTCAAAGCTACAATTACGATTTTTATCAGATCGATCCTCATCTATTCAGTCCAGCTAAAATCGCAATTACCGTTTTGCCATCGAACCGCAAATTTGAATCGGGAACGATTCGTAACGATATCCTTTCAACCAGTTTCCAATTGTCATGATGAAGTTGGTGGTTCTTTCCACTTCCAAATCGTGGCATTTTCAGGATCTTGTTCGAGCGGCAGGCGAACACTTCCAAGTGATTAACTATCCGTTCGAAAACCTTACGGCGACTGTTGCCGCTGATCCTCACCAATCACAGCTTCCCCAACCACTCATCCAATCAGATTGCGTAATCACACGTGTTATGCCACCCGGCTCGCTCGAACAAGTCGTTTTTCGAATGGATGTACTGGGAACGCTAGAACGACTCGGAATCCCCATTATCAACTCACCGTTGGCAATTGAAATCTCAATCGACAAATATCGAACGCTATCGTTATTAGCGGAAAATCAGATTCTAGTTCCGAAAACGGCGGTCAGCCAATCCGCCGACCTTGCCCTTCAACATTTTGAAGCATTCAATCGGGATGTCGTGGTGAAGCCGATCTTTGGGAGTATGGGGAGGGGAGTCGAAAGACTGAATTGCATTCGGCAGGCGCGACAGATTTTTGAAAACAAGCAACAAGCGGGAGAGGTTATCTACCAACAGCAATTTTTGCAGCACGAAGGATTCGACATCAGACTGATAGTCATCGGCGAAACCGTTATCGGCATGAAGAGGCATTCTGGATCTGGATGGATTACCAACATTGCCAAAGGAGGAGTTGGCGAATCTTATATTCCCTCCGACCACGAATCTGAGATCGCAATCACTGCGGCTCGGACAGTAGGGACCTTTTTTGCCGGCGTCGACTTGGTTTACCAAAAAGATCAATCACAACCATTTGTTTTAGAAGTCAACGCATGTCCCGGTTGGCAAGAAATCAGTCGGGTTACGAAAATTGACATCGCCAAAAAGTTTCTTTCAGCCTTGCAAAAACACCTTGGTAGAAATTGAGTAGGAGCTGAATCAGGATTTTTGCTTGCTAATCTCTCGGAAAGTTTCGGCGTCGTCCCACTTGGTTCGAATTTCATGAACTTCTTTGATACGTTTGAAAAATGCATCCAACACGGTTGGGTCAAAACGTGTCCCTCGTTCGGACAACATAATTTCCAGGCAGCGTTTGATCGGGAATCTCGGCTTGTAGGGTCGATCGCTTGAAAGAGCGTCGTATACGTCGGCTACGCAGCAGATTCGACCTTCGATTGGAATGTCTTCGCCCGCCAGCCCCTTGGGGTAGCCCGTTCCATCCCATTTTTCGTGGTGGGTGCGGGCGATGTTGGCGGCTAATTCCAACATGGGAGAATCGAAACACTCCATAATGAAACCGCCCATTCCAGTATGTCGATGGATCCGATCGGACTCAGATTCAGTCAGTGGTTCCATGATTTGCATGCCTAAACCACAATGTTGTTTCATGACCTCAAATTCTTCACGGCTAAGCTTGCCAGGGTTGAGAAGAATGGAATCCGGGATTCCAATTTTCCCTACATCGTGAAGTTGAGCTGCCAATTCAATCTCGTCGCAGTATTCTGTTCCAAAACCAAGTTGATCTGCAATCACGCGACAGTATTTACCGACTCGAATGACGTGTTCACCCGTCTCATTGTCTCGATATTCCGCGGCCCTCGCGAGGCAATGAATGATTTGCTCGCGAGATTTTTCAAGCTGAATCGTTCTGGCTCTTACCTCCTCTTTGAGCTCCTCCGCATAGTTGGCCAGGTGGTCCATGTGCCTTTTGACGATCAACGAGTTCTTCACTCTTAATGTCAGGTCACTTGAGTCGACAGGCTTACTTAAAAAATCTGTCGCCCCCAACTCAAGAGCTTCCCGTTTGATTTGAGCTTCGGAATTGGCGCTCAGGATAATAAATGGGATATGTTGGAATACGTTTTTACGCTCGCGAATTTTTAATAATTCCAGTCCGGTGATATGAGGCATCATGATATCCAATAAAACGACATCAGGATCCTCTCGATCAATGGCACCAAATGCATCTCGGGCATCGGTAATGGTGACAAAATTTTCGTAACCCTCGGCGGCCAGAAAACGCCGGACAACTCGAATGACCAATGACTCATCGTCAATGATCATAATTTTGGCCTGCTTGAGTTCATTTTGGTCAACAGCCTGAATATGCCGCGAAGACGCTTTTCGGGTTTCTGTAGCTTCGGCTATAGGCAAAGGCGATTCGGGAATTTCAACTGTCGTTAGTTGGGACATCCGATAAATCCAAGGCAGGGAGGGTAGTGGAGGTTACATCGTTTTTCGCATTATTCTTTGAAGTGTAGCTTCCAAAGTTCGAAATACGGTGGAAATTGGTGACACCGGATCAAATTCGGTGTTTGGGCGACTCGATTGTTGGTTTGATTCCGAAAAATAGTGCCTGGAAAAAAAGATTAAAGCCTTTAAGTGCACTTGGATGCATTGAATTTTTACGCCCCCGGATGAAATCCCCTTAGTGGCTGGCAATATCAGGTAGTTGGATTCGACCCTTCAGTTGATGCAATTGGCATAAAGCGTTTTCGGCTTCGATGGATTGCTGGTCTCTGGCAAACATTTCGAGGTCGGCTGCCGGTTCGTAGAACTCTCGATAGCCGCAAGTCCCTCCGGCTCCCTTTAGCCAGTGTGCCAGTCTGGATAACCCTTCAAAGTCGCTATCCTGCAACAATTGATCCATCTCTTTAAGTTTTTGATTAAGTGTGCTGGAAAATTCAACGATAATCTCGACGAATTCGACATCGTCCGCAGGTAATTCGGAAACGATTGGACCCAATTCGAATTCCGAACTAGCTGTTTCGCGATGGACTGGCTCGGAAACCACTAAAGTCGGCATTTCCGTTCGGGCCCGGCTCAGTTCCTTGCTCGATTTCAATGCTGCCATTGCTTCGCGAAGAAAATCATCCATTTTGTTATTCACATCTGTCAAAACGATCTCAGCGGGGTCACACACCATGAGTCCTTGGCAGATCAGATTCAATTCTCCGGTCACCTTAGCTAGTGAGTCTTTTTGAAACGGTACCAATTCTTGTTCGAATTTGGATGTCGACGAAGCGAGCCCTTCCCAATCGCCATTCTCCCAGCAGTCTTGAATTGGAATCATGAATTCCAGGAACAGGGCTCGAAATTCGATTTGATCCCATGGACGCTCCATTGCCTGTTCCAACTTACTTTCACCCACGGGAATGGAACTAAGCAATTCGGCCGCGGTCGCCAGTAAAATGTCAATATTGACTGGCTTGGCGATGAATCCCCGACACCCGGCAGCTTGCCATTTTTCCTGATCACCTTTTATCTCATTGGCAGTTAACGCGATGACAGGTGCTTCCAAGCCATTTTCAATCAACTTGACCGTGGCTTTGTAACCATCCAGAATCGGCATTTGCATGTCCATGAACACCATATCAAATTGTTGGGCTGACGCGATTTCTACGGCTTCTTGACCGTTCACAGCTTCCAATACTTCGCACCCGGCTCTTTCAAGAATGACCCGAATAAGTCGACGATTGGCAAGCCCATCGTCGACAACCAAAACCCTACCGGGCGGCAATTGCGTGATAGAGTTGCAATGGGTTGACCGTTGCCGTTTCAACGATTCAAAGTAAGCTTCCTGGTTCAACCACTTCACATCGAAAATCTCGCCAACCTGGACATCGAAGGTGAAACGACTGCCTTGGCCTAGTTCGCTTTCAACCCGAATTTGACCTTGTAAGGCCTCGACAATCTTTTTGCAGATGGCTAGTCCCAAACTGGCTCCTCCAAATTTTCTGGTCACGCCAGAGTCTGCCGGGGTGAACGGGTCGAAAATTTGCCTACATTGCTCTTCGGTCATGCCGATGCCCGAATCAATAACCGAAACCCTTAGCATTGGAATCTCGTCAACCAAAACCATCTGGGCTTCGATGCGAACTTCACCTTCGGAAGTAAATTTGATCGCGTTACCAACAAGATTGGTGACCACTTGCCGCAATCGAACATCGTCGGTGTAAATTAGTTCAGGGAAATTATTTTTATATTCTGTGACAAGTCGAATGCCCTTATCTTCTGCCCTGACCCTGAGAATATTTTCAACGTCGTGGATGATTGAAAATGGTGAAAACTGAACGAGGCTGATCTCCATCTTATCGGCCTCAATTTTTGAAAGATCCAGAACATCGTTGATCAATTCCCTTAAGTGTTTGCCGCTGGAATAAATGGTCGAATGGTATTCCTGTTCTTCTGCCGGATCGCTTGCCAAACCTCGTCGAAGCCAGTCCGTAAATCCAAGGATTGCATTCTTCAGCGTCCGTTTTTCGTGGCTTATGTTGGCCGTGAATTCAGACTTGGCTTGGTTGGCTGATTTCGCCGCTCGTTTACTGAATTCCAGTTCTGTTACGTTTTCCAACCCAACAAGGACTCCATTTCCTTTAGGAGACTCAGCCATGACTGGAACGCAACTGACTTTGAAAATAAGAGAATTTGATTCACCGAATTCTATGCTGTTTTCCGTTTCGCCGGCGCCACGAATTTTTGGCAACGTAAGGATCTGATCCACAACTGCCCCCGATTGGGAACTTTCATCCCATGGGTAAGCTTCAATGTCGCATCCAAATTCGTCTTTCCAGCCTATCGATTCTGAAAGACTGGTTCCCAGTAAGTCTTGCGACTGAATCCCAACCCAATCGGAAAAAACTCGATTTGCCAACACGATTTCACCCTGTCGATCGAGCACCATCAATCCCTCGGTGAGGTTATCCAATGCGTGGTGGACACGAGTAGGAACCGATTTGTCCTTTGTGATCCTGGAAAAAATGGTGCCCAGACAAATCAAATAGAGAACAAACAGAACGGCGGCCATAAAGAGTGGGAACCGGATTGCTGGCGATAGGATTCCGATCCATTGATGATCGGCGGATTGAGGAAAAGTAAACTGAATCTCCCCCCAATTCTTCTGTTTACTTTCCAACAAAATGCTGTGTCTTTGTTCGGAGTTATGACTTTCGTTCCAGAACTGCTCATGACCAACAGTATGCACGTAAGGCCTTCCTCCAGATCGAACAACAGCAATTGATTTTATTTCTGACATTTGGGCGACCGCCGAATTCAAGACTCGCTGGATAATCTGAGATTCATTTCGATTCACTAAAGTTGATATTGAAATCGCAATGCAATCACAGTTCTTGATCCGGGCTGAATGCCTGTCGTTTTCGGCGGTCGACGGAAAAACTCCGATCGCCAAGGCGAGCAGATAGGCGAACAGGAATATGCTTACCAGCCCAGCGGTGATCCTAATTTTGTCAGTCGTCCAATTCATTATTTGGCATCCACGATCTAGTCGATCGATTCATCTTTTGCTTCGATGATTGAGTTGATATCCAGGGAAGACCACGCTGGCGGCAGATGCTGCAATGAATGGACTGCCAAGTGAAATCTCTTTCTGAATATTGCTTCCATCCAGATCTTTCAGATTGTTCCAAAGTACATCCAAAATGACTCGACTGTTCAAATTTGAGATCGCGATAGGTCTTTAATCCGCCGAACCACTAATGAAGCCAATAGACAGGTTTCTGTCTTTTCGACCGGCCGATTAAGAATAGGTTGCCCTTTCCAATTCGACCTGTAAATCGAAAATTTCCTCGTTTAACATTTGTGTTGTTCGCGTTGTATTTGTGCTAATGCCTATCTCGGATAGTTGATATTTGTCGATAATATCGACGATCTGTTCATCGTGATCCTCTTCGGTCGGGTTTGTCGAACTCAACCGGATTACTCGCGTTGATCACATGCCCGTTTTCGATTGGACTCTCTTCGCTTGATTACGAATTTTTCACAAGTTGTGTCATCCAGCATGTCGTTCACAAATGCTGAGACACAAATCGCGATGGATCCAGTCGGCTCGTCAATAAAGCAGTGGCTCCAACCGATTCGAAAACGGCTTGAGTAATCCCAGACGTGGAATCTTTGCCCCCAAAAACCAGTGGGCAGCCCTGTTCGTTGCAAAGAATCAATCGTTTCGGAAGGTTTGAATTTCAAATCCCGAAATAAAGATCAATCTAGATTTTGAATTGACGCAGCATCTAATAACTTGATTGAATCATTTTTCCGAATACCGGGCTGCGTATTTAAAGAGCCGACAAAAAAACGTCGCACTAGATTAGTAGATCGCTCTTCTTGCCAGTCCGGAACGATGCGGCCGGGCCAATTTTTTAATTACACCGATTTTTTCAAAAAAGACGAGTGTTAAAAAAGTAAGGTCCAATTCCCACCAACGGTGGCCGTGCTGAGCGGAGCGAGGATCGGCATGATGATTGTTGTGCCATCCTTCGCCATTGGTCAATATTGCAAACAGCCAATTGTTACGACTGTCTTCCCGAGTTTCATAATTTCGATAGCCCCACATATGAGCGGCCGAATTGATCGCCCAGGTAACATGCCAGGTGTAGACCGTCCTCATGATGACGGTCCAGAAAAAGAACGCCGTTGTGAATCTGAAAATCTGATCTGGCGCAAACCAGTAGGACAGGCCGTAGCCTACCAATAGAAAAACAAGTGCGTGCGCTACAAACACCCAAACCCAATTCAGATTCCGCTGTAGCCACATGTAGAACGGATCCCTCATCAAATCGCGTGTGTATTTGTCGTACGCGGACGCCGAACTCAAATCTTGGTTGTCAATAAACAGCCATCCCATGTGGGCCCAAAAAGCACTCACGTGAGGCGTATGGGGATCAGGTTGATGATCGGAATGTTGATGATGGACGCGATGTACCAAAACCCACCGAGCCGGTGAATCTTGAAAACTGCAGACGCCCAAAACGGTAAGCGTGTATTCAAACCATTTGGGGCACTCGAATCCACGATGAGTCAAAAGACGATGATATCCAGCGCCGATTCCCAACGATGTGAAAAAATAATTTCCGATTGGTAGAAACAGAAGACCCCACCATGAGAAAAAGTATTCAAAAAACGCCAAGGGAATTAATAAATGAAATAGTAAGACAGGGACTAAGTAAGACCATAAGATTTTACTTTTCCCATTAACTCCCTGTGGGTGAGGAATTCGTTCCTCCTTGGCTAATCGCTCCGACTCGGTATGGATGTCTTTTGCGATTTTATCTTGACTGGTTTGACCTGATTTCTCATCTGCCAATTTGGGTTCCAGTTCCGTCGCCATTTTTCGCCTCAAATCCTTGATTACTTACGTTGATCCTAAATTCTGGTATCCCGAATTAGAATCCATCGTCCGTCTGCGATGATGAAAGACCGTTCCCAGTCCACCTCTTAATTAACGCTTAAGTTTAATGGTCGATCAATTTTGTCGAAAGCTCATTTTAAGTTTGATCGAATTTCACCCGACCAGTCACGTTGAACGAATTCTATTTCGAAAACACGACCAGAAGCTTCACCATCACTGGTTCTAACTGAACCAGTGACCTTTGGAACACCGCCTGCTGGGCTGGTTTACAATTTACAATCTCTGCCTTGAGCGATCTCCAGTCGTCGAATAGTTGGCCAAACTCATCGGAAGTCACCTGACGACTGGGTTCAACAATCAGCTGCCGATGAATGAGACTTGCATCTCGTGCAAATCGTTCCGATTGGTTGCAGATCTTTTGCTCAAAGTCTTGCTCATAATTTGGTGACGAAATGTTGCGATGCACATCATAGGCGAGTTGTTGGGATACCGCTGTCAAGTTCGCTGTCAATTGGATCAAAGCGTTCCGGTTGATGGGAGGTGATTCACCGAAACGCTGATCCAGCAAACTCACCGCCTGGCCTACATCTTGTAATTTGTTGACCACAACGGGCACTTGAATCGGATTCAACTGGGCCTTCAGGTTAAGCCACTGGACTTTGAACAACCGAAATTTCCAGTCGAGATCTTCTTTAGGATCACTCGATTTCAGGCTCCTACCAAAGTCTTCGCAAGCCGACCTATAGTCTGCGACGACTGAAAGAGTTTTAGGCGGATCCGGTAGCCTCGCCAATTCATTCAAGCTGACGCTTTGAAATATTTGGTTTGAGTCTTCCAGAATGATGTCATTTAAGTATCCCAAATACTCTCTATCAAGCTCGACCGGTAACCAAAGTTGCTCATTGATCGAGGATTTAGTTGCCTCGATATCCGCAATCGATCGACGAATTCGCTCGTCTTGAATCGGACGCAACTTTCGACTGTACGCTTTCCATTGTTTGACACAATCCTGGTACGACTGAACCACATTGTCGTAACTCCCCCGAGGCAGCAGGGCGGTGGTTCGAGACATCATAAGCTGCAGGTTTTGCCCCTGATTCAAAATTGCACGCCCCTCAGGCAACGAACGGACCACGTAATAAACATCGTGCAGCAAATGGTTATAATCTGAAGAAAGCTGTGAGCCCAACCGAATCAATTCATTTCGATCCATTTGCGCTTCGATCTGAAAAGCTGCACAAAGCTGTTGATCTAATTTGCCCATGGTTTCGAGAATTCGTCTACATTTAGGTGACAGCTGGTTTGAATACTTGAGATGGTACGTCAGTAGTCTCCAATCTCGATCAATCAGGCGAAAGTCTTCAACGAGTGGATCGACTGTGGGATAGATGGATGCTTTGTTGGCCAACACTTCCACTTCTGCCTTTACTTGTAATGTGTCAGCTAGATAGGGACGGATCGCAGGAGATCGAATTTCAAGTTCCCGGAGTTCATTGATCAACTGATCACAACTTCGATTCCATTGTTTAAGCGTTTTTCTTACCTCACGCATCTTGGGACTCACGTCGACCGTGGGTGGCGGAGACAACTGAGGTCGTGGTGGAACCAGATTAGGATTTCCACCGGGAATTCTTTCTGGCCGATTGTTGTCCAACTGAGATTCAATCAATCCCTTGAGCAGGTCTTCAACAAACTGCCGCCGCCGAATGCGGGGATCCTGTCCCTGACAAAAGTCGGATACTAAGATCGCCGTCCCAAAAACGAATATAGAAATTGAGAAAGTAAGTTGTCGAGAAATCATGGTGGTCCATTCCGAAACCAAAGGTAGTCTTTGATCAAACGGCCGCAAAACGAACGGGTGATGCAGACCGATCATCTATCATTGTACGCTTTTTCATATTACAGAAATTTTATCAGGGATTGATTGGGGCAAATTTGGGGAATTCCTTTTGATCCACTACCTGCGGTTTGCAAAATGATGCGACGTGTCGTTCGAATCCTTGATCTTGACCGATTGGCGAACTAGATTTCATCTCGTCAGAGCGGATGAGCGACGATTCGTTCGGATCGAAACGATTGGAGCGAATCTTATCTTTCGATTTGAATTGGTCCGAATGCTCGATCACTGAAATTAATTTAATCCTTGGAAAGCAATTGCCGGTCTCTATGACAATTTACAAGACACTTTTCATAGCTACGTTAGTATGCTTTGTTTGTACAAACTTGCCCGCAGTCTCAAATTCTCAAACGCGTCCATCAGCAGGAATGATGCGATACCCAGACGTGAGCCAGGACAAAATCGTTTTCTCCTACGCAAATGATCTTTGGGTGGTGAACAAAAAGGGTGGCATGGCGTCTCCCTTAGCCAGTCCGAAGGGTGCTGAGCGATATCCTCGATTCAGTCCCGACGGAAAACGTATTGCATTTACGGGCAATTACGACGGCGGTAACGACCTTTACGTGATTCCAACAGAAGGTGGTAACGCGGAACGAATGACTTTTCATCCGGCATCGGAATCTCTATGCGACTGGTCACCCGACGGCAAACAATTGTTGTATTCATCTAATGGGATGGCGGGGCTAAGCCGACAACCTCAGCTGTTTACGATTTCATCTTTGAAACCTTCTCCTAAACAATTGCCAGTTCCTTACGGTACCAACGGGTCTATCAGCGGCGACGGAAAGTGGCTCGCTTACACTCCCCACTCTCGCGACAATCGGACTTGGAAAAGATATCGGGGAGGAATGGCTTCCGACATTTGGCTTTTCAATCTTCAAGATAAAACTTCCAAACAGATCACAGATTTTGAAGGCACCGATTCGCTGCCAATGTGGCACGGCGAAAAAGTGTATTATCTTTCTGACGCTGGGGACGAACACCGACTGAACATTTGGGTCTACGATGTTGACAGCGGTGAAAGAGAACAAGTTACCAGGTTCGATGACTACGATTGCAAGTCACCATCAATCGGTCCCGGCACAACTGGCAAAGGCGAAATCGTATTTACCAACGGCCCTGACCTCTACCTATTGAATCTTCAAACCAAAAAATCAAAAACGGTATCGGTGACCATTCCAGGTGACCGCCCAGCACTGCGAACGATGAAAGTGGATGCCTCCGACTTCATCTCCAATGGTGGTATTTCTAGTACCGGCAAACGGGTGACGGTAGAAGCTCGTGGAGATATCTGGACCGCTCCGGTAAAGAATGGAAGCCCAAGAAACCTTACCAAGTCCAGTGGAATCGCCGAACGCAATCCGATTTGGAGCCCTGACGGTCGCTGGATCGCATACCTTTCTGATGAAACAGGTGAGTACGAAGTTTACGTAACGCAATCTGACGGACGCGGGGAAACGAAGCAATTGACTCGCAACGGCGATTGTTATCGTTATCTCATGAATTGGTCGCCCGATTCAAAACATATCACGTTTGCAGATAAAACCGGCGAACTATTTCTACTGAATGTTGAATCCAAAGAATCCAAACTGATCGACACCGATCCTTCAGCAGATGCCATCAATCCTTCATGGTCTCACAACTCGCAGTGGCTGACCTATTCACGACAATCTGGTCGCCGAGGGGCAGCAGCAAGTATCTGGGTTTACAACATCAAAGACGGAACGAAGAAGCGGCTGACGGCCAATTATTTTAACGATTTTGATCCGGTTTTTGATCGCAAAGGTGAATACATTTTCTTTCACAGCAATCGGAATTTTTCGTCGCCCAAATATGAAGATCTTGGCACCACTTTCATTTACTCCGATACCGGAGTACTGATGGCGATGCCTCTGCGTTCGGATGTCAAGTATCCAATGCTGTCCAAAATTGACGAAGAAAGTTGGAAGGAAGAAAAACCAAACGACTCAGAAGACAAAGGTGAGGAAAAGGAAGAAGAAAAAGAGGAGAAGGAGGCATCAGACGAAGATGCGAGGGACAAAGCCAAGGATGCAACTAAAGGGCAAGACAGCAAATCAGATTCAAAGTCTAAAAAGAAAGAAAAGCAAGACAGCATCGAAATCGAATTCGATGGCATTGAAAAAAGAGCCTTTCAGCTTCCCGTTGGAACTGGAAATTTTGTCAGCTTGGGCGTCAACGACAAAAACCAACTCCTGTTTTCGACGAGTCCATCTCGCGGGGGTGGCGGTGAACCGGCAATAAAATTGCTAGATTTGAGCAGTGACGATTTGAAAGCAAAAACCGTCGCAGCTGGAGCCGTTGGTTTTGACGTCTCGGCAGATGGTAAAAAGATCATCGTGCAGACTCGTGGCAAAGTTTTTGTCGTCAACGCAGCTGCGGGTCAAAAACTGGACAAACCCGTATCGACCGCTAACATGAATGTTATGATTCAGCCCCGCGAAGAATGGCGACAACTACTGATTGAAGCGTGGCGGCTTGAGCGCGATTTCTTTTACGATCCGACCATGCACGGAGTCGATTGGAATGCAATCTGGGATCAATACGAACCGTTATTGGATGATTGCACCTCACGAGCCGATGTTGGATTTGTGATTGGCGAAATGATTGCCGAACTGAATGTCGGACATGCCTACTATCGAGGTGGTGGAGATGTTCCGCGTGGTCCCAGTTCCGATGTTGGTCTGCTCGGATGTAAGTTCAAACCAGATGGGAAAGTTTATCAGCTAGAACATCTTTTTGAGGGAGCCGATTGGGATGTTGATGCCCGAAATCCGCTTGTCATGGCAGGCATTAAGACTGGTCAATACCTGCTGGCGATCAATGACGAACCGCTGACGACCGAACAAAATCCTTACGGAGCTTTTGAGGGGCTATCTGGTCAAACCGTTACGCTGACCATCAGCGATGACGCCCAACTCGATTCGGATGATCGTAGGGTTCCGGTCAAACTAATGCGGAGTGACGCCAACCTTCGTTTCCGAAATTGGATCGAAAATAAACGTCGATATGTGGAAGAAAAAACGGACGGCAAAGTCGGCTACATCTACGTGGTAAATACCGGAGTACCTGGTCAAAACGATTTGGTCCGTCAACTCTACGCCCAACTTTCTAAAGAAGCGTTGATCATTGACGATCGCTGGAACGGTGGTGGGCAAATCCCAACTCGATTTATCGAATTACTGAATCGGCCGGTTACAAATTATTGGGCTAGACGAGACAGCATCGATTGGACTTGGCCGCCAGATTCGCACCAGGGTCCTAAGTGCATGCTGATCAATGGAATGGCTGGTTCCGGAGGAGACATGTTTCCCGCTCTGTTCAAACAAAACGATCTTGGCAAACTAATCGGAATGCGAACCTGGGGAGGCCTCGTCGGGATTTCGGGTGGCCCCGGGCTTATCGACGGTTCCAGCGTAACCATTCCGTCATTTGCTTATTACGAAAAAGACGGCACTTGGGGCATCGAAGGACATGGAGTCGATCCGGACCTCGAAGTGATCGACGACCCGGCAAAAATGGTGGACGGCGGCGATCCTCAACTCGATGTTGCGATCAAACAAATGCTGACAGAAATCGAAAAGAACGGTTATCAACCGCCCAAACGGCCAGATTATCCTGATCGAAGTAAGTTTGGAATCGCACCTGAGGACAAATAAACATCGGCAGCCGAGCCTGCAAGTTCAATCAAAAAAGTAAGATATCCGGAGCGAATTAACCGTAGTACGGGGGTTCGTTTCCGGGTTTCCATTTGATATTACAGCCCAACGACGGATATTGTTTTTGATCTGGTTTCTGCCCGGATAAAACCAAATCCAATGCCGACCTTAGTTCGGCACCGTGGGCCTGGTTTCCTGATGAATCGTAAACACCCGATCGAATTCGGGTCGGACGGGTCTCGTCCAACCGACCGCGGTAAACAAGTTTGTGATCAACGTCAAACAGAAAAAAATCGGGGGTACAGGCCGCCGTGTATGCCTTGGCAACTTCTTGATTTTCGTCATCCAAGTACGGAAAAGGGTAACCGCGATCATGAAGTGGCAGCCCGCCGCCCCCCCCCCTCACCTCCGGCTTGATGCCTTAGGGCGCCGTCCTTGAAGGCGGGCCCGGGCACT